>NZ_JBEPTC010000006.1:0-227964 GCF_040549275.1 Thalassospira sp. MBR-102
GACAAGGGGTATGACAGTCAGGAAATACTTGACGCCATCACCGCCATGGAGGCTGTGGCGGTTATTCCACCAAGGTCCAATCGCAAGCAGCAGCGCGAATACGACAAGGAAATCTATAAGCACAGAAATGGTGTCGAGCGGACGTTCAACAAGCTCAAGCACTGGCGAAGGCTGGCCACACGATATGACCGCAAGGCCTGCCATTATCTGTCTTTCGTATTTCTCGCCGCAGCCACTCTATGGATGTAAATGTCGATTCAGCCTAGGCGACGAAAAAGCTGAATTTCAAATCAATCATGATAAACAGGTAAAGTCATTATAATGATCTGTCGTACCTAGCCGCTCGCAACCCCCAAAGCAAAAAAGAAGGGAGCGATTTCTCGCTCCCTTCAGGGCATTTTTATTCAATCCAGATTGGATTAGAAGGAAAGTGCCAGACCGGTTACAACACCGTAGCCATCGTTGTCAGCGGCAGCAGTGGTTGCGTCTTCTTCAAACCAGAAGACCGAAGACTGCCACGAAACACCTGCACCGAGGGTGTAAGCCAGCCCAAGGGACAGGCCTTGGCTGTCAACGTTGGTTGTTTCGTTTTCCTGATAAGCGTAGCTCAGACCAACCGAAGCTGCGTCCATCGCATAGGTAACACCGAGGTCAAATGCATCGATGTCGCCACGGCCAGCGGTGCTATCACGGGAAGACAATGTGTAATCGTCTTCGGTGTGACCATAAGAACCACCAACGGTGAAGTTTCCGAAACCAACATTGGTACCAAAACCATACCAAGCACCTTCACCCTGGTGTTCGCCTTCAGCCGACAAGCCAAGCGAAACACCACCAAAGTCATGATCGAAGGTAACAGCACCGGACAGGATGTTGTCGCCAGAACCATCGGTGTTGTTGTAAGAGGAAGCACCGTTACGGTTGCTGTCATCAGCAAAAGAAACACCAGCCTGGAAGCCGCCAAACGACGGGGTCATGTAGCTGAAACGGTTCTGGTCGCCAGAAGACGGAACAGTATCAATGATATTACCGGTGGTGATGTTGACCCAGTCTTCCATACCGCCATCGCTCGGGTTAACCGGACCAACGGTCGGAGCGGTAATAGCCATCGAGTCAGCAACGCTGTCGTTCTTGCCCATTTCGATGCGACCGAAGCCACCATTCACGAACAGGAACTGTTCATCGATCTGGTCACCAGAGGTTTCACCTTCGAGTTCGATACGTGCACCGATTTCGATGCCGTTATCAAGGGTGGTCGAACCGGTGAAGTAAACTTCGGTATCAGACTGGAATGCGTTATTACGACCGTCAGAACCAGGAACGTCTTCATCAGCGAAGCCAACCCACTGTTCCATATAACCGCCAACCGACAATTTGATCGGCTCAGAAGCCGAAGCCTGGCCTGCGAAAGCAACAGCAGCGATTGCGCTGGAAGCAAACAGAATCTTTTTCATCTTTTCCCTCAACGTCTTTGCAAGTGCGGAAAACCGCCTAACAAAAATTAGGTGAACGACTTTTCGCCGTTCGGTTCGAGGGCAATGGAGCCAGTAAAAGTCCCGCAGGTCAACAACACTGTGATCGAAAAGATACATTTCCACATCTTAGTTGCATATTTGACACACATGTTTTTGTTTGCTCCAAGCCTTGTCGGTCCTATAGTGCGGACAGAAATTCTGATGCTCTGGACAAGGAATGGACCGTGCGATTGTCTCCAGTTAAAGTAATTGCCTCTTTCTCAATATGTTTGCTCATTGCTGCTTGTGCCGGTAGTCAGTCAGATTATGATAGCTATCCTGGCTCTGCACCGGGAAATAAACGTGTGGGGACAACCGGTCGATCCCAAACAATCGCGGACCAGAAAAAAGAAGGCACCCTTTTTGGTCCCGACGGCTTTAATTTTCTGGGTGGTGACGAGAGCAAGAATCAGGGCGGCGGCACCGGTATTGGTGTGAACAGCTTCCTGTGGCGCGCATCGCTTGATACGCTCTCCTTCATGCCGCTCAACTCGGCCGATCCGTTTGGCGGTGTGATCATTACCGATTGGTACAGCCCGCCGGAAACACCAAACGAGCGTTTCAAGATTACGGGCTATATCCTCGGTACCGCCCTTCGCTCCGACGCGATTAAGGTCGCTGTCTTCCGTCAGGTGCGCGTTGGAACGGACCAATGGGCAGATGCTGTGGTTGAACCAAGTACGGTAACCGCAATGGAAGACTCGATTCTGACCCGTGCGCGTCAACTGCGCATTGACAGCGCAACCGCACAATAAGCATTCCGTTTGGATATGCCAGACGCACCTATGTATGTGTCAGATCAATACAACCCCCATTCGCTGACACGTGAATGGGGGTTTGTCTTGGCCTTTCATCGACCTGCATTATCACAATACGGGGATGATCTGCGCGCTGGGCGACTTGCAATCGCGTGCGAAATTCTTGGCCTGCTTCCTGCTTGGGAAGAACAAAAGGATTTCCCCCGCCAGCCAAAAAATGCAGGACCGGTTTCAACAGACATCATCGAAAACAATCTGGCAAAGCTTCATTCCCAGATAGGGAGTGATATCTTGTGCCTCACGCTTCTGGCAGATGTACCACTTGATCGTCCTTTGCATATAACCCAAAGCAGCCTGATCGGCCATTGGCGCTGGCTGCGTCAGGTTTGGACCAAACTGGCGATAGGCGAGCAGCCCTTTACCTTTATGCCTGAAGCCCAGACTCAGAGTTTACAAGATACGCCGAAAAGCAAAATTGTAGACGAGCTTGCAAAGGGTCGTTTCAATACGGCCGTTGCGAACCTGCGCAGCGACTTTAAGTCTCTTTCAAATAACAGCGACTCAGCTAAAGATCTTGAACTCAGACTTTCTTTCATCACGAACCTAACTCTGTTTTGCCCTTTGATTGGATCGGAACTATTGTATCGTCATGGTCATGCGCCTTTCGGCAAAAACCATCACGCAAAAAATAGCGAGGAATGACGTTGCGCGCCCTGTTATCGATTATCGCCGTGCTTGCCCTGACCGGCCTCACCGCTTGCGGCTTCCGCCCTCTTTATGCCGAGGATAAAGGCGGTGACAGTACCGCGGCCGATATGGCGAGGGTCAAAATATCGATGATGGAAGACCGAATCGGACAAATAACACGTAACGTTCTGGTCGAAACGCTGACCCCGCGCGGCCAAACTGTTCGGCCGGAATATACCCTCGATATTACTCTTGATGAATCAACTTCCGAACTCGGTTATACCAAGGACAATGAAGCAACCATTGCCGACTACATTTTGAGCGCCCAGTACCAACTTTCTCGAATTTCCGACTCAAGAATACTCCGTTCAGGCACGCTTCGCGCCCGAACAACTTACAACCTTGTCGACTCCGACTTTGCCTCACTCGAAGCAGAGTCCGCCGCCCGCTCAGACGCTGCCCGGAATCTTGCCCGACAGCTTGCCAATCAGGTCGCCGTTGGCCTGCGCAGCGGACGTTAGGTAATATCACGCCATGAAGCTCAAGGCAGCACAGGCCGAAAATTTCCTTCGCGCTCCCGATGCCAAGGCGCAACTCGTCCTGATCTATGGCGAGGATGAGGGGCTTGTACGAGAACGTGCGGTCAGACTTGCCAAAACCGTGGTCGAGGATCTCAAGGATCCATTCCGTGTAATCGAACTTGGCACTGCCCAGCTTAAGGAAGACGCCAGCCGTCTGCGCGATGAAGCCGCCGCAATCAGTTTCGGCGGTGGGCGCCGTGTAATCCGAATCCGCGACATTGGCGAGGCACAGGCCCCCGTAATAGCCGATTTCCTTGCCGATCCCGCCGGTGATGCCCTGATCATCATCGAAGCCGGCAGCCTTGCGTCCAAATCGAAACTGCGTCAGACGGTCGAGAAAGCCGGCAATGGCATGGCGCTGCCCTGCTATGCCGATAGCGGACGGGATATCGAAGCCCTGATCAATTCCGTCATGGAAGATCACAAACTGCGCATTGATCGCGATGCCATACGCTATCTGGTCGGTAACCTGGGCTCTGACAGGATGATTTCACGAAGCGAACTTGAAAAACTGGCTCTTTACGCTCTGAAAGAAGGTCAGGTCACATTGGCCGACGCGATGTCCTGTGTCGGGGATAGTTCCGCCCGCCATTATGACGATGTCGTGCAGGCCGTATCCCAGGGCAATGTTGCAAGCCTCGATAGCGCCCTGACCCGCCTGGTCGAAGAAGGCCTCAATCCGGTTGGCGCACTTCGCATGATGATCGGCTATTTTCAAAAACTACATCTGGTCAAAGGCCAGATGGCACAAGGCACGAATGCCGAACAGGCGATGAAATCGTTGCGTCCCCCCCTGTTTTTCAAGGCCGCAGATCAGTTTCGCGCCAATCTGCAGAATTGGGCATTGGGAAATCTGCAACGCGCCCTGCAAATCCTGCTAGAAGCCGAAAAGGATTGTAAAAGTGGGCTCGCCATCCCCGAAACCATCGCACACCGCGCGATGATCAAGGTCGCCGTTGCCCGCCAGAAGCAGGGCAGACGCTAACGACCGTACATATTTCGCAAAAAGAAAACAGCTCCGCTGACCGAGTCGTACGGGGCTGCTTATCGTTTGCGGATTGGCTATAAAAATCTATTCGTCGCTATTACTTAGGGCTCCATGAGCTTTACTCTTCAGGACTTTCGCGTCCGACAATGTCTCAAGCGCCTCTTCACCGACTTCATCCTGCTCAATCGGCATATCGCCTTCTGGCTCGTCTAGAAACGAGTCCTCGGCATCCAGCGCGATCTCGGTCGCGTCGGCAATCGATTCGAGCTCGTCAGTCAGAAGATCATCATCGATAAACATCGAATCGAATTCGTTGTCCCCCTCACCTTCGGGAACAAGCGGATCATCCTCGTCATTAACCGGTGCCGACTCGCCCAACCGTCCCTGACTCAAACGTTTGAGAATATCGTCAAGTTGCTCAAGGGTTTCATACCTAACAGAGATTTTACCACCCGCCCCGTCAAAATCGATATTTACTGCCAACCCCAACATATTGCTAAGATCATGCTCCAGCGCCACTGTATCTGGATCTTTATCGCTTGTGCGTCCCGACGAAGGCTTCTTCTGGCGCGCGGTTTTACCGCCGTCACTTTTCACCAGTTTCTCGGTCTGGCGAACGTTTAGCCCCTTCTTGACGATCTGGTTTGCCAGCTCGACCGCGTTATTCGCCCCCAACAGGGCCCGCGCATGACCGGGGCTCAGCACACGATCCGACAACATCTGCTTGATCGGTGCAGGAAGCGTCAATAAACGCAGGCTGTTCGCAATATGACTGCGGCTTTTGCCAAGCGCCTGAGCCAATGCCTCCTGGGTATGCGAAAAATCGCTCATCAGGCGGCTATAACCTTCGGATTCCTCGAGTGGCGACAAATCCTGCCTTTGCAGGTTTTCGATCAGGGCAATCTCGGCGGTTTCCCTGTCGTCAAAATCACGTACCAGAACCGGCACTTCGTGCAATTGCGCCCGCTGTGCAGCTCGCCAGCGACGTTCACCGGCAATGATTTCATAGGTGGTTTCACCTGTAGAGGACGCCCGCACAAGAATCGGCTGAATAATACCCTTCTGACGAATCGATGCCGCCAGATCGTCAATCGCCTCGTCATCAAAATTGCTGCGCGGCTGGAATGGTGATGGCTTCAGATCGGTGATGGCAATCAGCTGTGTGGTCCCGCCAGGGCCTGGATGAGCAACAGCCTCATTGCTACCAGCAACCGCTGCACCGACATCATCGTCTTCCTCGCCCAGCAGGGCCGATAGCCCCCGTCCCAAACCGCGTTTTTTTGCCTCACTCATGCCTTCACCCCTTCGCGTTTCAGAACTTCGCTTGCAAGATTAAGATATGCTCGCGACCCCGGACATTTCATATCATAGACAAGCACCGGCGTACCGTGGCTTGGCGCCTCTGATACACGGACATTGCGCGGGATCACCGTGCGATAAACGACATCACCAAAATAGTCGCGTACGTCATTGGCTACCTGTGCTGACAGGTTGTTACGCTTGTCATACATCGTCAAAACAATGCCCTGAATTTCAAGAGCAGGGTTAAAAGCCTTTTTCACCCGCTTAATGGTGCGTACCAGATGGCTGATCCCCTCCAGCGCGAAAAACTCGCACTGGAGCGGCACCAGAACCGCATCACTGGCAACCAACGCATTAAGCGTCAGCAAGCCAAGTGACGGCGGGCAATCGATCAGCACATAATCGACATCATGCGGCAACCGACCGAGCGATTCTTTAAGCTGCATCTCGCGGCGTTCAAAATCGACAAGCTCGATCTCCGCCCCAGAAAGATCCATACCTGATGGCACAATCGTCAGGCGTGGAATAGCAGTTGCCTTGCGTGCTTCTTCCAGCGTATTGCCGTTGATCAGTACGTCATAAGAACTTATCTGGCGCTCAGACGGACGCAGGCCCAAACCGGTGCTTGCGTTACCCTGCGGATCAAGATCAACGATCAAAACCCGCTGGTTCACAGCCGCCAACGCAGTTGCCAGGTTTATCGTAGTCGTAGTTTTACCAACCCCGCCCTTCTGGTTGGCCACGGCAATGATCCGCGGCCGGTGACCGGCCTCGGAAGAGATTGAAAGCGGCAAATCAATAACGTCGGTCACCGGTCAACTCCTTGCAAAATCATCACCACGCCTTCCGGATCAACTAGGCTGGCATGGGTGGTTACAGTGAATACCCAACCGGCTGCACGTGCATCGGCCAGCTCTTCCTCAAAGGCACGTCCTTTTAGCAACACATAATGCCCGCCCGGTTTAAGATGCCGCTGCCCAAGCTCCAGAAGCTTTGGCAATGGCGCAAATGCGCGGGCTGTAATCACGTCGGCTTCACGCGCGTTGGCGGCTTCAATACGCTCGCGGGCAATTTCGATCTGGCCCAACACCCCACAAACCCGCGCTGCTTCCAGCAGAAACACGGTTTTCTTGGTGTTTGATTCCATTAAAATCACGTTATTCGCACCCAAAATCGCCAAAACGATCCCTGGGAACCCTGCCCCGGAACCGAAATCGACAATTTTGCCGCCACGGACAACGTCTTCCACATACGGCCAAAGCTGCGCAGAATCCTGTAAATGACGTGTCCAGACGTCATCAGCCGTGCTGGCACCAACGATATTGATCCTTGGCTGCCATTTGACAACAAGGTCAGCATAAAGGCCAAGACGGTCCAATGTTTCACGTGAAACATTCAAATCGGTCTCAAACCATGTTTTTACGGGTTCTGAAATGGATTGCATGTTCGAGTTATAATCCGCGTTAATGATTCGCACCAGACTTGATTTTTTAAGCAAACACGTTTTATCGCGTCGAAATCAATAAATTTTGGGAAAAACACGAAAATGTTTCACGTGAAACATTTTACCGATAAGTAGAAGCGTCACGGACGCAAAGCCGGTGGGTCAGAATAAGACCAGACAGATATTCAGATAGTGTATTTGAAATCCGCGGTGAATGAAGCCCCATTGTCAATGATAAACAGCGGCACATCGAAAAAGGGCAGCACACTTATACAAAATGTGCTGCCTTTCCGAAATTATGGACAACTCAACGTAAGTTCCAATCAGGCACTGCGTATCGCCTTATGCTTGTGGCTTTTGATATGCCCAAGCAAGGCGGTCACTGCCGCGGGGGTGACACCCGGAATGCGTGATGCAGCACCAATAGTTTCGGGCTGGATTTCTTTCAGTTTCAAACGTATTTCCGCCGAAAGGCTGCCGACGCTATCGAAGTCAAGATCGCGCGGCAGACGCAACTCTTCATCCCGACGGAAGGCCGCAACATCGGCGGACTGGCGATCCAGATAGCCTTTATATTGCGCATCGATTGAAACCTGTTCTCGGATCGCCGGGGTAATTTCAGAAAGCTGCGGCCAGACGCGGGTCAAGGTATCGAAATCAATATCCGGATATGCCAGCAAGTCATACGCCGAGCGCCGCACACCATCCTGGTTGATTTTGATGTCATGCTTCGCCAGACCATTCGGGGTTTCGGTCAAATCGGACACGGTGCGTTTGGCTGTTTCAAGCGAAAGTTTTTTATCACCCCAAACCTGCTGGCGGTGCGATGCCACGCAGCCGATGTCAAGACCACGATCCGTCAGACGCTGGTCAGCATTGTCCGCGCGAAGCATCAAACGATACTCAGCGCGTGAGGTAAACATGCGATAGGGTTCGCGCGTGCCCAGCGTCACCAGATCATCAATCATCACGCCGATATAAGCGTCAGCACGATCAAGAACAAATTCGCGCTCAACCGCCCCTGCTGTGCTTCCGGCGACAAGGGCAGCATTAACACCCGCGACAAGTCCCTGCCCGGCAGCCTCTTCGTAACCGGTCGTGCCATTGATCTGCCCGGCAAAGAACAGTGCACTGACTTTCTTGGTTTCCAGCGTATGGCGCAGCTCGCGCGGATCAACAAAATCATATTCCACTGCGTAGCCAGGACGGAAAATCGCAACCTTCTCGAGACCCGGAATGGTGGCCAGCATCGCAAGCTGAACTTCTTCGGGAAGTGAGGTTGAAATGCCGTTCGGATAAACCGTCGGATCGTCGAGCCCTTCTGGCTCCAGAAAAATCTGGTGCTGGTTCTTTTCGGCGAAACGCACAACCTTGTCTTCGATGGACGGGCAATAACGCGGGCCACTGCTTTTGATCTGGCCACTATACATCGGAGCCCGATGCAGGTTTGCACGGATGATTTCGTGCGTCGCCTCGGTTGTCCAAGTCATGTGACACGAGATTTGCGGTACGGTGATTTCTTGGGTCAGGAAGGAAAACGGATCGGGCGGATTATCACCCGGCTGTTCTTGAAGACTGGCCCAATCGATCGTCCGGCCGTCAAGCCGTGCCGGGGTGCCGGTTTTCAAACGCCCCAAACGGAAGCCGAATTTTTCCAAAGTTTCCGAAAGACCAAGTGCTGGCGCATCACCGATACGCCCGGCCGGAGTGGTTTTTTCGCCAATGTGAATAAGACCACGCAGGAATGTTCCCGTTGTCAGAACCACCGCACCGGCATCATATTCGCGCCCGTCTTCGGTGATCACACCGGTCACGCGGCTGTCATCGCCCTCGGTAATTTTAAGGTCGTGAACCGCGCCTTCGATGATCGTCAGGTTTTCCTGATTGGCCAGAATATCCTGCACCGCTTCGCGATACAGCTTCCGATCAGCCTGCGCGCGTGGGCCGCGCACAGCCGGTCCCTTGGAACGGTTCAGCATTCGGAATTGGATCCCAGCGCGGTCAATCGCACGACCCATCACACCGTCAAGCGCGTCGACCTCGCGAACCATATGCCCCTTGCCAAGCCCGCCAATAGCCGGGTTGCAAGACATTTCTCCGATACGATCAGCACGGTGTGTGACCAGTGCGGTTTTCGCTCCCATGCGCGCAGCCGCAGCCGCAGCCTCGCACCCGGCATGGCCCCCGCCAACAACAATCACATCAAATCGGTTATCCGACATCGAATTCCTCGTTGAATTCCTTGACTACGCCAAGCCATGACATCTGCTCAATGCAACACAGCTTGCGAGTCTTATTCAGGTCTTAATTCAAAACCACGTGTCATCGAAATGGCCGATGTTTCACGTGAAACAATTTCTGATAATCTTATTTGCCGATACAGAAGTCGCCGAAGATAATATCAAGCAGGTCTTCCACATCGACGCGTCCGGTGATTTTACCGATTTCACGCACGGCAAGGCGAACATCCTCGGCCGCCAATTCGGCAATATCGGTCTGCAATCCGCGATCCAGATGATCACTGGCACGCTCAAGTGCCTGGCGGTGCCGCAGCCGTGTCAGGGGAACTGGTCCCGCAAAATCGAGCCCTTCTTTTACGCGAGTCTCCAGCAGTTGCAAGAGGCTTTCCATCCCCTGCCCGGTCATGGCCGATATGGGCAAAACGGGCAGCTCAAGCCGATCCCCTATTGCCGATTTTCCAGACCAGACTGTCGGGATATCGCCAACATCCACACCATCCACCTTATTGACCAGAAGGATCGTATTGGCATCAATCAGGCGCGCAGCCTCTGCGTCGATGTGGGGCCAGTCGGAACGATCCACCACAACAAGCCGCAAATCCGCATCCTCCGCGCGGGCGGTTGCACGGCGAACACCCTCGGTTTCGATCACATCGCCACTTTCGCGAAGGCCCGCAGTATCCACCATGGTGACGGGAAAACCACCAAGATCAAGATGGACTTCGATCATATCGCGCGTGGTTCCAGCGATCTCGGACACAATCGCCGCCTCACGCCTTGCCAGCCGGTTCAGAAGGCTTGATTTACCGGCATTAGGCGCACCGAGAATCACGATCTGGAAACCTTCGCGCAACCGTTCGCCGCGCCGGTTGTCGGCGAGATGTTTATCCATCTCGCCGTGAACGGATGACAAATCACCACGCACCACCGGCACAATACCACCAGGCAAATCTTCGTCCGGAAAATCGATATCCGCCTCGATGTAGGCCAATGCCTTCATTAAACGCGCGCGCCAGTTTTCGTAAAGGGCGCCCAATTCGCCTGCCATCTGGCGCACGGCCTGCCTGCGTTGGGCCGCAGTTTCGGCATCAATCAGATCGGCAATGCCCTCGGCCGCGGTCAGGTCCATTTTGCCATTTTCGAAGGCACGTCTGGTATATTCCCCCGGTTCGGCGATACGCAGGCCCGGTCGAGCGGCCAAGCAATCAAGAACACCGTCGATTACCGCACGCCCGCCATGAGTATGAAGCTCGACGACATCCTCGCCTGTAAAGCTGGCCGGACCTGCAAAATAGATCGCTACCGCATCATCAAGTCGCTCGTTCGTTTTCGGATCATGGATCGGCGCATAGATCGCATGACGTGGTTTTGGCAGGCTGTCGCGGCCCAGAAGCGCGCACAATGTCGCCCCAGCCATTGACCCGGATAGCCGGATAACCGCCACCCCGGCCCGCCCAGCGCCGCTGGAAAGGGCAAATATGGTGTCTGTCTGGCCCACTCGGATCGGGGTTCCACTGTCGGTCACGTTAATCGTCATCCGTTCTGCTATCCGTCACGCCATCTGAAGAAAAATGTTGCTGGCTGTCCATATCGGTCAGCATTCCGCGAAGGTCAACATATAGCTGCAATCACAAACGGGGCTTTAAGGCTGCACAAGATAGCTGAAAGCGGCATATCATCAGCTTTCTGACCACCAAACAATCCTCGCGGAAACCGGTTTCCAGTTTGATTTACAGATCTTTGGAAACGGCACCAACTTGTCACCGTTCTCGTTGCCGGAAAACACAAAACGACCCCTGTCGGAGCCGTTTGAAGTGATTGTCCTAATGATGATGCCGCGCATCGCGCCTTACCGGTTTATTGATCCGGGCTTAGGCGCAGCCGTTCAACCACCTTTCCCCCGACCAGATGGTCATTAAGGATGGTATCAATATCTTCGATCGTCTCGTAACGATACCAAGTGCCTTCGGGATAGATAACCATCACCGGCCCCAGTTCGCAGCGATCAAGACATCCAGCGGTATTGATACGAGTCATCGGCAGACCCAGTTCCTTGGCGCGAACCTTCATGTAATTGCGAAGCTTCGTAGCACCCTTGGAATTGCAGCATCCGCGTTCGTGCGTCGCGGGGCGCTCGTTCTGGCACACGAAAACATGCGCCTGATAAAAATGTGCCTCGGTCGTCAAGCTAGTCAGTCCTTGGTGTTCTTGCCAGTGGTGTTTCCGGCAGCGTTAAACTGGCTCCAGAAGGCTTTCTGAAGCTGTTCCCAGTTCTGCATGCCCTGCGGCAGCCAGGTATTGAGCATGGTTTCGGGATCCATCGCCGCAAGATTAGCTTTCATCCGGTCCTCGATATCTTTCATCAAGGCCTGCTGCATAGGCTGCACATCGGGCAGACCAAAAAAGGTGCGCAGTTCTTCTGGCGTGCAATCAATATCCACGGAAACTTTCATCGCCCTGATCTCCTCTGTTTGATCTTCTGCTTTTTATTGGGTCCATTATGGACGTCCGTGCGAAGTTCTCAATCACTATCGACCTCAGAGCACTTCCAATCAGTTAAAAGCCGATAAAATCGCAATATATTGCTAATCCAATCCCTTTACCCCCCTTGTCTTTCGCTTCAGGGGCTTTACCCTTACATCCATAGAATGAATGTCATCAATGGGATGGAACACTTCCCTTCCCGCAAACCATAAAAAGCCCGCCACCTTCACAGGAAATCCGGACGGGCACAGGATACGACGCCATGAAACTTGCGCAGAACAATCTTGGTTCGGAAACCAGCCCCTATCTTTTGCAGCACCGTGACAATCCGGTGCATTGGCAACCCTGGAGTACCGAGGTTCTTGCCGCGGCCAAGGCCGCAAACAAGCCTGTTCTGCTGTCGGTTGGCTATGCGGCGTGTCACTGGTGCCATGTTATGGCACATGAAAGTTTCGAGGACGATGGTATCGCGGCCCTGATGAACGAGCTGTTTGTGAATATTAAGCTAGACCGCGAGGAACGCCCCGATCTTGATAGTGTCTATCAGAATGCGCTGGCATTGCTGGGTCAGCAGGGCGGATGGCCGTTGACCATGTTCCTGACGCCGGATGGCGAACCGTTCTGGGGTGGGACCTATTTCCCCAAGGAGGCCCGGTATGGCCGCCCGGGATTTGGCGATGTTTTGAAGTCGGTTTCAGAAATCTATACCCAACAGCCCGATAACATCCGCCATAACGTTGCACAGATCGGTCAGGCGCTGATTAAAATGAATAGCGGTGCAACCGGGTCGATGCCGTCGCTCGCGATGATTGATCAGTGCGGTCATGGCTGCTTACAGATCATGGACGGCGAAAATGGCGGCACCAATGGTGCGCCAAAATTCCCGCAACCAAGCCTTCTGGCCCTTATATGGCGTGTCGGAGTTCGCACCAACGATACCGATCTTAAACGCATCGTCCGCCACAGCCTTGATCGCATGTGCCAGGGCGGGATTTATGACCATGTCGGTGGCGGTTTTGCCCGTTATGCCGTCGATGACCAATGGCTGGTGCCGCATTTTGAAAAGATGCTGTATGATAATGCGCAGCTGATTGATCTTCTGTGTGATGTCTGGCGTGAAACCGGCAACCCGCTTTATGAAGCCCGCATTTCCGAAACCATCGACTGGATACTGCGCGATATGCGAGTCCCCGGCGGAGCCTTTGCCGCCAGCCTTGATGCCGACAGCGAGGGTGTAGAAGGCAAGTTCTATGTCTGGGACGAAGCCGAAATTAACGCCATTCTTGGCAATGATGCCGCCCTGTTCAAGGATATCTATGACGTCAGTCCCTCGGGCAACTGGGAACATAAAAATATCCTGAACCGCACGCAATCGGGCCTTGGCCTTGCGGACCGAACGACGGAAAAGAAACTTTCGGAAACACGGACAAAGCTTTTGGCAGTGCGCAACAAGCGCATCTGGCCGGGATGGGATGACAAGGCTCTGACCGACTGGAACGCTATGACCATCGCAGCTTTGGCTGAAGCCGCAATGGTGTTCAAGCGCGCAGACTGGCTTGATTATGCAAAGCTTGCCTATAATTTTGTGATCAACAGCCTGATGACTGGCGAAAGCAATGACCGGCGCTTCCTGCATAGTTATCGCAATGGAAAGGCACAGCATGCCGGGATGCTCGAAGATTACGCGCACATGATCCGCGCGGCTTTGCAGCTTTATGAATGCTTTGGCGAGGATGCATACCTTCGCGAAGCCACCGAATGGTGCGAAGCAGTCGAAAACCTGTTTGCCGACACCAAAGGTGGTTATTTCCAATCGGCATCTGATGCCGATGATCTGGTTGTGCGCCAGAAACCGCATATGGATAATGCTGTTCCGGCCGGAAATTCGGTCATGGCACAAAATCTGGCGCGGCTTTATGCCCTGACCGGCGATACCAAATATCGCGACCGGGCGGAAATCACCATTGCCGCCTTTGCCGGGCGATTAAACGAACAATTTCCCAACATGCCTGGCCTTCTTCTGGCAGCCGAAATGCTGCAAAATCCGCTTCAGATCGTGCTGATCGCCAAGGAACGCAGCCAGATGTACATGGAAATGCGGCGTGCCATCTTTGCCGCCTATCTGCCAAACCGTGCGATCACCATTCTGGCCAACACCGATGCCCTGCCCGACCTGCACCCAGCCAAGGGAAAAACCGTGATTGACGGACATGAGACAGCCTATGTCTGTCAGGGGCCGGTCTGTTCCGCACCGGTTACCAATGCCACCGACCTTGCCAAGCTGCTTGCCAATTTGCCAAATAAGTCGACATAAGAAGAGCCGCTGATACGATGCCTGCTCAACTCGGATGTTTCACGTGAAACATCCGATGGTTGACCTCCTCCTCCGGCGTCCAAAAATTAATTATGCCTTTTACCCCTTCCCACAAGCCGCAGGATTTCGACCATGCCCCAGATTTCGATGAACAGCCCGGTCGGGGCGATTACAATTTTCGAATTCGACGATCAGATCGTCGCCGTCGATTGGGGCTTTGTCGAGGATATGGAACCGAGTCCGGTCCTGAGCGATGCCAAAGCGCAGCTCAATGCCTATTTCGATGGCAAGCTTGATGCCTTCAACCTGCCGCTGGCGCCCGATGGCACCGATTTCCATAAGGCGGTATGGGATGCGATGTGCAAAATCCCGCGCGGCAAAACAGCGACTTATAAAGATTTGGCAATTGCCGCCGGGGCACCAACAGCCTATCAAGCGGTCGGCACTGCCTGCGGGCTTAATCCGATCCCGATCATCATTCCGTGTCACAGGGTTCTGGCAAGCGGCGGCAAACCGGGTGGCTATTCCGGCGACGGTGGACTTGAAACCAAACGCGCGCTTTTGAAGATCGAAGGCATCGATCTGGTTATCCCAAGCGATCAGGGTAACCTGTTCTGAAAAAAGCAGCTATCAGCCAATTTTGTCTGGCATTCCATCAGGTGAAATATCGTCTTTTAACCTCCGTCCGAACGGACAAAACCAAACCTGCTGAATAGTAAAATGGCGTTTTCTGACATAGACTTGGACCATTGATCAGACAAGCGCCAAACGGCGCCTTAACGGGAGGTCTCCATGACCAAAGCTTTCCGATTTTATGAAACCGGTAGCAGCGATGTGCTGCGTTTTGAAGATGTCGAGATCGGCGCACCGGGTGCGGGTGAAGTTCGCCTGCGACAGGAAGCCGTCGGGCTGAACTATATCGATATCTATTTCCGTTCCGGGGTTTATCCGGCCCCGTCCCTGCCATCGGGCCTTGGGCTTGAAGGTTCGGGCGTGATCGAGGCGGTTGGTGACGGCGTAACCGACCTTGCAGTTGGTGATCGGGTTGCCTATGCCGCACAACCGCTGGGTGCCTATGCCGAGGCACGTGTAATGCCGGCCAAGGGTTTGGTTAAAATCCCGGACGGAATCAGCTTTGATCTTGCAGCAGCCGCAATGTTGCAGGGCATGACCGCTCAGTATCTTTTGCGCCGAACCTATCACGTCAAAAAAGGCGATACGATCCTTATCCATGCGGCTGCAGGCGGGGTTGGCCAGATTGTTTGCCAGTGGGCCAAACATCTGGGTGCCACCGTAATCGGCACCGTCGGATCGAAGGAAAAAGCCGAGATCGCCAAATCCAAGGGCTGCGATTATCCGATCCTTTATCGCGAGGAAAAGGTATCCGAGCGTGTAAAAGAGATCACCAACGGCCAAGGCGTTGAAGTAGTTTATGATTCCGTCGGTAAGGATACCTTTGACGACTCGCTCGATTGTCTGAAACGGCTTGGCATGATGGTCAGTTTCGGCCAGTCATCAGGCGCCGTTCCGCCCATCCCGCTTAAGGCACTCGCACCTGGGGCCTATTTCCTGACCCGGCCAAGCGTCTTCCAGTATACCGACACCCGCGAAGAGCTTCTGGCGACTGCAAACGAGCTGTTTGACGTCCTGAAATCTGGTGTGGTGAAGATTGATATCGGCGCGACATATGACCTTGCGGATGCCAAACACGCACATGACGACCTTGAAGGCCGCAAAACAACGGGCTCGGTCATACTGAAACCCTAAGACTTTATCGCATTGAAAAACATCGATTCACGCCTTTGCGGAAATGAAAGGAATGGGAAGAGGCAGGGTTAAACCCCCGCCTCTTCCTTTTCCGTGTGCCAAGCACGAACATCGCGCGCGATAGCATCGAAACGATCCGACAGGCCGGAGCTAACCGCACGGCACGGAGCAATGACAGCTTCGGCCCAATCGACATAGCGCAGAATCTGTTCTCGGTCCCAGCCAACCGGGGTATCGGTCAACATCGCGCCAACATTGGCGACCTTATCGGCCAGACGGACCAGTTTAGCCCCGTTACTAAGATGCGGGGCGGTTTCGATCTGGCGGGCTTTGCGCTCATCGCGCGGCAGCGCCTTGTCATCGCTGACTTCAAGGACGATATCGGCGATCATTTCATTGAAACAGGCTGCAATTTCATCGCGAGTCGCCCCGCAATCCTCGATCACATCATGCAGGACCGCAGCACAGAGCACGTATTCATCCGTATGCGGTTCACATTCGACGATCAGGCGCGATACCTCGATCGGGTGATTGATGTAGGGTTCATGGGCCGGGCCTTTGCGGCGCTGGTCACGATGCGCGCGGGCGGCAAAATCGACGGATTTCAGTAAAAGCTGCATCAGCCTTGAAAAAAGTAGTGAAAGAACGAGACCAGAGTCACATTTGATTGCGGCTACTGCAAGCATTGATGGCTATCGACATCAAAAATATATGCCCCACATACAGGAAAGAGCCAAAATCAAAGAGGTACGCGAGACATGCCCGAGGAAATGAATCTTAAACTAACCTTGCAAAATACCGGCACCGAACCTCTGCATTTAACCAGTCTGGCACCGCAAACCGGCTGGAAATCAGCCCCGCCCCATCATCTGGCCGCCAATAACCAAATCGATTGCGAAATCATCGCTGCTGATGAGCTGACAATCACCCTTCGATACGGGGTGCATCATATAGGGCTTCATTTTGGTAATGGAAAGCTGCATGTCGAACCGGGTGATAGCAAACTGATTCGGCAGAAACTTGACGGTCACAATGCCGAACTAACATTGGCAATGACCTGAATAGCGAAGTGTTTCACATGAAACATCCCGCAAGGTTGCAGATCAGGCCCGGTTCCGGCGAGTGCCTGCCATTCGGCGGCCCGCACAGCACAGATATATTCATCGCGCAAAGGCAACCTATCACTGTTCAAGCGAAGTAGATCACAGTGATCTACCGCACTCATAAACCTGTCGGATACCTCCTGCCGGCAAACAAAAACCCCCGACAGATTGCCGGGGGTTTTCCATGACGGGTCGATTACAGGATCGAACGGCGATCAGCCATTCATTGAATCGAAGAAATCGTCGTTGTTTTTGGTCGATTTGAGCTTACCAAGCAGGAATTCCATCGCATCCTGCGGCCCCATCGGGTTGAGGATACGGCGCAGAACCCACATTTTGGAGAGCGCGCTTTTTTCGACCAGCAGTTCTTCCTTACGGGTACCCGATTTAAGAATATCGATCGCCGGGAAGATACGTTTGTCGGACAGTTTGCGATCCAGAATAAGCTCGGAGTTACCAGTACCTTTGAATTCTTCAAAGATGACCTCGTCCATGCGCGAACCGGTATCAATCAGGGCAGTTGCGATGATGGTCAACGAGCCGCCTTCTTCGATGTTACGTGCCGCACCGAAAAAGCGTTTCGGGCGCTGCAGGGCGTTGGCATCGACACCACCGGTCAGAACCTTGCCGGAGCTTGGAACGACGGTGTTGTAAGCACGTGCAAGACGAGTGATGGAGTCCAGCAGGATGACGACATCGTGCTTGTGCTCAACCAGGCGTTTTGCCTTTTCCAGAACCATTTCAGTGACCTGGACGTGACGCTGTGCGGGTTCGTCGAAGGTCGAACTGATGACCTCGCCCTTCACGGAACGGTCCATGTCGGTCACTTCTTCCGGGCGTTCATCAATCAGAAGAACGATCAGATAGGCTTCCGGGTGGTTTTCCTCAATCGCGTGCGCAATGTTTTGCAGCATCACGGTTTTACCGGTGCGCGGCGGTGCGACGATCAGGGCACGCTGACCTTTGCCAAGCGGGGAAACAAGTTCAATCACACGGTTGGTGATGTCCTTGTTGCCTTCCTGATCAAGGTGGCGCTCCATCTTGAGCGGCTCGTCCGGGTAAAGCGGGGTCAGGTTATCGAAATTGATGCGATGGCGGACTTTTTCGGGCGCATCAAAGTTGACCTTGTCGACCTTGAGCAGCGCGAAATAACGCTCGCCCTCCTTGGGCGAACGAATCTGGCCTTCAACCGTATCGCCCGTGCGCAGACCAAAGCGCCTAACCTGGCTCGGAGAGACATAGATATCGTCCGGACCGGCAAGATAGTTTGCCTCAGGACTGCGCAGGAAGCCAAAGCCGTCTGGCAGAACCTCCAACACGCCTTCGCCGAAAATGGCATGATCGTTTTCGGCCAGCTGTTTGAGAATGGCAAACATCAGCTCCTGTTTACGGAGCGTGCTGGCGTTTTCGATTTCGAGTTCCTCGGACAGGGCAAGAAGCTCCGTCGGGGATTTCTTTTTGAGTTCCTGAAGATGCATATGTGCGTTTAATGATCTTGTGATTGCCGGGAAAGGCGATGATTGAAAGGAGAGGAGATATAGAGAGGAATGCGGTCGACGGTCAGGCAGATCATAGTTTCTGCGGACCTGTCGGAACCTTGTAGTTGTGAAGCAGACAGGACTGTTTCATGTTTCCGATGAAAACACCACAGATTGATAACGCCGATTGAACCAATAGTCAAACCGTGTTTGATACCATTAAGGCAATATCACGTGCACCTGTTGCAGAACTGCCATGCAATCGCCTGCCCAGGCTAAACCGGCGAAAGATATTCTTCAACCAACTGGCGAACCTTCGTGCATCTGTCTGGTCAACCAACCCGTTCGCGGACTATCGCCAGCATACGGGCAAGCTGATCATCGCTTAAACCGGCAATCCGTTCCGACAGAAGATTGGCAAGTTCGGTTGCCTCTGGCTCAAGCCCGGCGGTATCTACCGTTACCTTGGGATGAGAAAGCTGTGCCAGGCGTTTGATTTCGTCAACTTCATCCCAGACCAGATTGAAATAGCCGCAGATTTGCTGCACCAGACCCGGGCTTGGCCGGCCACGATGGCCATGTTCAAGCGCGGAAAGGTATGCTGGCGAGAGCTGCAAGGCGTTTGCCATATCGGTCAGGGTGACATTATGGCGCGCCCGTAATTCGCGAATACGATTGCCAAAGGGTGTCACGGGCGTCTCCGTTTCAGCAGAACATAAAAGGCGCCCGATCCGCCGTGCTGGATACGAGCTTCGCTGATGGCAAGAATACGGGTGCGAAGCCTTGGCGCGCTTAGCCATTGCGGGGTGCGTTGGCGCAAAAGACCGGTGCGGCCATATTCATCAGCACGCGATCCTTTGCCCGTAATCACCAGAACACAACGTTTTCCGGCCCGCCAGCTGTCTTCGATAAAAGCATTCAGTGCGTGGTGGGCGACATCCTGGGTCATGCCGTGCAGATCGATACGTCCATCGATTGACATCTGGCCTTTCTGGAATTTTTTGGCCGTCGACTTATCAATGTTATCGGTGACACCGGGCTCAAGTTCGGCCAAGGCGCGATTCTTTATCTGCGGGCCTCGATCAGCATTGCGTGCAGATGGCAGATTGCGCGCAGCCCGGACTTCTTCGGCCTTGTTGATTTCGCCTTGCAGGTCATCAGGAAGCGGCATCGCCGTATCGCTTTTGGGATGATCGTCGTCCAGTTCGAACACGGCGTCGCTGCCCTTGCGCTGTTTGGAACGCAGGGGTTTGACATCACGCGTGAAAATTTCCCAAAGGGCCTTTTCTTCGTCGCTGACGGAGCGCCGTCTTTTATGGGTTTTCTTTTGTGTCATCCACCAGAACGATATGCAAACGGCGCGGTCCGTGCGCGCCTAGCTGTATCGTCTGTTCGATATCGCCTGTTCGCGACGGGCCTGTCACCCAAAGGAATGTTCGCGGCATATTGCCGTTTCCTTCCCATTCGCGCAACCGTGCCCATACTTCTTCGTAAGTTCCGACGATGTCGCTGACTTTTAAAACGACAATATGGGTGTCGGGAAGCATATTGAGCGTAAAGGCATATCGGCCCAGAGTAAACCAAGCCATAGGCATGACCGCCAACCGCGCCACAAACCGAACAATGGTGGGTCCAAAGCCTGATGATCACTACATGTGCGAATGTTCATAAACCGTATCAATCATCCCGCCCGAAAAGATCAAGACAGGCAACACCGTTATTGTCGAGGTTCAACATTGCTCGCAGAAACGCACTGTCGGTATTCGAAGACAAGCCATGTCTCTCACGTAAATTAATGAATTGGCCGCTTTGCTTGATCTTATTGAGAGAGTTCTGAAGTTTTTTGATCTCGTCAATCGGGGCCGCATTGCTGATGGCAATATAAAGAAAACAACTGCGATAGGGTAAAATCCCGTCAATATCGCGTTGCTGAGCGCCGGGATCGACAATGTCGCGATATTGGCGCAGAATCGAACCACCAATTGCAATCAGATCCACACGATCAGCATGTAACATAGGCAGTAAAAGCTCTTCGCGTGGAACCAGAACAAGCTGTTGCGCGCCGCGTCTACGTAAATAGGATTCACGCGCCGATCCCAACAAAACGCCGATCCGTGCCGAGGACAGGATGTTATCAAAGCTCATATCCTGCCATTTGGCATCGGCGTAACCATAAAGGTTCCAGATCGTGCGACTGATCGGCCCAACCCATTTGAAGCTGTCTTCGCGATCCGCGGTTCGAGTTGTCGGATAGATTACATGCCGGGTGCCCTGCACCGCCTGTTCCATAACCCGCTTCCAGGGTGCTTGCGCCGCAATAACATAGGGCAGACCAGCATCGTTAAACAGAGTCGTGACAAGATCATCAAAATAGCCCGGTTCGGGACGGACTTTATCACGACCGCCCTCAGACGCATGAATGGTATAGGCAAGTTCGCCATCGATGAGGGTGTCTGTTTGCTGCAACTGGATCGGGGATTGGTCACCCAATTGATATTGGGCGCTAGCATCGCGGGTTGGGATCCCCGACAGAAGCATTGCAGTGATCAAACATCCGATTAGACCCGACTTGTTGAAAAGCGGCCGGTTCAAGAACGGGAGTTCAAAAAGCAAAAAGACGATCTGACAAAAAAAAGAAGTTCGAAAAAAAACGGCATATCGCGAAAACATGCCGGTCACATCATACCTCTTCGTGCTTTAGCCAAAAGGCACCGGAAACCTTTGTTTCAATATAGGCGCGATGTGCAGCCAGTTCTTCGTCGCTGACGATATGGAGCCGTGGTTCAAGACGATTTTCCTTTGGCCCCACCACCATGCGCGGGGTATTCGCGGTCTCCTTTGCTTTGTCCTTGGCATTGGAATCAAGCAAAAGCCCATGTTGCCGCCCCCCCAGCAGTTCAAGATAAACCAGCGCCAACAGATCAGAATCGAGCAATGCGCCGTGCAGGGTACGGTTCGAGTTATCGATCTTGAAACGACGACACAGCGCATCGAGGCTGACCGGAGAACCTGGGAATTTTTTGCGCGCCATCTGCACGGTGTCAATCGCGCGATTCATGTCAATTTTCGGCTTGCTCAGCCATTCAAGTTCTGCGTTCAGGAATTTCATATCGAACGCAGCGTTATGGATCACAAGAAGCGAATCATCGCCGATAAATTTGAGAAAATCATCGACAATTTCGGCAAAAACAGGCTGGTCTTTAAGGAAATCGTCACCCAGACCGTGAACGTCAAATGCCTCTTTTGGCATCGGACGCTGCGGATTGATATATTGGTGATATTGCTGTCCCGTCGGCATGTGATTGATCAACTCGATGCAACCGATTTCCACTAGGCGATGGTCTGCATATGGATCAAGGCCGGTGGTTTCCGTATCAAGGACAATTTCACGCATGTCGGGTCCGATTTTCCAGTTGGTCAACGATGGTCCGTATCGTAGCGAAAGTTACCGCCCGCCCCAAGCCTGTCGGGATGATAAAATCGGCTTTGCGACATTTTTCGCGATCCGGCATCTGTTTGGCAAGAATGGCGGAAAATTTGGCCTCCGTCATCCCTGATCGCGTCATAACACGTTGGCGTTGAATGAACTCCGGCGCTGATACTACCGCAACTTGATCGCAGCGTTTTTCGCCCGCCGTTTCAAACAGAAGCGGGATATCAAGCACAACCAATGATCTTTGTGCCAGACGGTTCTGCCTTAGAAATCGGTTTTCGTCATCGCGAACCAGCGGGTGCAGAATGGCTTCAAGACATTTCAGCGCATCGGAATCGGCAAAAACGATTGGTCCGAGTATCTGGCGATCAATACGGCCGTCTTGCAGGACATCAGGGAATGCCGAAATGATCGGTTCAAATGCCGCCCCATCCGGTGCCATTAAATGATGGACGCTGGCATCAGCATCGTGAACCGGCACACCGAGATAGCGGAACATCCCCGCCGCTGTCGATTTACCCATGCCGATGGACCCGGTCAGTCCCAAAATCACCATAATAAATAGTGTCCTGTGATCTTAATTCGGATTAATCTGGCGAAAGCACGAATTCGCGAAGCTCTGGCGTAACCTCTGGATCAATCCCGAACCAGCGATGGAAACCCGGTCGTGCCTGATGCAGCAACATGCCTAACCCGTCAACCACTTGATTGCCGCGTTTTTTGGCTTGTGCCAGCAGATCGGTTATCAGCGGTGCATAAACGATATCGGTAACAAGGGCTGTTTGCGGCAAACCTTCAAGATCGATTTCAAGTTTCGGCTGTCCAACCATGCCAAGGCTTGTGGTATTGACCACAAGTGCCGCATCGGCAAGGCTTGCGGGATCAAGCGGCCAGTTCACAACATTTATCCGGGGATCATTAATCTCGGTCGCCAGATCTTCAGCGCGTTTGCGTGTACGATTGGCAATACGGATTTCGGGACTGCCTTCGTCAAGCAGGGCAATCAAAACCGCGCGCGATGCCCCACCCGCACCCAGCACCACCGCCGGACCAGACGCAAAATCGATATTCGGGGCTTCTTGGCGAAGGTTTTCGATAAAACCGAACCCATCGGTATTATCGCCCAGCATGCGGCCATCCTTGGCAAAGGTCACAGTATTGACCGCTCCGATGCGACGCGCACGATCAGAGAGTTCGTCACATTCGGGCATCGCCATTTCCTTTTGCGGAATGGTGACATTGACCCCAGAAAAACCCAGATTTCGCAAGGATTTCAGAGCATCCTGAAAATTATCCGGCTCTACCGGGAGCGGCATATAGCAACCGTCGATCCCGTATTTTGCCAGCCAGTAACCGTGCAGACGCGGCGATTTCGAGTGCGATACCGGCCAGCCCATCACACCGGCAAGGCGCGAGGTACCCGACAGGGTTCGATAAGGAGTTCGCAAAGTCATAATGAAGAATTTCCTGCCTGAATGTCTTTTATTATGCCTTGAGAATACCGTGATCACGCAAGAAGCCAATCAGCGGCAAAAGAGGCAGGCCCAGAACGGTAAAATAGTCACCGCGCACTTCGGTGAAAAGCTGCGCGCCAATACCTTCAAGCTGATAACCTCCAACACAGTCGTAAATGTCGTCGCCGGCGGCATCAAGATAGTCTTCGAGCCATTCATCCGTAAAGTTGCGCATGGTCAGATGGGCGGTATCGATGGTGCCCCAGATACGTGATCCTTCCTTATAGATCACGGCCGCCGAAACCAGTTGATGGGTTTTACCGCGAAGCGCCAGAAGCTGGGCACGGGTATTGTCGCGGTCACGCGGCTTGTCAAACCAGATCCCGTTGCATTCCAGCATCTGATCGGCCGCTATAACGATACCATCGGGTTGCTGTCGATACATGCGCAATGCCTTCATTTCGGCGAGCGTTTCGGCGGCTTCGGCAGCACTGGCACCTTCGGCCTTCATTGATTGCTTGTAACCGTCTTCGTCGATCATGGAGGCAATTGCCTCGCAATCCACACCTGAATTTGTCAGCATGGAGTGGCGAGCTTTGCTGCTGGACGCCAGAATCAGTCTGGTCATGTATCGGTATCCTGTGATTTTCTCATGTCTTTGAATTAATCGAATTAATGACCACGCCGGTCATACATGGTCGATAGAATGATCGCCGCGGTTTCTTCGATGGATCGTCTGGTGACGTTGATAATCTTCCAGCTGCGATCAGTAAAATAACGGCGTGCCTGATGGACTTCGTTTCGCACGGCAACCGGGTCAACGTAATCTCCACCCTCGCCGCGCTCGATCTGGCGCAGTCGATTTTTGCGGATCGATACCAGTTGATCAACATCCTTGATCAGGCCAACAACCAGCGGATTTTTAAGCTTGTCGAGTTCCGGGGGCAACGGGCACCCCGGCACAAACGGCACATTGGCGGTTTTGATGCCACGATTTGCCAGATAGACGGAGGTTGGTGTCTTTGACGTGCGCGAAACTCCGACAATCACGACATCGGCTTCTTCAAGATCCCAGGTCGATTGCCCGTCATCATGAGACAGCGTGTAATCAATGGCTTCGATCCGGTTGAAATAATCTTCGTCCATTTTATGAAGTGCGCCGGTGCGACCGCGTGATTGCTGTCCCAGATACCCCGCCATCATGGTAATGGTATTATCAAGCACATGGCTGTGCGGTACCTGCAAACGGCGACAGCCTTCTTCGAGCTTACGGCGGATATCCATATCGAAAACCGTATAAAGCACGATACCGGGATTGCGTTCGATATCGGCAAGCACACGGGCAAGCTGCGCATCGGTTCGGATCAGCGACCAGACATGTTCATGGGCCCGGACATCGGGAAATTGTGCAATGCAGGCACGTGCCACCCCGTCAACGGTTTCACCGGTCGAGTCCGATACCAGATGGAGGTGAAAGATATTGTCGTCATCAATCATTGCAGACCCGCAATTTTCCAGCATTTCATATTACTTAACCGAAACCCGGTGTTCGATATTTCGATCATCTGCCATATATCAGGGCACTGCAATCCCAACCATAAATTAAACTGACGGAGTCGGGCCTGTGGATAATTGTGGATAACGGGGGCGACTCCGGCCAAATTTTTTCCACAGATTTTATCCTGCACGTCATACAAAATTTCTCAATGCATTCGTCCCACGGGGGATAAGCGGAAAATTTTTTCCCTAATAGCAGGGATAACAGGGCGAAAACCAGATTAATCCCCGCTATCCCCATTATTCAAAAACGGCTTTTCCCAAGCTCATCCTTGGGAGTCGTTCGGATTCGTCCCCAGTTTTCCCCAAGACCGTTTGAGATGAATCATTTTTCCCGAGTCGCAATGTGGATAAACTGTGCACCAAATTTGATCCCCGTTATCCACAGGGAACCACTAACAAACAACATCCTTTTTTATTAAAGAAGGTTTTGTTAGAGACACGGTGGAAAAACGGCTTGGAAAGGCTTCAGGACACAATTAACGGGTCAGGAACCGGGAACCAGACATAAGCGCCAGATCATCGTGTCTGACAAAAGGATCGGGACTATCATACCCGGAAACAGCCCGTTGAAAGGCAGTTACCGGCAGTCAAACAGGAAACGTCATGCCAAAACCAAACAAGACCTTTTTGCGCGCCCTTGCCGGTGAAACATTGCCGGTACCTCCCATCTGGCTCATGCGCCAGGCGGGTCGCTATCTTCCGGAATATCGCGCAACACGGTCCGAAGCAGGTTCGTTCCTCGATCTTTGCTATAATCCTGATCTTGCGTGTGAAGTTACCTTGCAGCCGTTGCGGCGCTATGACTTCGATGCGGCTATTCTGTTCTCCGATATCCTCGTCATACCACAGGCACTTGGACAGCATTTGGCTTTCAAGCAAGGGGAAGGCCCGCAGCTTGAAGCCATTAGAGATGCTTCGGGACTTGGCATCCTAAATGTTGATCATATCCATGACACACTGGGGCCGGTTTACGAGACGGTTGCAAAGCTCTCTGCATCCATTCCGTCTCATACCTCTCTCATTGGTTTTGCAGGGGCACCTTGGACGGTTGCGACCTATATGGTTGAAGGAAAGGGCAGCAAGGATTTTGCCAATATTCGCCGCTTTGCTTATGGCGATCCAGACGGGTTTTCACGTCTGATAGACATCCTGGTCGAAGCCACCACGCAATATCTGCTAAAACAGGTTGAAGCAGGTGCGGAATGCATTCAGCTTTTTGAAACCTGGGGCGGAGTACTGTCGGAAAACGGGTTTGAACGCTGGGTGATCGAACCGACCAAAAAGATTGTCGCAAATCTTAAGGCGGTACATCCGGATTTGCCTGTGATTGGCTTCCCAAGGGGTGCTGGCTTGCATCTGATCGACTTCAAACAGCAGACTGGTGTCGATGCCGTTGGTCTTGATAGTGGTGTTCCTTTGAAATGGGTTGCGGAAAAACTTCAGCCATTGGGCCCGGTGCAGGGTAATCTTGATCCGATGTATCTGATTACCGGTGGGGACGAAATGATTGATGAAACCCGCCGTATCCTAGATGTGCTGCGTGATGGTCCGTTCATTTTCAATCTTGGACACGGGATTACCCCGGAAACATCGCCGGAAAATGTCGGCAAGCTGGTCGATTTTATTCGAAATTATCGCTGATAATTGAAATCGATCAAATCGATTGAAAAATTCAATGCGTAAAATGGTTTAAACCCGTTGCACTTCGATACTGATTGGCCATTATAATCGGCAGGATCAAAAGAAGTGGGACGGGTTTATCCAGACAAAACTTCCGGGATGAACCGGACAGTTTCAAAACGCCATGAAGGATATGCCGATGTCCGAACTAAAGCGTAAAAAACGCGCGATCATTCTTTTCAATCTGGGCGGCCCGGATGGGCCGGATGCGGTTAAGCCGTTTCTTTTCAATCTCTTTAATGATCCGGCGATTATTAGCCTGCCCAATCCGTTCCGGTATTTTCTGGCAAAGCTTATTTCATCGCGCCGCGCACCGATTGCGCGCGAGATCTATAACCATATCGGCGGAAAATCGCCGCTGCTGGAATTGACTAAGGATCAGGCGGATGCGCTTGAAACAGCGCTTAACGGGCTTGATGACGGCTATGAAAATCGCTGTTTCATTGCCATGCGTTACTGGAAACCGTTTGCCGATGAAAGTGCGGCCGCGGTTAAGGCATGGGGTGCGGATGAACAGATTTTGTTGCCGCTTTATCCGCAATTTTCAACAACCACCAGCGGATCCTCGGTCAAGGACTGGAAACGGGCCTGTCACAAGGTTGGCCTTGCGGCGCCGATCAAAACCGCGTGTTGTTATCCAACCAATCCTGGGTTTATTGATGCATCGGCTGAAATGGTTAAGGCCGGGTATGAAAATGCCCTGAAAAAGGCTGCCGATCTTGGTGTTGGCAAGCCACGCCTGCTGTTTTCTGCCCATGGTGTGCCCAAGGCAGTGATTACCAAACGTGCTGATCCATATCAGTCGCAGATTGAAAAATCAGCACAAGCCGTGGTCGACAAGATGGCAATTGCCGATCTGGACTGGCTTGTGTGCTATCAAAGCCGTGTAGGGCCGATGGAATGGATTGGCCCGTCGACCGAGCATGAAATTGAACGTGCCGGCAAGGATGGCGTACCATTGGTGATTGTTCCGATTGCCTTTGTTACCGAGCATTCCGAAACGCTGGTCGAGCTGGACATTGAATATCGCGAAATTGCCGATGAGCTGAAAATCCCGGTTTACGAACGTGTTCGAACGGTTTGTTCGCATCCGCTGTTTATCAGTGGCTTGGTTGATGTGGTCAACGAAACCCAGCAGGAACTTGATCAGAACGGACCAGATGATTACGCGGTGGAAACACGTGGCTGGTGGTGCCCGGATGAACATAGCTGTGCGGTGGCCAAACAGCCGATGGGTGCGGGCCCTGCCTGATTATATTGCTGATCGGGCAATTTGACGTTTATCCTGTTTGAAACAAACAATATCGATTGCCCTGTGCCCCGAATCGACCAGAAGAGAGAGACATGGATACCTACAGCGTTATCAAATCTCTGCATGTCATCAGCATTATTGCCTGGATGGCAGGGCTTTTGTATCTGCCGCGGCTTTTTGTCTATCACTGCGAAGTGGCACCGGGTTCGGAAGCCAGCGAGAAGTTCAAGATCATGGAACGCCGGTTGCTGCGCGCGATCATGAATCCGGCGATGATTGCATCATGGATTTTCGGCGGTTATCTGATCCATGCAGCCGGTGTGATAACCGAGGGATGGTTCCACGTCAAATTGCTGTGCGTGGTGCTGATGACCGGGATGCATATGATGATGGCGCGCTATCGCCGTATGTTTGACGCCGATGCAAACACCAAGTCCCAGAAGTTCTTCAGAATTTTGAACGAGGGACCAACCATCCTGATGGTGATTATCGTTTTTATGGTCATTGCCCGCCCGTTCTGATCCGGATGATTTCAGGGTGATTTATCGATCATTTGAAAATCATTTCGATATTAAAATAAAAAGGCCGCCCGTTTGGCGGCCTTTGTTTTGGTATCGTATCAAATTGACTCAAAGCAGGAAATCAGGCGTTGCCCGCAGGCTGACCTTCCATCTGTTTGGCGAATTTCTTGCGGAAAAGATCAGCAAAATCAATCTGCTGCATCATCAACGGCGGGAAGCCACCATCGGCTGTCAGGTCAGAGATGATTTTGCGGACATACGGGAACAGCATACGTGGAACTTCAATCAGAAGAACCGGCAAACGATGTTCGTCAGCCACATTAAGCGTCACGACGGCACCATAGTGAAGTTCGGCGATGAAGGCGACTTTGTCGGCAACGTCGGCTTTGACGTTGATCTTTACGGTGACTTCGTGAAGTTTCTGGTCTTGGGTCGTGCGCGCCTCGACATCGACATCGATGTTGATTTTCGGCTGCTGTTGCAGGGCTACGCTTTCCGGTGCATTCGGATTTTCGAAGGAAAGATCCTTGATGTACTGGGTATGGATCGTGATCGGGTTGCCAGTCGGCTTCTGTTCTTCGCCGCCCTGCGCTGCACCGGTGGTGTTCTCGGCCATTAAAGTATAACTCCCTTAAATCTCGGTCTTGATCAGAAACAAGCCGTTCAGAACGTATCTGCCAGGGCATTGGCAGCATGGTCAGATGTTCTGAAACTGGCTGATATGCTTGTTTCTGACGCCGCAACCTTGCGGCATGTCCTTTCATGGCCTAGCATGTCTTCTGGATACGGGCAAGAAAATCGCCGTAACATCCGGCCTAGGTCACAAATGGCGCAAGAAGGCCACTTTCGGTGTGATCGGCAGTAGGTAGCCAAGCCTTGCAGAATGTCGCGCAAGACGTCGAATAGCCGCCAAAACGACAACAGGTCCCAGCGCGTGGTCAAAGTCCTGTCGGGAACGATCGATGTGATCGGTTATGCCAAACGTGGCGAAGAATTGTCGTTATGAATTCTTGGGCGGCAGATTGCGGGGATCATCGTCATTTCTGCTGTGATCGGTTGTATCCCTGCTTTCGCCATTACCATTGGTGGGACTGACATTTTCGAAATCACCATCAATGATCGGTCCAGTACCCGGACGCCGTCCGCGGCCAGCAGAAGTACCGCCCGACGACGAGCTCTCATTGCCATAGGTCCGGCGCGAGAAATTGGTCCGGATATTGCCCGACTGAACCAGTTTCATGATGACGCCGGCACCAACCGCCTTTCGCAGCGGCGGGACCAGCAACAGAAAGCCCATGGTATCGGTGACAAAACCGGGGGTCAGCAGCAGCACACCAGCAACCAGAATACAGATGCCGTCAAACAGCTCGCCAATCGGCATTTCGCCTTGATCTATCTGGGCCTGCGCACGGGCCAAGGTTTGCAAACCCTGGGCACGCATCAGTGAGGTTCCGACCACGGCGGTCAGGATGACGATGCCAATCGTTGGCCAAAGGCCAATCAGTTCGCCTGCCTGAATGAAGACGGCAATTTCGATGATCGGCATGGCCACGAAGATGGCCAGAAAATAAAAGCCCATTTTTGCTCCGCTCGGCTTTGCATTTGGTCGATGTGATCAGGTTTGATCACAGTCTGTCAGGTAAACATACTTTGACAGGACCTGTCCGCAAAGCGCAGTATTACATAAACATGTTGGTTTTCAGGTATTTCGCTTTAATCTGACCTGAAAGACTTTCTGAATTTGTCGGCAAATTAACGGTATAACTGGACGAAAATGCGGCAGTTTACCAACGTGTTCGCGACGATATGATGATTGTGCGAATGAACATGGTGAAACCGATCACATTTTAAATGCGATAGGGAGTTGCCCTTGCATTCGCTTCGGTTCATACCATTTCTCGACCACAGCAGTTTTGCTGTTTTTGGCGTTTTTCGAAACCTTACAGATCAAGAGTCCGGGCTTGCAGTATTTCGATATCATTCTTTTCGCATTGATCGCTGTTTTTCTGGTTTTGCGTCTGCGCAGTACCCTTGGGCGCCGCAATGGCGAGGAAAAACAGGGTCCAACGGATGTTTTTGGCCGTCGTTCGCACGAGGATGACAGCAAAGGTGCCACCAATGGCGCGCCACAGCCGACGGACAATGTCTATCGCCTGCCTGATGCCGACAAGGTAGTCGGAAAGGATGATGCAACTGTTGCGGTTGACAGCAGTGCCTTTAGCGTGTTGCAGCAAATCCAGAAAGCTGATCCCGACTTTACCCAGCAGGATTTCCTGAATGGGGCGCGGATGGCATTCGAAATGATCGTCGAATATTTTGCCAAGGGCGACAAAGACGGCCTGAACCCGCTTCTTTCGGCCGAAGTCTATAAAAACTTTGCCGCCGCCATTGATGCTCGTGCCGAAAAGGGAGAGCGCGAGGAAACAACGCTGGTCGGAATCAAAAGTGCCACCATTCACGATGCCAGCCTTGAGGGCCGCACCGCCTATATCACGATCAAATTCGTGTCCGAGGAAGTATCAGTCATTCTCAATAATGAAGGTGATGTGATTTCCGGCGATCCGAATCAGGTGGTCGAGGCCGAAGACCTCTGGACGTTCGCACGCAATATTGAAAGCCGCGATCCAAACTGGCAGCTGGTTGCGACCGAAACGCCGGAAGAAGAGACCGCGCAGTAATTTGGCGGTCTCCACTGGCACTGAATTGATAAAGGCGATCCAGACGGGTCGCCTTTTTTATTGCCTGATTTTATGGATTTGATGGCCGTTGTGGGTTTCGATTATCGGCTTGTTAAGCATGTTTTTGGACAATCGCGGCAGATAGTTGAAATGGGCAAGCATGGGTCAAATCATCTTGCCGGTTCTGATCGGATTTTGCAGATAGCGGGTTTTGCCTTGAAAAGACGTCTGTTTTTGTCGCGACTTCTTTCATTCATTGCGGTTTTTATCGGGGCGACAGGTGCTCTTGTCTGGCTGTTTTGGACCGATATTGCTGGTTTTGTCGGATGGGGAGAGGTACCGGAAAAACCGGCAGATGCACTGACACTGAGTGCCATGGACTTTAATCATCTTGATGGTTGGCAGTCTGACGACATGCGCGGCAGCCTGAAAGCGTTTCAGCGGTCCTGTGCAGCAATGATCAAACGTTCTGATGACCGCGATATCGGCCCGGACCCGCGGATGGGAACGGTTGGTGACTGGCGCGGATTGTGCGAAACCGCGCTGGCACTTGAGCCCGATACGATACGCAAGGAAGACGCACGCACCTTTTTCCAAAGCGGATTCAAACCGTGGCTGGTGGGCAATAACGACGATCCCGAAGGATTGTTTACCGGTTATTTCGAGCCGGAACTGCGCGGTAATCTGACCCGAGAAGGTCCTTTCCAGACGGCGATTTATCTGAAACCTGACGATATGGTGTCAATTGATCTTGGCGCGTTTCGTGAGGATCTTAATGGCACAACACTGGTCGGTCGGATTGAGGGTAAAAATGTAAAGCCCTATTACGACCGTGCGGCGATTGAAAATGGTGCACTTGCCGGGCGGGATCTTGAACTTGTCTGGGTTGATGACGCGATTGATGCATTTTTCCTGCAAATTCAGGGGTCGGGCCGGGTTGTTTTGCCAGATGGCAGTGTTTTGCGCATCGGATATGCTGCGACCAACGGCCATCCCTATTTCGCAATTGGTCGGGAACTGATCGAACGGGGCGAGTTGACGCGTGAAACCGTATCTTTGCAAACCATCCGGCAATGGTTATCCGATCATCCCGATCAGGCAGCTGATGTTATGAATACCAACGCATCCTTTGTATTTTTCAATCCGTTGAAAACCAATCCGGATGATCCCGATGCCGGGCCGCTGGGATCGCAGGGCGTACCGCTGGAATCAGGGCGGTCATTGGCTGTTGATCGGCGTTTCCATGCCATGGGGGTTCCGATCTGGCTTGAAACCGATGATGCGATGAATGCCGATGCCAGATTTCATCGTCTGATGGTTGCGCAAGATACGGGCGGCGCCATTCGGGGTCCGGTACGCGGGGATATTTTCTTTGGCCCTGGCGAGGATGCCGCCCTGCATGCCGGTCATATGAACCGCAAGGGACGCAAGTTTGTTCTGCTGCCGGCATCAATTGATCCGGTCAAACTGACAGAGGTTAAACCCTGATGCTGCGCCATATAGTCCTGCTTCAGATCAGTGATGCAGTTCCGGCATCGGAAATTGACGGATTACTCCGCGAATTATCCGAAGTGGCGCTTGAAACGCCAGGAATACGTGCCTTTGTTGGTGGTCCCAAAACACCGGGAAGCGGCATGAGCCAGGGTTTTACCCATGCCTTGACCATTGATTTCACCGATGCGCTGGCGCGCGACTCCTATTTATCGGGTCTGGATAAAGACGGGGTGGGTCGGCGTATTTCGGAAATGACAGTTGGGGGGCTTGGCGGAGTGTTGGCAATAAATATCGATATTTCAGATATGAAAGCACCTGACGACATGGCACCTAAAAAGCTTCAGGCGAAATGGGCCTGATGATAAATCAGAATCAATGGAATGATCCTGATGCGATTAAACCAGCTAAGAAGTGCTGATAGTTTTCTACTGAAAACGTTAATCAGAAAATCAAAATAAAACGGGCAGGATAACCTGCCCGTTTGTAATTCCAGATGTTTGCCAGGTTGTACGGGTTAATTATTGCGCAGCAACGACATTGGCATTTTCAGCATCGGATGCGTTGCCACAACCACCGACGCGTGATTTGCGTTGGCGCTGGCTTTCGGATTTCAACTGGCCGCAAGCTGCTAGGATATCGCGGCCGCGCGGCCAGCGGATCGGCGCTTCGTAGCCGAGTTCAAGCAGCGTATGTGCGAATTTCTTGATGTCGTTGGTCGGCGTGCATTCATAGTCCGAACCCGGCCATTTATTGAACGGGATCAGGTTGAATTTGCAATGAACGTCCTTGACCAGTTTTGCCAGTGCGCGTGCATGTTCAGGTTTGTCATTCACGCCTTTAAGCATCACATATTCCATGGTGATCGGGCGCGAATTGGACATGCCGGGATAATGGCGGCAGGCATCCATCAGTTCCTTGAGCGGGTATTTCTTGTTGATCGGCATGATCTCATTACGCAGATCATCATCAGGCGCATGCAGTGAAATCGCCAGACCAACACCGAGTTCCTCGCCACAACGCACGATTTCCGGCACAACGCCAGAAGTCGAGAGGGTAACGCGACGGCGCGAAATTGAAATTCCTTCACCATCCATGGCGATTTTCAGCGCTTCGCGGACATTTTCATAGTTAAACAGCGGCTCGCCCATGCCCATCATGACAATATTTGAAAGACGGCGGATACCGTTTGCAGGTGTTGGCCATTCACCATAACTGTCACGGGCAACCATAAACTGGCTGATGATTTCGCCAGGGGTAAGGTTGCGCACCAGAAGCTGGGTACCGGTATGGCAGAATTTGCAGGTCAGTGTGCAGCCGACCTGCGATGAAATGCAGACAGCACCACGATCTTCGTTACGATCAGGGATATAGACGGTTTCGGCTTCGTTACCGTCATGGAACTTCATCAGCCATTTATGGGTATCGTCCGAGCTTTTCTGATCGGCTGTTAGAACCGGGCGGCCAATATAGAAGTCCTGCGACAGTCGATCGCGAAGCTTTTTGGAAATGTTGGTCATATCCTCGATGTCTTTGACACCGCGGTTATAAATCCAGTTCCACATTTGCTTGACGCGAAACTTGCTTTCACCCATTTCGCCAAGCAGTTCGGTCAACTGATCGCGCGACAGACCCACAAGATCACGACGTCCGTCAGCAGCCTGCCCGTTAGCGGCGCGCGTTACGAAGTCGGTCAACGTCGGGCCGGACGGTGTGGCACCGTTTTCGGCGTTCTGGGTCACGTTTTCGGACAGGACGTCGGTCATCCCGGGCACTCTCTTTGGTGTTTGGCGTTTATCGGCGTTTGTTCTTCGTTACTGGCAGCATCGTAGTGTTTCCGGCCGTTTCCGGTTTTGTGCATCCGATGCGCGCCGATTTGCAACGGGGCGGGACTATAACAGATTTTCCCGCGAAATGCTTTTGGCGCATAAACCATGGCCCCGCATATAGCGGGGCCGGGGCAATTTACAAACGATAAAATTCACATTGCAGCTATTTGCCGAACGCGATGCAGCTTTACTAGCGCCTAAAACCACTGGGATTTATCGGTTTTCTGTTCGGTTAGTTAACCGGTTTGGCGTCGCAAGCCTTTGAAATTGCATTATAGGCAGCGGTAAAACCGGAAAGAGAATAAGTATCGGTAGTTTTCGTGCCGCGTGATGAGTTCCCGACAACAACCATCGTGCTGCCCGACTTCATGGCACTGACCAGTTTTCGGTCTTCTTCACCGTTCACGGCCCAAGCTGAATCTTCGTAGGTGAACAGCTTGAAGCTTTTGGAATCGATTCGAAGGTCAACATCGCTATCCTTTTCATAGGTATAGCCGGTGATGAAACTGACTTCGTTGAACAGTTTGAGCGCCGGGCGGTGCGTGACCATGACATAGATCTTGCCGCGCTGGGTGTAGTCGCCTTTGGCCGAGGTCGGCTGACTTCCGATATAGCAAACTTTCTTGCCTTTCTCGGAATAGCTATAGGCCTCCCATTTTCCATATACATCAATTAGTTGCGGCGCATTTTGCGCAATCGCAGCCTGAGAGATCAAAGCGATAAGGGCGGCAGCTGCACCTGACAGCGAATTTCTGACAAGACGATGGGCGTGTTTTTTCATGGGCTCGCGTATCGTGTCTGAAGTTTCGGGACGAAGACCTTAAATCCACCCGATGTGGCGGATTTATGAGAAATTTTCCCAAGGGTGACGGGAAAAGGTAAATATTCGACCAAGGAAATAACGGCATATCGCGAAATTTGAAAAAATCGACTGCGATATGGCAAAATGGTGCAAATACCTGTTCCTTTTGGGCTTTTAACCCTTGTTTTTTAGGGTAGCCTGGGCTTTTACGACCTGATCGAGGCAATCTTGGACCGAGATTTTATCGGCACTTTTGCGTTTGCGGGCGAGCATATGGGTCATTTTGCGTTTTTGTCCTTCGGCAGCCGGGAAAAAGAACGCGTCAAAGGAGCAGTCATCGGACCGGTATTGCCAAACCCGTGCGGGGCCTTCGCCGCGGGTCATTTCTGGTTCGCCGATTTTTTGTTCTACCGCGTCCTCCGAAAGACCCATCAGGGTTTCAGCCTTGATTGATTTAAAGGGAACAGGCGGAATGGCAACCGTGATACGCGACGACTTCGATTTGGCCGTGCCAGTCGAGCTTGCCGCGGGTTCTGTTGCCATTGACGTCGCGCTACCAGTGGCAGATACTTCGGGTTTTTTCGGGATGTCCTGGGTCACGCGCGGTGAACTGGCCGATGTAGCCTTGCCATAGTTCTGATTGGTACTGCCCGGCGGGAGGGCATTGCCGCCACATGCCACAAGCGATGTCGCGATCAGGATCATCGCGCAAAGAAGCCCGGCGGGGTGTGCTTCACCACGCCGGAGCTGTATCGGGGTCGTATGGACTGGTGAGCGGTTTATGCCGGTCACGGATCAAATATCGTCGCTTTTGCGCGGAATGGTGATCGCAGCCGAATGACCTGTACGGCTGGTGCCGTCGTCGCTGCCTTCAACATATTCCAGCGAGCCCTTGATACGGGCACCGTTTTCGATCTGAAGTGCACCATAGGTGATCTTGCCGTTGATGTCGGCTGTGCCGATCACGATGACGCGGCGTGCTGTCAGATCGCCTTCGAAGGTGCCGCTGATTTCGGCTTCGTCGACCTGTGCGGTACCGACAAATGTCCCACCCTGGGAAACTTCAAGACGGGTGCATTCCTTGATCTGGGCTTCAACATGACCCTCGACCACAAGTATGTCGCAGGAACCGATTTCGCCAGCCAGACGGATATCGCGGCCAACCGTCAGCTTCTTGCCTTCGGTATTGTTTGGTGTTGCGCTCGGACGGCCAGCACTGCCGCGGGTCGGAATTTCAAGCGGGCGCTTCGGGATTTCCGGGCGGAAGCTGGTGGAATGCGGTTTGCTGGACATTTGCGGTTCTTCCTTTGTGCGCGGCTGGGTAAATAGCTGCGGCTCACTACGTTTTTCTGTTTTTGTGGCGGTATCGTTGCTGGCACTCGCACTTTCGTCCGAAGTCGACGTGTTCGGCGAGGAAGCTGTGCTGTTGGAAAGACCGCCTGAATTCAATCTGGAAGAAGATGTATCTGACGAAGCCGGGCTGCTGTCGACTGTTTTGTTGGCTTTTTTCTTTCCGAACATGGGGATGACCAAATCCTTGTCTTGCAGTTTTGTTTCAGGTTTCCGCCGTTTTATCCGATGCCCACCGGAATGGCGTCAGGCTGTGGTCCGGTTTTCGAACGCGCCCAGACGGACGGAGTAATGTACCATAAAGGCAGTCGCAATGATCGGAGCCACAAGGTTGACCAGCGGCACGGTCATCAGGAATGTCAGGCCGATCCCGGCAAACCACAGTTTCATCTGGCGGCTCTTGCGAATGGCATTCACCGTGTGCACATCATAACGACGTGCGGCGACCAGTTCAAAATATTCGCGCGAAAGCAGATACCCATTCATCGCATAGAACGCGATGATGTAGACCGGTCCGGCCAAAAGAAGCGGCAGTATCAGGATGTTAAGCGCCAAAGCGGTCAATGCGAATTTAAGGCCGCTGATCAGGGCTTCGGTGATCGGTTGTGGGCGGGTGTCGGGCAGGGTTGGATAATATTTATCTTCAACCGCATCGGCGATTTGATCAAGCAGCAGGCTTGAAATCAGCACGGTCGCTGCCGGGAACATCAACAGCACCAAAAATGCCAGACCAACGCCAAGCAGCCAGTCTGCCGCGGTTTCCATCCAGCCGCCATCGGCAAAAAAGGTTACCGAATTCAGGCCAAAGCCAATCAGCATCCAAAGCCCGACAATTGTTGCCAAAGCGCCGGCAACGCCGATCCACACAACCTTGCGAAAACGCGGGTCGGAGAACTGGGAAACGGATTTCAGAAAGTCATTGATCATTGGCGGATTTTATCCTGCTGGCACTGTCGTAAATACGTTCCAAGGGAATCATGCCAAACATTACTAGGCAATCAAAATTAACAGGCCGTGAAATCGGTAGCGGATTTGACAGATTTTTTGCCCAAAGCGTTGGATATCGTATGTGTTGGGCAGAAAAAAGGCGTCCGGTCAGGGGGGAGAACCGGACGCCAGCGCTCCGATGATCTGGAGCGTGAGGAAAGGTAGGGGAGACCTGTTCCTCACACTTGGCTCCCACATCAAAATTCGGGAACCTTGTGACAGATTTTCATATAGGGACTATAACCCCCGTCTGCCATAGATCAGGGCCGCTGATCGGCGATAAATTTCGTGGATGCAGGTGAAAAATGTCATACCAATTGATCGTTGCGAAACAACAATGTTTGCAAGAGTTTGAATCGGAATGCTTAACCGCTTTGTCAGGCAGATTTGACATTTTCGTGAAGTTGACCGGGAATTTTGAAATCAGCCGCGCTGATTGGGCCAGATGCGGTCAAATTTGAATAATGCCGGGTCCAGCTTCATGCCTTCTTCGGTATTGAACAGGGTCACGGTCGTCTCTACCCCGGCGGGGTCGGTGACAATCCATTGACGCAACTGCATCGGATTTTCCTGAAACACCATTGTGACACTGCCAGCACCCGGATCGGATTTGCGCACCATTTCAACCCGCATGGTTTCGGCGGTACGTTTGAAATCAACAACCTTGACCTCTCGCGTCAGCGAAACGTCCTTTGCCAGAATGATACCAGCCGGGGTTTCGTCGATATTGAAATAGGTGGGCGCGTTGATTTCCTTGTCATAATAAATGAAATCAGACCCGGTGGAGACCAGCAGGATTTGTGCGGGCGGGTTATATTCAAACCGCATCTTGCCTGGGCGTTCCATATAAAGCTTGCCTTCTGCGGCACCGCCATCCGAGGAAATCTGAACAAAATCACCTTTAAGTGTGGTGATGTCCTCAAGATAGTTTTCGATTTTCTCAATGGTGGCCTGATCAATGGCGCCCGACTGCGCCAATGCGCCTGTCGGCGTTAAGCTGATCGAGACCGGTGCGGCAATCGCAAAGGCCGTGGCAAAGACGGATGCCGCCGTCATGGAGCGGAAGCGCGCGCCCACCTGTTTGATGCGGAATTTGCCGAATTTGCTGAAGAATGCCATGTGACAGCCTGTCTACTCGTTTTAAGAAATTCTGTGATCGCGATTGCGAAACCGGAATGGCGAATGATAAAAATTCAGCCAAATTGTAACCAACCACAATATGTACAACATATCGCATCATTTGGCCGGGAAGGCCAGCCGGGTCAAGTCACGCCCGCAAATGATCACAATTGGCCGGGTTTGGCCGCATTTGCAGCAGTGATCGGCTTTCCGGCAACAGGAGAAAGCGCTTTATGAGTCGTATCGTCGCCATTCAGATGGATCCAATCGCATCGATCGATATCAAGGGGGATTCAACCTTTGTGATGGGGCTCGAAGCCCAGTCACGCGGTTATGATCTTTTGCACTATCATCCCGATGACATGTTTTATGACCGCGGTCGGATCAAGGCCGAAGTCCGCCCGATGACGCTTCGTTACGACAAGGGCAATCACTATGATCTGGGTGAGGCAAAGATCATAGATCTCGCCAAAGAAACCGATGTGATCCTGATGCGTCAGGACCCGCCGTTTGACATGAATTACATCACGGCGACCCATCTGCTTGAAGCCGTTCATCCGGAAAGCTTCGTGGTCAACCACCCCGGCCATGTCCGCAATGCGCCGGAAAAGATTTTCGTTACAGAGTTTCCCGATCTGATGCCGCCGACCCTGATTACCCGGTCGGCTGCGCGTATTCGGGATTTCCGCGAGGAATTCAAGGACATCATTGTCAAGCCGCTGTTTGGCAATGGCGGGGCTGGTGTTTTCCATCTGAAACCGGGTGACGAAAACCTGAATTCGTTGTTGGAACTATTCGCCGCGCAGTCGCGCGAGCCTTTGATGGTGCAGGCTTACTTGCCCGATGTGCGAAAAGGCGACAAACGCATCATTCTGGTCGATGGCAAACCTGTCGGTGCGATCAACCGTGTCCCGGCCGAGGGTGAGGCACGGTCGAACATGCATGTTGGCGGCGTAGCGGAAAAATCCATGCTGACCCCGCGTGAACTTGAGATTTGCGAACGCATTGGGCCGGAACTGAAAAAGCGCGATCTGATCTTTGTCGGGATTGACGTGATTGGCGATTATATGACGGAAATCAACGTCACCTCGCCGACCGGGCTTCAGGAAGTGAACCGTTTTGACGGATCGAAACTGGAATCCCTGATCTGGGATGCGATTGAAACCCGCTTGTCCTGATCGGATTTGACGACGGGACGATTTTCGGGGCAAGTGGTTTAACCGCTTGCCCCTTTTTCTGGCCCCCTGTCTGGTCGGAATGGATGGCCGTGAAATGGCCGGATTTCATCGGCAATTCTGCACCAATTTGCTGCCCATATCCGTTGATGTGACCGAATTCATGCCCGCAGGCTGGAACCAAACGCCTGTTTCTGCGTATGATTTTGGGACCAATCATCAGCAAGGCGGAATCCGATTGCATGGCGGATAAGCAAAACAGCGCAATTTCAACAAACGGTACCTTTGGCCCGTTCCTGTTCGCGCGTGGCAGCGACGACAAAACGGCCCGTCTGGCCGCCCTTGTTGTGACGCCGGAAGGAGCCGATCCAGCCGAGTTTCGAATCATGGGTCAGGATATTGTAACCCCGACAAAGCTTGCGAACCGGTTCGGGCGTCATTACTGGCGTTATGATTTCGAGCTGCCGGTCTCATCGGATGCGCGTTACAGTTTCGATATCAAAACATATTATGTGAATACCGATTTGACTCATGACCTTCGGATCGGGTTTGTCTCGTGTAACGGACAAGAAGACGGCGATTTGGACCGACCTTTGGCGGATCGTAATGCGCTGTGGATTGATTTGGCCCGCGAACATCGAAAACGGCCTTTTTCCCTGCTTTTGCATGGCGGGGACCAGATTTATGCCGACGGGGTCTGGGGATGCCATCCTGATATTGTCACCTGGAAAAAGACGAGACGTCAGCAGAAACTGGCAGCGGATTTCACCCCCGAGATGCGCAATAGTGTTCTGAAATTCTATCTGGAACATTATCTTGAAATTTATGGGCAGCCGCAGATCAGCCATATACTGGCGCGGGTGCCATCTTTGATGATGTGGGATGACCACGACATTTTTGACGGTTGGGGCAGTCACAAGAAATGGTTTCATGACAGCATGGTAGCAAAGGGCATGTTTGCCTGTGCGCGAGAAGCATTTTGCCTGATGCAGCTTTGCACCGCGCCCGACGAATTGCCGCAGAAAATACTGGACCGTTCGGGGCAAAGCCTTGGCTGGCGTACGGATTTCCCCGGATTTTCGGTGATTGCGCCCGACTTGCGGTCGGAACGGACCCCGCATGCGATCATGGGCGAACATGGTTGGCGGGACATGATTGCGGCACTCGATACGATTCCGGAACATCATCGTATTTTGTTGATGTCGAGTGTGCCGGTGATTGGCCCGCGCCTATCACTGGTTGAGGCGATCCTGCATCTGATGCCCAGTGCGCAGAAATACGAAGATGACCTGCGCGATCAGTGGCAAAGCCGTTGGCATCGTAAGGAATGGTGCCGTTTTCTGGAAACCATTGAAGATGTCGTCGTCAAGCGCGGTTATGACATGACCCTGCTTTCGGGGGAAATTCATGTGGCGACCCGGGGCACGTTTGAAACCCATGGCAAGTCCATTCACCAACTGGTGGCATCGGGCATTTCGCACACTGCCCCGCCGGTGGCGTTTGCGCGTGCGCTTGGTCTTTTGGCATGGATTGGCGATAATCCCCTGCCCGGTCGCCCGACCAAGCTTAAGCCGCTTCCTGGGCGGATTGGCACCTATTGCGCTGCACGCAATTACCTAACACTGGACCGAAAGGGCGAAAACTGGCGTGCCAACTGGCATCTGGAAAATATTGGTTGGACACCGGATTTAACAATCTAGGGAGGATCCCATAGTTCCTACCATGCAGCTTTACTATTCGCCGACATCGCCCTGAAGGTGCGGATCAATGTCCGCGAATTGGGATTGGAAGGCGATATTTCTGAAATTATGATCAATCCTTGGACGGATGCGGCTTTGCGTGACGGTATGATGTCCTCGACCGGGCGGTTATACGCCGATAGCAAACGCCCGGAAACTGAACGTTCCGATTTCGTAATGGATCGTCAGCGTGCCGCGGTTCATGCAAGCATTGACGCTATAGAAGCCGGGATCAGCAGCCTCGCAACAGATAGGCCAGATATCGGCACTCTTTCGGTGGCCGCGGCCCTTGAATATGTTGATTTCCGCTGGCCCGATGGGTGTTTTGCTGTTTCAGACGATCTGCGCCATTGGATGGCGGGCATGGCCAATCGCCCAGCCATGCTTGCCACGCGGTATCATTTGCTTCCGGTTTGACAGATCTGATCTGCATGGATGCAATATTGTCCGGGCCGGTTAAACAAGCTATAGCGTGGCGGGGCAGCCAGATGTGTTATGATGTCGGGCAGCAACTTTTCAGATGAAACGGGTTTCATGACCGACATTACCAAATCCATGCGTGAACGGGCCTGGGCCCGGGCCGGAAAAATTCAGGGTGAAGATTCCGCCGAAGTGCGCAAGCACCGTTCCAGCGGCATCACGATGAAAAAAGAAAGTTTTGGCAAGTTCCGCAATTTTGGCTGGACCGTTGTAGATGGCGTTGCTGTTCCATGCCGCAAGGAATTCCTGCCGCCGCGTGACGGCGATGCGACTGATGGCGATGCATCTGAAGATCTGGCCAAATCCGAACCTTCCGAAGACTGATCATCTGATTCTGTCCTAGCCATTCGTCAGGTTGATCAAATCTGTCAAAAGGTGGCGCGAATCGGAATTCGCGACCAGTGCGTTGAGGTCTTTCTGGGTTTTTTGCCAGATCGGAAAGGCTTTAACAAGCAACGCCATTCCCTGATCGGTTAGAGTCAGCAAACGACTGCGTTTATCCTTGGGGTCGATATCGATTGCAACCAGCCCCCGTCGTTCCAGCGGTTTAAGATTGGCGGTCAGTGTTGTGCGATCCATCGCTAGCAAATCAGCAACATCTTGCATGTGCGGCGGGTGTGGCCGGTTAAGCGACATAAGCAAGGAATATTGCCCGCTGGTCAGGTCAAGCGGGCGAAAAGCATCGTCGAACCGGCGCGCAATCGTGCGTGCGGCCCGCCGCACATGCAGACAAAGACAACTGTCACGCACCATCAGCGTCGATGAAAACGGAACTTTATCGTTCTGGTTGAAATCTTTTTTTGACATGAATTAATTATGTTGATATCAACGTATTTGTCAAACGGGAAAATAAGAAAAAACTGATCAATCGTTTGGTTCATAAAGCGCCACCACGCTTCACCTGATTTCGAATTCACTTCTGAACGGCAAGGAGGAAGCCCGATGCAGAAGATCAGCCCCTTTCTATGGTTTGACGGCAACGCCGAAGAAGCCGTCAATTTTTATGCGTCCGTTTTTCCATATGCCACGATCAGCAAAATTCTCCGCAGCAGCAAGGCCGGACCTGGACCGGAAGGCCATGTTTTGACCGTAAGTTTTGAGCTTGAAGGTCAACAATTCACAGCCCTTAACGGCGGACCGCAGTTCAAGTTTACCGAGGCTGTTTCCTTCACCGTGTCCTGCAATGATCAGGCAGAAGTTGATTATTACTGGGACTGCCTTTCTGAAGGCGGGGAACCTAGGCAGTGCGGCTGGGTAAAGGACAGGTTCGGTCTTTTCTGGCAGATCACTCCGGTTCGCCTTATCGAACTGATGAACGATCCGGATCCGGATGTCGCAGCCAGAGTGGCAACAACCATGATGTCTATGGAAAAATTCGACATCGCTAGGATTGAACGTGCGGCCAAAGGCACCTGAAAACTCCACGCAAAATTTTTGCCCACCCCTCGCACCACCAACGCAAGGAAATGCCCCATGACTGATAAACAAAGTGAAGACAAAGCTGCCATCCGCGAGATTTTTACCCGCTGGTCAACGGCCGCACGTAACAAGGATCTCGACGGAATCATGGCGTTATATAGCGATGATATCTGTTCCTACGATGCGGTCGGTCCGCTGCAATTCAATGGCCGGGATGATTATCGTGCCCATTGGGAACGCTGTATGGCGTTTGATGATGAATTCATCATGGAGCCGCAGGAACCCTTTATCCGGGTGTCAGGTCATCTGGCTGTGGCACGGTTCCTGATCCGGTGCGGCATGCGCAAGGAAGACGGGACCGAACAGGCAAGCTGGATGCGGTCAAGCTATCACCTTGAAAAGCAGGGTGGTGAATGGCGCATCGCGCATGAACATTTTTCCGTGCCTTTTGACTTCGAAAACAGTGCCGCCCAGTTCGGGTTGCAGCCGTAAATCCCCAAACCCACCAGATTTTACACATAAAGGAACGCCCCGATGAAACTGATCACCTATCTGAATTTCGACGGCAATTGCCGACAGGCATTTGAATTCTATCAGTCCATCCTGGGCGGCGAGCTGATCATGATGCCGTTCAGCGATACGCCGATGGCCGGTGACGAGCCTGAGCATAATGACAAAATTGCTCATGCCTGCCTGATGGGCGATGGCTGGCATCTGATGGCATCCGACTGCCCGCCGGAATATTTCACCAAAATGCAGGGCATCACAGCATCTCTCCATTTTGAAAAAGCGACTGATGCCAAAAAAATGTTCGATGCTCTTTCCAAAGGCGGTGAGGTGACCATGCCGTTAGAGGAAACCTTCTGGTCGCCGGGTTATGGCATGTTTACCGACAAGTTCGGCACGCCCTGGATGATCAATACCGAGATGTCGCCAGAAGACGGAGCAGGTTGTGCCTGATCACCGGGGATAAACGACTTGTTGCCTTGATCCCCGTTTCCCGCCAAAGTGGTATATATAACTTGGGGTTACGGGGATCAGTACCACATGACAGCACGGGTTATGACCGTCGCCTTTGCCGGGATTGATACAATTCCGGTCGATGTGCAGGTTCAGATGGCAAGCGGATTGCCCGCTTTTAGCGTGGTTGGCTTGCCCGACAAGGCGGTTTCCGAGGCGCGCGAACGTGTGCGATCCGCGCTTTCAGCGATGGGGTTGGCATTGCCACCCAAGCGCATCACAATCAATCTGGCCCCCGCCGATTTACTAAAGGAAGGATCGCATTTTGATCTGCCGATTGCGTTGGGTCTTCTGGCCGAGATGGATGTGATCGGGCACGAAGACATTGCGAATTTTGTCGTGCTGGGTGAATTGGGGCTTGATGGCAGTATCACCGGCGTCGGCGGGATTTTACCGGCGGCCATGCAGGCAAGTGGCTTGGATCGGGGGATTATCTGCCCGGCAGATAACGGTGCGGAAGCGCTTTGGGCAGGGGAACTTGAAATTCTGGCACCATCGCGTTTGACCGGATTGATCAACCATTTCAAAGGAACTCAGATCCTGTCGCGGCCATGTGCTCCGAAGGTTAGCTCATCTCCCTTATCATTGCCAGATCTACGCGATATCAAGGGGCAGGAAAGTGCCAAACGCGCGCTCGAAATTGCTGCGGCTGGCGGTCATAATTTACTGATGAGCGGCCCGCCCGGTTCGGGAAAATCGATGCTTGCCGCCCGTCTGCCGGGGCTTTTGCCAGAATTGAATGCCAGACAGGCCCTTGAAACTACCGTGATCCATTCGGTTTCCGGGATGCTGCCCGAAGGCGGTCTTATCCGCACAAGACCCTTCCGACAGCCCCACCATTCGGCATCCATGCCTGCACTTGTTGGCGGTGGTGTAAATGAACACAAAATATGAGACTGTAAAATTAAATATGAGAACTTGTGTCGGAAAATATGAGAATGCCAAAATGGTACGGGTGAATCTCAAATTTTCGTTGTGAAGACAGTATTCAGTTTCACATACGAATTTAATTGAACAGCACCATATAATTTTTATATTAGTCATAGTGTGAGTTGCGGGATCAGTTCCCTCGTGCTAGCGAGAAAACCCTGCAGCAAGAGAATTGGAGCGGGTGACTTAGGTTGCGCCGCTTTTTTTATTTAACTTGATTTATCCGATGCGGACGCCCTAGTGATCGTATCAAACGGAGTTTTCGGGATCGCTTTGATCCGTTGAGAACTCCGTCGTATCGGCTAGCTATTCAGATACCCCTGTCTGTTTTGCTGCTGTTGTATTTCGAGATCGATTTTATCAGTTCAAATATCCGTTCACGCAACACATCATCCTCAACACCGTAATAACTGCGTACAAGTTCTAAAGTTTCTCGCCGCTGCATAGGGTCCTCACGAGAAACGAAGAGTTGAGTAACAATCTTGTTGCGTTGAGCAATAGACTTGTCAGTAAGATCGCGTGGTATGTCATCGTAGAAATAGCTGACCGGAACTTTGAGTGCTTGGGCAATATCATATAGTCTTGATGCACTTACTCGATTGGTTCCCCGTTCATACTTTTGAACCTGCTGGAAAGTAATACCCAAAAGTTTAGCAATTTCTGTCTGCCCGAAACCGTTAAGCATGCGGAGCTCGCGCAATCTTCTACCGACATGAAGATCAATTGGGTGAGGTCCTACTGTTTTTGTTTTTCGCCGTCCGTTACGCATTGGTTTGCGACGGCGATTATCGTCTGGCTGTTTAGAAGGCATGCTTGTCTGATTCCGCGGACGCATTGAGAGAATAATATTCTAAATAATGCAAATTCGGGAGCTGTTGCTATTCATGTTTGAGCATTTTGATAGTGAAGAAATGTAAGTGATCAGCTCTCTTCTGCACTATTAAAGCGCAATCAGCTTATCTACATTGTGCTGCCTTTCAAATTTTCTGAGAATGGAGCTCTCAATCATCCCTCCTCAAACGGGGTGTGAGAGAAACTATCGGACGTTTTGCGTGGAGGATTGCAAAGCTTTTCGTCTCGGTTATCTGCTGACAATTAGATAGGCTATTGCAGAAAATCTGTTGGCGCGCTGACCCTTTCTAAAACGCAAGAAGCCGCCTACCAGGTGGTTAGTCTGGATCAAAGGCGGCTTCTCTAATTGAGAGGTGATTGCTTTAGATAGAACCAACTCGGTATCAGCTAAATCAATGTGTGATTTATTGGCGGTATTGTCAATAAATCCCCGATCACAAAACACCCCAAGTATGAGGTCTGTGCAAGCAATAAAAGCGCCGATTAAGCGTGCTCAAAGCAACATTTTTGAAATCAGACTCACATGCAGCCACTCTTATCATGAAACAAAAAAGAAAATCAGGTCGAACATCGGTTTTCATTCATGATCGGTATGATGCTCCGTCTCTAGATTGAAACAATGGTTGGCTAAATATGTTGTTGGATTTTACGGAACTTCCATGTTATATGTCTACTTATTCGGTAGAGATATAGTGTAAGAAAATGCTGTCGCAGAAAACAAAATACGCTGTGAAGGCGATGATTGCTCTGGCTGATATTGGTGTTGGCGAGGCCATGCAAATCGCCGAGCTTGCGCAGCAGGAAGCGATTCCAAAAAAGTTTCTTGAGCAGATTCTACTCGATCTCAAACATCATGGACTGATCAACAGTCGGCGTGGCAAGCATGGCGGCTATACGTTGATCAAAAATCCGGAAGAGATCTCTATTGGCCGAATTGTCAGATTGATCGAAGGGCCAATCGCGCCGTTGTCGTGCCTGAGCAAGATGGCCTATCAACCTTGTGATGATTGCAAAGACGAGAAGTCGTGTCGCGTTCGGCGTGTTTTTGCCGAATCATATCAGGCAACCGTTGAGGTACTGGAAAGTACGACTTTGCAGGATGCACTTGGGCCCCAATCAGGTCAGAAAACACCCGTCGTCGCCTAATTCCATAATCACACTGAATGACTGTTGATACGTAATTACCACAGTTTAGCCATTTTATTGTTGATTAAGTCTACTGATTAGATAGAGATTAAGGACTAATAGCATAAGGGAGAATAACCATGCTTGATAGTTCGCTTAAATCTGTACGCCGAAATTTGATCGGCGCAGCAATGCTTGCTGCATCATCCTTGCTTGTCCCAGGGAACGCCTACTCTGCTGATGTCACCTTGCTGAATGTCAGCTATGACCCGACCAGAGAGCTTTACAAGGAATTCAATCAGGCCTTTGCCGAGCACTGGCAGAATGAAAAAGGGCAGTCTGTCGAAATTCAGATGTCACATGGCGGTTCTGGGCGTCAGGCCCGTTCGGTCATTGACGGGTTGGAAGCCGATGTGGTGACGCTCGCACTTGAGGCCGATATCGACGCAATTGCCCAAAATACCGGCTGGATTAGCACTGCCTGGAAGGAGCGCCTTCCACTTGGCGCGGCACCCTATACGTCGACGATCGTCTTCCTTGTTCGAAATGGTAACCCCAAGAACATTCAGGATTGGGATGATCTGGTTCGCGACGATATTCAGGTGATCACACCAAACCCGAAAACATCGGGTGGCGCTCGCTGGAACTATCTGGCTGCCTGGGCTTTTGCCGAGGACAATTTCAGCGGGGATCAGGAAAAGGTCCGCGAATTTATCGCCAAGCTTTATAAAAATGTGCCGGTTCTTGATACCGGTGCCCGCGGTTCAACCAATACCTTTGTCAAAACCGGTATCGGTGATGTGCTGCTGGCATGGGAAAACGAGGCTTTTCTCGCACTTGAAAACCTCGGCGACGAGTTCGAAATCGTCGTTCCGTCCAAATCGGTTCTGGCGCAGCCGCCAGTTTCGGTGGTGGACAAGGTTGTCGATGATCACGGTACGCGCGATATCGCAACCGCTTATCTTGAATATCTCTATTCGCCGGTCGGGCAGAAACTGGCGGCGAAGTACTATTACCGTCCCGTCGCCCCCGAACATGCCGATCCCGAGGATATGAAGCGCTTCCCGCCGCTTGAGCTTTTCACGGTCGAGGATCGTTTTGGTGGCTGGGCGCGTGCTCAGAAAGAACATTTCGCTGATGGCGGTACGTTCGATCAGCTTTATCAGAGCAACTGAACATGACTTCTATTGCGAGTGCATTTGGCAATCGCCGCGTGATCCCGGGTTTCGGGATCACGCTTGGCTATACGCTGTCTTATCTCGGTGTGATTGTGCTACTTCCTCTTGCGGCGGTCGTTGCGCGATCAACTGGCATGGGATGGGATGAATTCATCGCTATTGTCGGGTCCGAGAGAACCCTGCATGCATTGTGGCTCAGTTTCGGGGCGGCATTTGCGGCGGCCATTATTGACGCGGTATTCGGCTTTCTGGTTGCCTGGGTTCTGGTTCGCTATCGTTTCCCGGGCCGCAAAATCATTGATGCGATTATTGATTTGCCATTCGCCCTGCCAACTGCGGTTGCGGGCATTGCCTTGGTTGCGATCTATTCGAAGAATGGCCCTTTTGGTCAATATCTTGAACCACTGGGCATCAAAGCCGCCTATACGCCGCTCGGTATCATAATTGCCATGACCTTTATCGGGCTGCCGTTTGTGGTTCGTTCTGTTCAGCCGGTGCTTGAGCAGCTTGACCAGAGGCTGGAAGAGGCCGCAGCCTCGCTCGGTGCATCGCGCGGATTTACCTTTCGAATGGTTATTTTTCCGGCTGTTCTGCCAGCACTTCTGACAGGATTTGCTTTGGCTTTGGCGCGTGGGATTGGCGAATACGGGTCTATCATTTTTATCGCCGGCAATATTCCCAATGTCTCAGAGATTGCACCGCTCCTCATCGTTATCCGCCTTGAAGAATTCAATTATGACGGCGCCACTGCAATAGCGACAACCATGCTTGTCATATCTTTTGCAATGCTGTTGCTGGTCAATCTTCTTCAGGTCTGGAGCCGGAAGCGAAGCGGCCTTTAAAAAGGTAAGACCATGACTTCAAATGACTCCTTCCAACGCGGGATTGGCGAGCCAGCCATGGTGCGCTGGCTGCTGATTTTTGCAGCTTTGCTATTTCTGTTCATTTTTCTTGTTTTTCCGCTGGTTATTGTTTTTACCGAAGCCTTGGCATCGGGGTGGAAGGCGTATCTGGCGGCACTGGTTGAACCCGACGCCCTTTCAGCCTTGCATTTAACGTTAACTGTTGTGGCTTTTGCCGTCCCCTTGAACATCCTGTTCGGGATCGCAGCGGCGTGGGCGGTTGCCAAGCATGATTTTCGCGGAAAAAGCATCCTTGTCACCCTGATTGATCTGCCGTTTTCTGTGTCACCGGTGGTTGCGGGGCTTTCCTTTGTGATGTTGTTTGGCAGTCACGGCTGGTTCGGTGATTTTGTTGACGCGGCAGATATTGACATCATTTTCGCAACCCCGGGCATTGTTCTGGCGACGATCTTTGTCACATTCCCCTTCGTTGCGCGTGAACTGATCCCGTTGATGGAAAGTCAGGGAAACTCTTTGGAAGAAGCAGCGCTGTCACTTGGCGCAAGTGGCTGGAGAACCTTTATCAAAATCACATTGCCCAACGTGAAATGGGCGCTGTTTTATGGTGTCCTGCTGTGCAGTGCTCGTGCCATGGGGGATTTTGGCGCGGTTTCCGTGGTGTCGGGTCATATTCGTGGCGTGACCAACACGTTGCCGCTGCATGTCGAGGTTCTTTACAATGAGTACGCCTTTTCGGCCTCTTTCGCCGTTGCTTCACTGTTGGCTCTACTGGCCCTTTTCACCCTTGTTTTGAAATCCATACTGGAATGGCGGCATGGCGATGACCTTGCACCGGGCCATCGTAGCTGAGGAGACGAACGATCATGCAGATCGATATTCATAATGTGACCAAGGATTACGGAAGCCAGACGGCGCTTCACAACATTGATCTGAAAATCGGCTCTGGTGAACTTGTTGCGCTGCTTGGTCCTTCCGGATCGGGCAAGACAACGCTTTTGCGTTTAATCGCAGGGCTTGAATTCCCCAATAGCGGGCAGATATTTTTTGATGCAGATGATGCATCCAATCTGTCGGTAGGCAAACGTAATGTCGGCTTTGTTTTTCAGAATTACGCGCTTTTCAAGCATATGCGGGTGATCGACAACATTGCCTTTGGCCTGCGTGCCCGCCCCGCAGACCGTCGTCCGTCAGAGCAGGAGATTCTTTCACGGGCCCGCGATCTTCTCTCCCTCGTGAAGCTTTCAGGATATGAGGATCGCTTTCCGGCCCAACTTTCGGGTGGGCAGCAACAGCGTGTTGCACTGGCCCGCGCCCTTGCAATCGAGCCATCCGTGTTGCTGCTTGATGAACCGTTTGGGGCCCTTGATGCCAAGGTGCGTCATGAACTGCGCAAATGGTTGCGTGAACTTCACGACGAAACCGGCCATACCACTGTCTTTGTGACCCATGATCAGGAAGAGGCACTTGATCTTGCTGACAGGGTTGTCGTGGTTCAGGATGGTCGTATTGCCCAAGAGGGGGCGCCGAACGACGTCTATGAGGAACCGGCCTCGCCATTCGTTTATGAATTCATCGGCGATGTGAACAAGCTCTCGGTTTCCGTAAAAGACGGACAGGTTCTGTTGCCGGGAAGGCCGATTGCGATTGGCGATACAGACAAGCCGGACGGCAATTATGTATTGTATGTTCGCCCCCACAATATCCGCGTGGCAGCCAAGGAAGAGGGGCAGGCTCTTACGGGTCTTGTGCGAGATATCAGGGCAACCGGACCGGCCGTGGTCATGGACGTCTCGCTTGATAGCTGGAATACCCATCTTGATATTGCGCTGTCGCACAATGATGATGACTGGCGTAAACTGAAACCGGGAACGCGGGTGGAGATTTCTTTGCGAAAGTACGCCCTGTTTCCGGAATAAGAACAGGACACGGAGCGGCATTTGAATTTCGACCAACTGGCCCTTGTCGCCATCATTTTGATTGCAATTGCTGCGATGGCCAGTGACCGGTTCAGATACGATCTGGTCGCGGTTCTTGCGCTGCTGGCTGGCGTGGTTCTGGGGATCGTGCCCCAGGAAGGTGCTTTTATGGGATTTTCCAACGGTGCCGTCGTTACCGTTGCCGGGGTTCTGATCATTACACGCAGTATTGTGGCAACCGGGGCCCTTGAACCGGTTAGCCATATTCTTTCGGAAAGGTTCGAAAGTCGCTGGTCCTTGATTGCGGTTTTCTGCGCGACTGGTGCAGTTCTTTCAGCCTTCATGAACAACATCGGTGCATTGGCCCTTTTGATGCCGGTTGCACTGGCGGCAACGGCTAGGCGTGGGGAGCATCCCGGCTATCTGTTAATGCCCCTGTCCTTCGCGACACTTCTGGGCGGAATGACGACCCTGATTGGGACGCCAGCCAATCTGATCATTTCCCAGATCCGGCAAACTGCTGTCAGTCAGCCTTTTGACATGTTCGACTTTACCCCGGTTGGCAGTGTGATCGCCGTTGCCGGTGTGGTCTGGCTTGTTCTTGTCGGGTGGCGGTTTATTCCGGGACGACATCTGAGCGTCGGAGAGCAGCGAGATTCTGGTCAGTTCCTGACGGAGTTACGTGTCGGGGCCAATGGCATTGCCGATTTTGTATCTGTGCCGGAACTTGAGGCGGCCTTGCCGGTCAAGATCCACGGTATCGTGCGTGAAAACAGGCGGCTTTTTGCGCCTAAAAACCGGCAGGTTTTCGAAATTGGTGATCTGATGATTGTCGAGGCCGAGCTTGATACACTTGAACTGTTGTGTGATCGGTATGGTTTCCGATTGCCAGGTCAGATTGGTGTTTTATCCGATGATGCGGAAATGATTGAAGCCGTGGTTCCGGCCGACAGCATCATTCAGGGCAGTAACCTTCATACACTCGAACCGGCTGATCGATGGCAGATTGATATCGTTGCCATGGCCCGTCAAAGCAAACGGTTCGAAGGGCGTTTAGCTGACGCGACCCTGATGCCGGGCGATATTCTGATTTTTCGAGGCGATCCGTCCCGCATTGATACAGCTATTTCCGATCTTGGTCTTTTGCCTTTGGCGGCACGTTCGATCCGGTTGCGTCCCCGGGCAGCCTTGTGGGCTGTGGCGATTTTTGCCGTGGCAATTTTCCTTGCAGCCAGCGGTATCGCGACACCAGCCGTTTCCTTCGTTGCAGCTGTGACCATGATGTTGTTAACGCGTGTGGTCAGTGCGCGTGATCTGTATAGGCGGGTCGAAGGACCGGTTCTGGTTTTGCTTGCGGCACTGATCCCGATCGGGGAGGCTTTGCGCACAACAGGCACGGCGGAACTGATTGCGGGATATTTGCTACAACTTGCGGGGACGGCAGGTCCGATGTGGCTTCTTGCCCTGACAATGCTGCTGGCAATGGGCATAACACCGATTCTGAACAACGTGACGACTGTTGTGGTGCTGGCGCCTATTGTGATGGCGTTGGCATATCGTGCTGGATTGGCCCCCGATGCGTTTTTGATGGCAGTTGCAATCGGGGCTTCGACCGATTTCCTCACCCCGGTTGGCCATCACAACAACACGATTATTATGGGTCCGGGCGGCTATCGTTTCAGTGATTACTGGCGTTGTGGATTACCCGTCAGCATTCTGGTGTTTGTGATAGCCATGATGCTGTTGCCAGTCGTATTTCGGATATGAGTATTCGTTTGGTGCAGAAACGATCGCGGTTCAGGGAAAAGGCGAACTGGTTACTTAGCCTTGAGAAGCAAGGATGTTGCTTTGACAAAAGTTGTTATTGCAAGCCATCCGAAAAGAAGTGCTGAAATGCCCATGATGCAGGCCAGAAAACCCTGCCCAGCCTTTACGTAGGCAATTTGCTCGTTAAATAGCAAGGTAACGCGATCAAGGGTGTTGCCCGCAAAAATGATACTGCATACGGCAGCAGTAATTGAAATGAGTATCAACCATTTCAGACTGAACCCGGACCATGGTTCTTCGTTCGTGTGTTTCTCAGGTATCTGTTGAGGCATTGTTTTTTGTGCTCATAAAACTGAATGGCGGCTTAAAATGCCGCCATTCATGTTGTTTATGCCCTAACTACACCGAATAAAGTGTTTCGATATTGGGCGAATTTTGCTGCATGTTTTGTTTTGCAAGCTGCTGATAGTGGAGATCGACAAGCCGGTCTGCCAATTTAAAGCCGTCAGACCAGCGACCATGCCCGCTTTCTATGTTGATATGGCCAGCCTCGCCCGCATCAATCAATTCACTCCCCCAGGCCGAGGCAAGCGAACGCGCCCGGGTAAAGTCGCAATATTCATCATTGCGGCTGGCGACGACAATTGATGGAAAAGGCAGTTTTCGGATCGGGATTGGGGCGAAGCCGGCAAGATCCGGATAAGTTTTTCCAATACGGTCAACGTCGGCAGGAGCGACGAGCAGTGCCCCGGCAATCGGTAAATCGGGGAATGCCCGTGCCAGATGTGCGACAAGTATACATCCAAGGCTGTGCGCGATCAGGATGGCGTTGGGGTTCTTACTCACGGCAAAGCGAACATGTTCGATCCATGGTTTCAGCCGGGGTTTTAGCCAGTCATCCTGATTGACGATGATGGCATCGGGATCAATGTCGCTCCAGATCCGTTGCCAGTGACCGGCATTCGAGCCTTTGTAGCCAGGCAACAACAGTTTTTTCATTGCATGTTCCATGGGGCATGCTCCTGAGTTGTCAGCGTTTACCCGATCGGGGCAAACCTAGTTCGTTGAAAAGTAAATCAGCAACCCGATAAACAGGATCAGGTAGACCAGTCTTTCTGCGGACACGTTCACAAGATCTCCCTGCCGGTTATGGTTGCAGGCAGATCGGCGGAGATCAGAGATGTTCGTTCGTAACGCGATGATGCTTTGTTGCTCAGATATTCGGCCAGCGTTGCAACCTGGTTCCGGATTTCGGCCGCAGCAGTGATCTCCCAAAACTTGCCGCGGGTCAGTGGCCCGATGACGCTGATAAACTTCGACGATCTGCTATTGCTTTTGATCGCCTGACAAGTGTCGTCGACGTCGATACCAAGTCCGAGAGGATCCGGGCGAATATGCCCCATATTGTTCAGGAACCAGATCAGGGGCACATCGATAGCTTCCAGGTCCGCACGGGGGCCTGTACAGTCATAGGCGACAGGAAAGCTGAAATTCTCCGCTGTCTCCTGTCCATGCCCGCGGATTGAAATCTCCCACGATTGTCCCGGCTTCTTTTGAGCATTGGAAATGCGGCCTTTAATGATTTTCAGATTTCCGGATGCCATTTCAGCGTCGATGATTTGAGCCGTTTCGCGCGACATGCGATGCCTGTGGACATCCCACCAGGTTTGCAGATGTCTGATAAATCGACGACGTTTCACGTCATCAAGTGCCTGCCAGATGGCCTGAGTCATTGGACGGAGGCCATCAATCGTTGTGCGCCAACCAAACTGCCTGGCATTATTACGCACCTTGGCAAGCAGGGTTGAAAGAGGCTGGGCACCTGCGTCCGTCGGTGTGAATGCAGGATGATTTTCCGGTTCCGTCAGATCGTGTGGGCGAGGCAGCAGACCGCGCCTCGACAGAAAAACAACCTGACCTTCGTAGCCCGTTTCGCGCAGGCGAAGCAGTGTATCAACTGCGGTTAACCCGGAACCTAGTACCAGTATCGGGCCGCGCATCGACGTTCCCTCGGTCCGTTCTGTATTCCACGGATGGAGAAAACCATATCTGGTCTGACTGGCAAGCGAGTTCCCCATCGCCAACACCAGATGATCGACTTCGAAAATCTGATCACGTTCCGTCCGGATATGGAGTTTCTGCCCACCTTCTGCCGGATAGGCTGAATTCACGGTATCGCGTACATGAGCAAAGCTTTCCGACCGGAAGCGTTGATTTATTGATTGTTCAAGCCGGGAGCAAACATAGTCCCCAAAAATCTGCCGCGGCACGAAACTGGCTGCGGTCGCATATTTCCGGATTTCCGGATCGTCGGACGTGGCGAGCCATTCGATAAAATCATCCCTGCGATCCGGGAAAATGCTGATTTTTCCGGCAGGAACATTAAGAATGTGCGAGGTGCAGCTTGTGCCATAGGCCAAACCCCGACCGCAGACCGAACGTGGCTCGAACACGATGACTTCGTCTGTCTCGGGCAGGCGGCGGAGCAACTGTATGGCCAGAAGACTGCCGCTCAGGCCGCCACCGACGATACCAATTTTGTATGCCATAATCGTCTCCTGTCGTTGAACCGGCATTATTGCCAAAGCGTCCGGTATGATTGCGCTAGTCGATACGATGGTTTTTCAGCAGGGTCCGCAACTGGCTGCGGCTCAACCCCAGCAGTTTTGCGGTTTTGATCTGGTTGTGTTCGGCGATCTCATAGGCCTCTTCAATGGCCATATGCACGAGACCATCAAGAGAGAACATGCCTTCGCGGCGGATCAGGTCATGGATGATATGACGGATGGTATCCGCATCCGATCCAGTGGCTTTATCAAGGGTCACATGACTTAGATTGAGATCGTCCGGACGGATCACATGATCTGCTGCCACCAGAACGGCATGATGCATGGCATTCTCCAGTTCCCGGATGTTACCTGGCCAGGAGTAATGCAAAAGGACCTTGATCGCTTCCTTGCCCAAAGAAAGATCCTTGCGCCCGGTTTTTTCGCTGTAGACATGCAAGAAGTGCTCCGAAAGGGTTAGAATATCATCGCGTCTGGCCCGCAAGGGGGCGACGTCAAGCCGCGCGACATTCAGCCGGAAGAAAAGATCTTCCCGGAAATGTCCGGCACGCACGGCATTTTCGAGATTCACATTCGTTGCCGCAACGATCCGTACATCGACCGAGCGCGTCTTGCGACCGCCTACCGGGGTGACTTCGCGTTCCTGAAGGACACGCAGCAGCTTGACCTGAAACGCCAGCGGCAGGTCGCCAATTTCATCAAGAAAGATTGTCCCGCCATTGGCAGCTTCAAACCACCCGGTGCGATTCTCGGTGGCGCCGGTAAAAGCACCTTTTTCATAACCGAACAGTTCTGCCTCGACGAGCGTTTCGGGCAAGGCGGCACAGTTGACCGCAATAAATGGGCCGCTGGCACGTGGCGAGTTATCATGAACGTAACGTGCAATCAGTTCTTTGCCCGTGCCGGTCTCCCCGACGATCAGAACACTGGCATCGCTGACAGAAAACTGTAGCAGACGCCGTTGCAATTCGAGTGAGACTGGATCACGAAACACGAGCGCGCTCGCGCGTATACTTGGCGGAATGTCTGCGCTGCCCCGTCGGGTCAGCCGCAGAACTTCTGCTGACTGTCCCGGTCGCAAATCGCGATGATATGTCAAGCCGGTCCTCCATTTCTCAAGCCTCGCAAGAGAGATTTCCTTAACCACTTAAAGTCTACCTTTTTAGTCGACATTGTCGATAAAAAAAACCCGCCTGCAATCTGATCACCGATAACTACTTGATATGGAGAAGATCATCCCGCCTGCTTCTCGGGATATTGCTCAAACAGAACATCGAGAATTTTACCTTCGATTTCTGCAAGTATCGCGCTACCGCGACGGCGTGGTCGAGGCACGTCGATCTCGATATCGAGCTTGATCTGTCCTTCATCGATCAAAACAACCCTGTCGGCAAGAGCGACGGCTTCGGATACGTCATGCGTCACGAGAATTGCTGTGAAGCCCTGATGCAGCCAGACTTCTTCCAAAAGATTCTGCATGTCGATCCGTGTTAGAGCATCCAGCGCCCCAAGGGGTTCGTCGAGTGCAAGCAGACGGGGATGACTGACCAGTGCGCGTGCCAGAGCGACACGTTGTTTCTGCCCCCCCGAGAGAGCCGAGGGCCATTCATCCCGTTTGTTCTCAAGGCCGACTTCGTCAAGTGTGACCAGAGAGAGGTCAAGAACCTGATCAGGGTTACGAACAGGTGTACCCGTAAGGCCGAGTTTCACGTTATCGATAACCTTTGCCCAAGGAAGCAGCCTGGGTTCCTGGAACACAATTCTTGATGCGGTCTCTCCGCCGCTTCCGATCGATATCTCTCCTTTGGTCGAGGCATCAAGTCCCGCGATCAGTCGCAGGAGGGTACTTTTGCCGCAACCGCTTTTGCCAATGACAGCAATGAACTGTCCTGCCGGAATATGAAGGTCGATACCCTTAAGGACTTCTGTGTGGTCAAAGGATTTATGCAGGTTTTGAAGCGTTACGGCGACCCCACCACTGGTTTGAGGTAAAACGGGCCGTCGGGGTGCCGTTGTGACGCGGCGGAAAGAACTTTTCTCCAGTGCCTGAATGGTCATGACGACTTCTCCTTGAAGACTCTAATGAACTTGAAAGGATGGATGCCAGGCGAGGTAATGGCGTTCAAGCAGGCGTGCGGCGGTATCCGCCAGCTTTCCAAGCAGGGCATATATCGCGATGCCGAGTACGACGACATCCACCAGCAGAAACTCGCGTGCCTGCATTGCCATATAGCCAAGACCCGAAGACGCCGCGATGGTTTCTGCCACGATCAGCGTCAGCCACATGATGCCAAGTGCATAGCGCACACCGACGAAGATTGATGGTAATGCACCCGGCAGGATGACCCGCCAGAACAGCTGCCTTGATGACAGTCCGTAAATGCGTCCCATTTCGATCAATTGCCGATCAACCGTGCGGATACCGTGGAACGTATTGATATAAATCGGGAAAAACACACCAAGCGCGACAAGGAACAGTTTTGACTGCTCCTCGATCCCGAACCACAGGATGACCAGCGGAATCAGGGCGAGATGCGGAACATTCCTGATCATTTGCAGGGTTGTATCGAGATACTCCTCGCTGGTTTTTGAAGCACCATTCAAAAACCCCAGCGTAAAACCGATGGCAGCACCGATTGTAAACCCGCCAAGGGCACGGGCGGTGCTGACCAGCAGATGATCAAACAATTCGCCAGATGCGATCAGACCGGATGCTGCGCCGAGAACCGCGCTTGGAGCGGGTAAAATATAGGGTGGAATAAATCCGGCACTTGCCGCCACCTGCCAGGCGGCGACAAGCAGAACCGGAAGAATCCAGGGGCGGGCTTTGGTCAGCAAAATCGTTCTCACAGGGCGTCTCCATGATTCATGATGTGCTGACGGCGAGCTTGCGCTGCTCGACCGAAGCCGGAAATTCTCCGACAGGATCAAGGTCGCGCTGTCCTGACGCCGAAAGACCGAGTTCAGGGAAAAGAAGCTCGGAAACGGTATAAGCTTCTTCAAGGTGCGGGTAACCCGATGCAATAACAGTATCGATACCAAGCGATTGGTATTCGCGTAGTCGCTTGGCAACGGTGGATGCATCCCCGACAAGTGCGGTGCCCGCCCCGGGTCGCAGCAGGCCGATACCGGCCCAGAGATTGGGGCCCACGATCAGGCGATCACGTTTGCCACCGTGCAGTTCCGCCATGCGACGCTGACCGACAGAGTCATGTTGTTCAAGGAACCGTTTCTGAGCTTTGGTAATATCTTCATCCGAGACTTTGCTGATCAGGCGTTCTGCTTCGGCCCAGGCTGCGTCTTCGGTTTCGCGAACGATCAGATGAATACGAAGCCCAAAGCGAACTTTGCGACCTCGGTCATTCGCACGTTTGCGCACGGCTTCGATTTTCTCGGCAACCTGTTCGACGGGTTCTCCCCAGGTCAGATACAGCTCGACTGTCTCTGCCGCCAGATCCTGTGCGGCCTCCGAAGATCCACCGAAATAAAGTGGCGGATGGGGCTGCTGTACCGGCGGGAAATTGATCCGGCCTTTTTCGACGCGATAATGCTTACCGTGGAAATCGACCTCGTGTCCAGCCAGCAGTCCGCGCCATATATGCAGAAATTCACCGGCCTGCTCATACCGTTTGTCATGTGCGAGAAAAACACCGTCTCCGGCCAGTTCGACCGGATTGCCCCCGACAACGACATTCAGAAGCAGACGCCCTTTGCTCAGCCGGTCAAGGGCAGCGGTCTGGCGTGCCGCATAGGCTGGCGATGTTACGCCGGGGCGCAGGGCAACAAGAAATTTGAGTTTCTCGGTCACGGTTGCAAGACCTGCTGCCGTGATCCAGGAATCCTCGCATCCTTGGCCTGTCGGCAGAAGAACACCCTGATAACCGAGCCGGTCGGCAGCCTGTGCGATTTCCTTGAAATAGTCAAAGTTTGCTGGCCGTTGACGTTCCAGTGAACCAAGGTAAGAACCATCACCGCTTGTCGGAATGAACCAGAAGAAGTTAAGCGGATCGGCGTTCTGACGGTTTTTTTCAATATGTGTCATGATCTGTTTCCTGTGTTGTCGTGAACAGTCCCGTGTGCCGAGTGATCAGGATTGCGGTGCATTCCAGATCGCATCGCGGATGGTAATTTTTTTCGGGATCAGACCGATTTCGTAAAAACGGTCCGCGATGGTTTGCTGCGTCTGAATGATGTCTTGGGTGATCGGATAAATGCCGAAAGACGCCCGCTCTGCCGCGAGGGTTTGCGATTGCAAATCGACGCCAGTGACTTCGGCCAATGCTTCAGCAACCTTGTCGCGATTGGCTTCGGCCCAGTTTGCCGCTTCGGAAAGAGAGGCAATAACACGGGAAACCGTGTCAGGGTGTTGCCGTGCAAAATCGCCATTTGCCAGCAAAAAGCTGTTGGTGGCGACGATCGGTTCGCCGGTGGTCAGAACCCGTGCGTTCTGTTTGGTTTCAGCGATGGCATAATAGGGATCCCAGATTGTCCACGCATCGATGCTTTTGCGAACAAAAGCCGCAGCGGCATCTGCCGGGCTGAGATATACCGGTTCGATGTCATTGTAAGTCAGACCACCTTTGATCAGGGCCTCGACCGTCAGATTGTTGGCACTTGATCCTTTGGTGAAACCGACCTTCTTTCCCTTGAGATCGGAAAGGGTCTGAATTTCGGAATCCTGATGCACAAGTATTGCTGAACCGGTACCCGGAGACGGCTGGGTGGCAACATAGACGATGTTGGCACCCGCGGCCTGGGCGAAGATCGGCGGGGTATCGCCGGTAGTGCCGAAATCAATGCTGCCGACATTGACTGCTTCAAGCAGTGGCGGGCCGGACGAAAACTCAACCCACTTTACGGAAATGCCTTTTTCTTCCAGCGCAGTTTCAATCTTCTGCTGCTGGCGGGCAACCACAAGGGTACCGTTTTTCTGATACCCGATACGGAACTCGGTCAGGGCATCTTCTGCCATGGCATTTACGGGGAACCCGACGACAGCAACGATGGCCGGGATAATTGTCCGGGATATTACATTTCGCAGTTTCATCTGAATTTCCTTTATATCTGTCTGTTGTCGGAAAAAGGCTTAGGCGACGACAGAGACTTGTCGGATCGCTTGCGGTTGCCATGCGGAAAGCTGGGAAACGGCGGTTTCAATTCGTGCGCCAAGTTTTTTGCGGACATCAGCCTCGGTTTCAATCAGATCGGAGGCTGACATATAGATGCCGGTTGGAACCGTCAGGGCGCCGAAAAATGCGAAAAGCGGACGCAAATGATGTTCGATGACAAGGGCATGTCGATTTGACCCGCCTGTAGCGCTCAGAATGACCGGTTTGCCGCGGAGTGCTTCGGGATGCACAAGATCGAAAACATGCTTTAGAAGGCCGGTATACCCGCCTTTGAAAACAGGTGTGCCCACAACCAGCATGTCAGCCTGTTCAATAGCATCGACCAGATGGTTCGGTGTGCCATAGGGGGTGCCGGGATCAAATGAACCAGGGGCTGCATCAAGCAAGTCATAAAAATCGGTTTGCCCCAGATGCCTGTGGGCGATTTCATCAAGAATGACATTGACCAGCATGCTGGTTTTGGATGGTCGATTGATGTTGCCGCTGATGCCGATGATTGTTGTGGTCGACATTGTGACCTCCCGCCTGTTTGAGATGCGGGGTCATAACGGCAATAAGCATGCCAACGGCTAGTGCATTGGTTTTAAATAATAAAAGAAAAACCCGCATCCAAAGAGATGCAGGTTTTCAACCAGGCAAAGGTCATATTTAGCCACTATCCAATGTGATTTATAAATTAATCACATTGGATAAGTGTTGTTTACTGGAGCGGCCAGAAGATCGGAATGATAAAGGTGGCAGTGGCCCAGAACAAAAGGTTCAGCGGTACTCCAACGCGGACGAAATCCATGAATTTGTAACCACCCGCATTATAGACGAAGGTGTTGGTCTGATAGCCAATCGGCGTTGCAAAGCTCGCACTGGCCGCAAACATGACGGCGACGACAAACGGGCGGGGATCAATACCAAGCTGTTCGGCCAGGCCAATCGCAATCGGGGTCAGCAAAATAGCCGCTGCATTGTTGCTCATCATCTCTGTCAGGATTGAGGTAATGAGATACAACCCGGATAAAACTGCAATCGGACCAAGGCCACCGACAAGAATGGCAAAGTTCTCCACAATCAGCTTGGCGGCACCGGTTTTGTCCATCGCGATGCCAAGGGCAAGCATGCCAAAAATCAGCATAAGAATATTCCACCGGATGGAACTGTAAGCTTCGTCCGGTTCAAGACAGCCGAGTGCAACGACAGCGGTTGCTGCGATGATTGCCAGCGCGGCAATAGGTAGGACCTCGAACGCTGCCAGGGCCATGACCAGAAATACAGCGAGAATGGCGATCGGTGCCTTGTTGCGTCGAAACGGGCGCTCGCTTGGCTGGGAGAGGTTGATCAATTCCTGATTGTCGAACAGACGTCGGAAATTTGCAGGTGTTGCTTCGATCAGAACGGTATCGCCGATTTTCAGCCTGGCCTGCTCGAAATCATTACCGATATTTTCCCCCTGCCGGTGCACAGCGAGAATATACGCCCCGTACATTCTCCGAAGCCCAAGCTCTGAGATACGCCGACCGACGACGCGCGACTGTGGCCCTACAACGCCCTCCATGATTGTCGTTTCCTGGGAGGCAATCGGCTCGAAAGCGTGAGCACCATTCTGCTTCAGGAAGTCAACGTCTCCGGCCTCTCGCAATCCCAGCATATCCCCGACGCGGCTGCGGATGATCAGCCGATCCCCGGCTTCCAGCTTTGTTTCGAGCAGGGTTTCGCGCAGAATGCGCCGCATGCTGACATCCTTGCGCACCAGATCGATCACCCGGAACCCGCGGCTTTCGGTAAAACCCGCTTCACGCATCGGTTTGCCGATCAGGGGGGAATCAATCGGGACCAGTACCTCTGCAAGGAAATGGCGTTCTTTATTAGTGGGGAGCAGATTGGCAAGTGTATCACGTACCGGCAGCAGCCAGCGTGATGTTAATGCGAGATAGATGATGCCGACCAGGCCCATACAGATTCCGGCAGCTGTGATTTCAAAGATTCCGAAAGGTTCCATGCCTTTGGACTGGGCCACGCCGTCAACCAGAATGTTGGTTGACGTGCCGATCAGTGTCGTCGTGCCACCGAAGATGCTGGCAAAAGACAGAGGGATCAGAAGCTTTGATGGTGCGGTTCCCATCGTTTGTGCAAGCGAGATCACTACCGGAGTCAGAATGACAACAACCGGGGTATTGTTGATGAAGGCAGACAAAAACATTACCGAGATCATCAGGGCAAGCACAGCAAACAATGGGGATTTCCCGGCAAAGCGGGTCATCAAGCGCCCCATGCCATCAATACTGCCCGTCCGTTCCAGAGCAGCACTGAGGACAAACATGGCAGCAACTGTGATTGGAGCACTGTTGCTGAACACGCTCAACGCGTCGTTGGTGGAAAGGATACCTGTCAGCAGCAGAAGGCCCATGGCACCCAATGCGACAATATCCGGAGGCAGTTTTTCGCGGATGAATCCGAAGAAGACGACTGCCACCAGAGCCAGCACAAAGATGATTTCCAGCGAAGCCCAATCCATTTGCATCTAACGTGCGCTCCTTGCATGAGCCGGGACACGGGTCAAAATTGACCAGAACCTGGTCGAATATGACCAAGGCGGGCATTGTCGCCTGCCCTTGGATTGAAATCAACTATTAAGTCTACATATTAGGTAGAGTATAAGGATAATGAGAAAATATAGATATTCAGTTAGATGGTTGGTTGTGGTGCCATGTTTACCAAGACGAGTAGCGCAGGAACTGATGCTTCCTATCTGGGATGCTTCACCAAATGGATGCTGAAAGTTACAACGTCACCCTGTCACAAAAGGCATCTGAATCGGTTTTGTTTCAGTGATCCTCGTTTTGTCGGATGGCTGGATTATCTATTGCAGTCCGGATGGACAATCAGAGTCGCACAACCGCGCAATTTTCTGGTTTGGAGCTGGACTCTGGAAAATGGCCGCTATGCCGACCCTGTCATCATACTGCCAACAGTCGGTTCTCTTGTCCGGCCGGTTGTGATGGACAAGTTGTTTGCCTGCCTGATGGCGCGCCGTATGGAGTGCGGTTGTGCAGCCGGAACAATAAATGATTTTAGAGATTCATGGCCAGTTACGGATCTGTTTGCGATAATTGGCACGCAAGATCAGGAAGCAATTGCCGAGATCTTGTCTGCTTCTTTATCGGAAATCACCCAGGAAGTATCAGGTCTTGCACGTATTTCAGAGCACCCGAAGCTTCCCTAGGGATAACATCCTGCAGATATACTGACAAAGGCATGTGGCTGCCGGGACAGTTACCAGTTTTCCGCAAGACCAAAAGGATCAGATTTGGTCATCACACCCGCTAGAACGAAAAATTCCTTCATTTGTGACGACTAGAATCTCCGGGGCCGGCTGGCATCAAGGCCGGTGGAACGTCTCGGGGGCAATCCCTCACATCTTTGGAGATAGACATGGTTATAAATCACAATGACCTGACCCGGCGTATTGAAACCCTCCTCTTGGATCTTCGACAGGCAGAAACCAGCAATGCGGTTTACCGTGAACCTGCGTTGTATCTGCATACAGCGCAAAAAGCCCTGGGCTCGATTGCGGATCAACATTCAAGCGATAAAAATCGCCCGACCTGTTAGAAACAGGCATCCGGTTGGGGCACGAGAGTGTGTTATCGGAGGGGGAACAGTCAGATTCCCCCTTTCTTCAAGCCATTTGGCTAAAGATTGAAGGTTTGCCCGGCACAGGTGCTTTCGGGCCAGTATTTGCGATCAACCGGCCAGAGCTGATCGGGAATATAATGCAAAATTTGGTCCCGGTTTGACACTTCGGACAAAAACGTAAGCCCGGTCAGATCTTCTAACTCGGATATCGCGACGATTTGAGGTTTGTGGTCATAAACATGCTTTAGACGTTTCGCCTGGCTGCAATTAACCCATGTCTCCAACGGCTGCGGTATATTTTCGGTGTCCATCCTGTATGGTTGCGGAAACAGGAACGCAATTGCATCCACGGCTCCCTGCCCGATGTCACGGACAAGAATTTTGAATAGTCCGTGTGGGACGGCAACAGGGACTTCGCCTTTGGAGCTCTCCCCGATATAGCCGATCTGCTGGTCCTTGAGGAAGACAGGCCCGGTAATGATCCATATATGGTCAAATCTGTTTGAAGCGGCTGCCGAATAGTCTTCCAGATGTCGCCAGGGTCCCTGATTCATGTCGGCAGCTTGAGGAACAGCATTCCAGAAAAAATGTGTATTGCACGAGGCCTGCCATGAAATTCTCTGGGCATGGTCTGCCATGGCCAGATGTCCGCGGTTCCAAATTCTGCCAACGCCGTCGTAACTGTTATCCAGACGTTTCTTGCGGACGCCTGGGCGGTCCGTCCAGAGGAAGGCAAGGTCGTCTGATCGATACCAGTCTGAGGGTCTGTTAATAGAGATGTCCGGCTCGTGATAGGTTCCATCCGGTTGTGGCTCTACCCCTTTGAGTTCATAGGCAACCCATTGCGGAACAGCCAGATAATCTTCCTGACCGTCTCCGGTATCGTCATCTATGCCGTCAAAGGACGATACATATGCTTCAAAAGTCTTCATGACTTCCCGCTCGCGTGGGGCATAGAGGAGATGATCATATGAGGCATTTTGCAAGATTGGATAAGGAGATGTACCGCTATCTGAGGCGCAGATAAACTTTTCCGCCCTCGATGGGGTCGCGATCAGAAATATGCCCAGAATGGAAAGGGCCGACAGCAAGACAGGGAATGACCGCATCTTTCACTCCATCGGGGAAACACGAATATGCTCAGCAGGCATTTTTCTGCCTTCACGGCGACGTTATGCAGCTCGCCGTGAGGACGTGTTATTGCTACTGCACCGGGATGCCCAAAGCCGTGAGCGTTTCAATGTCCATGCGTCCGGTCTTTGCCAGTGAGCGATCCGTTTGAAACCGTGTGATGGAGTCTCGGGTCATAGGGCCGAGCAAACCGTCAATGTCCCCATTGTAGTATCCGAGCCTCATGAGGGCGGCCTGCACGCGAACGACCATCATCGAAAGCTCTTGGGAGGAAGGTCGCGTGATAATTGACGAACTTGTGCTCGGGCTATTCGCAGACGGAATTTGACGACTTGGTGAAGCGGGTGCCGGCGAAACATACGACGGCGCAGGTGTCGGATAACTAGGCGCAGAATAGGTCGGGGCGGTATATCTGTAGCCAGAACTCGAGCGATGACTGGAGTGCGAGCTGTGGCTGCGGTGACTGGAATGTGACCGGTGGCTTCTATGGCCGGCGAACAGGTCATGAGACGTGCTATTAAGCGTATTTGGCAGCAAAACCGGCTTCTGATGCATATCGGGGTTGGTCCAGAAATCGCCATCCATGGCGGCTGCATTTGCAGATGGTCCCGAGAACGCACTGCCAATGGCAACCGATGGCCAGGAGAGAATGGCTGCCAGTTTCTTTTGCCAGTTCGACGTCATATTGCCCCCTGAAATATGGATGTGCCTAGTGGTGTAATCGGCTGAATTCCCCGACTGGTCCAGCCCGGATCAATTGTACGGAAAAATCCGCAACAGTTCGTTTTCTCAATGCAGCCATCGCATGCCGGAAGATAGACGTTCTTCCAGTCCGAGATACTTTGACGGCAGAAATCGTGCAAAGCCGGTTCAATCGTGCAAATGGGAAAATTATAAAGACTTGGATTCATCCCGCGATCGGCGAGATAGGATACCGCTTCATACAGCTGATCCCGACAATCAATCGGATCGATCCAGATACTGTCCCGGTTGGTCCGGGCAAAGCCCATCGGCTCCAGGGCCATAAAAGCAATATGATCGACAAAACTCAGATTGTGAAAAATGAAGCGCGCAAGTTCCGGCAGGCGATCAACATTGCTCTTCTGGATCACCACACGAATTTCAATGCTGGCCTCAATGCGGGCAAGGTTGTAGAGGCCGTCAATCGTCTCGTGCCAGGCTCCTCGGGACTGGACGATATGATCATGTTGGCCGGGATCATCTGAATAAAGCGGGATGCCCCATTGCAGGTGAGGATGTTTCACGGCTGCAATCATGCGGGTAAATGTCGGGTCGGAAAATCTTCGGCCGTTGCTCAGGATATGCAAGGTTGTATCGGGCAGATGCTTGCGGGCCTGATACAGGACAACAGCAAGATTATCGCCCAAAAGCGTCGGCTCGCCGCCGCTCAGACCGAGCATGCTCTCTTCCGGATCAATCAGGGGAATGGTGTCGAGCATTTGTTGCACAAACCAGCTGTCCTCGACTTCACGTGGCGGCTGGGAACACATGATACAGAAGCTGTTGCAGCGCTCGGTCGCCATAAGGGTGTTGCTGTTTGAGCCGCGGCGATAGAAGACGGAGATACGTGAACTGCCCTCCTGGACACGAATAACGTCCCCGGGGGCAATGACGCCTTGGGTCCTGGGATTGCTGATTGTGATCCCGGACTTTGGCGGAGTGATTTCGGGGACGGCAAGAACCGCGCCAGCAAAATTCTCAAGTGCCAGATCTGTCACCGGCTGATCAAGCCATACCAGCGACTTCTCTGGCGGAAATCTCCCGGTGCGCGCCTCCGGGATATCAACGATTTTCAAGACCTTGGCACCGTCAAGATGCTGGATATCGGCCTGCGTGTATAAAGGCAGCATTACACGGCCTCCCGACGGGCAGAGACCAGATCCGAGAGCGGCTTGCGGGTGATCCAGGACAGAAATACGGACATCGTGTCCCGGTCATTCTTGGCGATGTAGTCAAAGAACAATTCAAAATATTCTGTCTGGCGCTGACAGAATTCGCTGGTCGCGCGATCCCCCGCAGGATCGCCCTGGGTTGCAACGTGAAACACCGGGTCGGCTCCGCAATAGGGAACGAATGCACAATCGCGGCAGCCCGAAAGCTCTTCGGCAATGCCATGTGTGTTTATGATCTTCATCGCCGGGGATGCCTGCAGGTCTGCAAGACTTTGCTTTACGGTTCCCATGCGGAAACGATCATCACCCATCTCGGCCAGCATGCGACCTTCATCTGAAACATACACTCCGCCATCATAGTTATAGACCAGCACATTGTGACCGGCCGCCGCTGGTGACTGCAGATCGACATAGCTGGTTGGAAACGGCGTTAGAATGCGGGTCAGCAATAAGGAGGCATATGTTTCTTCAAGCGGGATGCCCTGGAGATTGAGTTCGATCAGATACTCGATCGCTTCCTTGTAAAACTGCATGAATTCCTGCGCGGTATATCCCAGTTTCCGGACCGACTTGACCGCAAAGCCAAATGGGCTAATCGGGCGCAGGGAGATTGTCTCCAGACCGGCCTCCACATAGGTATCGATGATGGCCCGGGCATGCGGCAGACTGAAACGACTGACGGTCGTCAGTGCGGAGACATGTTCTTTGCCGCAAATTTCGCCGGCCCGTTTGATGGCGGCGATTGTACGCTGCCATGAATCCCGGGTTGCGTTGGGACGGTTGGCATTGTGCACGAAGTCGGGACCGTCCAGCGATGTGGAGAGCTCGATGCTGTGGTCGCGGCAAAATGCCAGTTGGTCGGGATCAAGCAGATGAAGCGTGGTTGTAATGACAAAGCGGACAGTGCGCTGCTCTTGAGCCGCGCGCGCTTCACCCGCTTCAACGATCCGGCACAGCAGATCAAAGCTGAGAGCTGCTTCGCCCCCCTGAAATTCGATTGTCAGAACCTCGGCACGGCTTTCGAAGACGCGATCCAATGCCAATTGTGCGGTTGGCCAATCCATATCGAAACCGCAGGCAGATAGTTTTTGCGGGGTTACCTGACAATAGAGACAACGATGATCACACCTGAGTGTCAGAACAAAAATATGCAGGGCCGGACCTTGAGTGACATGATTCTTGCGGGTTCGGGTCTGGGCTTCAATCGCCTGAAAAAGCGGGCCGCTATCCCTGTCACAGACCATGTGGCGGCTGCGCAGATTTTTGAAGAGCTCTGTGCTCTTTTCGAGCTCGCGAGCAACAATCAGCCGGTATTCGTTTGAGGATACAATCTGATGATCCCCGACACAGGATGTCAGGAGAACCTGACCATTTCGCTCAAGGTGTCGGGCCCGGACGGGCATCAATTCATAGTCTTGCGTTCCGGAACCGAACGCCGTGGGTGGGGCGAATTCAACAGAGCGCTTTTCAAATGACATGATCAATTCTGCCGCGGTGAAAAGATGGCCGTTGGATGCATGGAGCGCCAGGAGGCAGGCATCTCAAAGCGCGTGCCCCACATGCCGCGTTTTTGCTGACGTGCTAACGCTTGCTGATCGCTGAGAATGAGTGACGGGTCTTTGGAGATTGTCGCAAATCCCGTCTGGATCATGGCTGAGGACAGATTGAAATCACTGATCGTGCACTGGCTGATCCATGCTTTTTCCGCCGAAGAAAAATAAACAGGAATACAGGTGACAGTTTGTCCGGCGGTGAAACCGATCAGGGCGTTTCTGGCCATCTCGCCACAGGGCAGGTTTTGATTTTCTTTTTCGCAGGTCTGCAAGGCTTCCAGGGCATCAATGCCGAAAAGAGAAACCTCGCTGCCGTCGAGCGTAAAACTGTCGCCGCTATGGACAAACTCGGGGCGGACTGTGCCGCTAAGCATGCGGGGCTCGGCCGATGTGACCGGTGTTGCCTTACGATCTGTCGAGGCCGGGATCGTGGCAGGCTGATCTTCGCTGGTCAGGCTCGAGAACAGGTCTCCCATCTGACTGCTGACATCATTGATGGTTTGGCAGCCGGTCAGGGCGGTCACAGAACATATGATCACTGTGCGCAACCACCCATGCATAGCCTTTTCCCGAACATTGTTTTGGGCGGCAATGTCGGCGGGGCATTACCATGTCAGACAGAATATTCATAAAATATGATTTTAAAAAGCTATCTGTTCGAGCAGGTTGCTATCCCTTTGAGCGGTTTTTGGCTTGGGTTGTAAATTGATGATATCGATGACGGGAAGGGGCGCTTCGAAGCATTCCCGTCGCTCGGAAGGGCATGATGCGACTTTCCGGTTGCCTTGGTTAATGGCCTTCCAGCAGGGCTTCCAGATAGTGTCGGACGTTCAGCATATAGGGCAGGCCGCGATCAATCATGCGCTCGACAGGTTTGTCGCCGGCAAAGAGCGGCCCCTGATTGGGCAGAAGGATCCAGGAGCGAGCGATAGGCGTGTCAAAATACAGCTCAAGGCTGCGATAGATGCCGATCAGTGCGCTCAGCCTGAGCATCTGATCGACATTGATCCGGCCGCGATAGTTCGGGCGGCGCGCGCCGCGCCATTTTCCCGGGGACATATCGACAAGGGCGGCTGCCTGGCGGGCGGGCAGCGCCCAGTTGTCTGCAATATTGCGATAGGCCTTGAGCGCGACCGCGGTCGCTCTGGGGTTCTGGCTGAATTGTGCTGCCGTCATCCGTGTCTCCCGTTTTGTTGCCCGTCGACAGACTGGAAATTTCATACAATTTCGCCCATCATACAAGGGTGACATGGTTCGAGAGTTGGATGCATGACAAGGGAGGCCCTTATGGATTCCACCAGCATCAATCTTTTTCTCTTTGGCACCGGAGCTTTTTTCGTTCTGCTGCTCATTGGCGTAAAGATCGGCGAATATCTGGAAAAGCACCCGAAGCCGGACTGACCCTTTTCCCTGCGCGAAAGATAGTCGGCGCGGTGAGACCTGGCCTCTCGGCGAGCCGATCGTTTCGGAGAAGCCAAAGCCCGCCGGGGATTGACGGGCTTTGACCGATGTCTGTCGGGGGAGGTCGTGACGACCAAACGTTACCAACAGCACAGATTATTAATATCTGCCTCGTTCCGGACACTGTCAAACGACGTTCTCCCTTACCAGTAATATGGCATAGGCAATCGATCAGGCAGCGGAACGAGTGTATTCCAGTCCTCGCCTTTGAGGATATGGCGTAAATATGCGCGCTCGCGGACACGCATGGGGGTGTGGACACGGCGTTTGCGCCACTCCTTGTTGACACCGTTCGGGAAGCGCGGTCGTGGATAGTCGCAATGACGCTCGTCGATCCGCTTTCCCTTCTGTTTACGATAGGTACGTGACATCAATCATCTCCTAGGTTGAAGGTCTAGAAGATGTCGAGAAGCATATAGAAGAAGCCGGCCGGAGAAGTGGTGTGCGCGAAGCACATACAAACACCCGGTTCGCACAAGGGCGTTCCGGGAGCATTGAGGGTCGCGAGCGCGGAGATGTCAGCTAAATTTTTGAACCACTACTATAAGGGCGATGTGGCCGGGAGACAAGGGTTCCGGTGATATCAGGCCGCATGTGACGAGGGCGTATGCAAGTCAAGCGGATCGGTGATTGTTTCGGCTGTGAATTTGTCCGTTAAGGAACTTTAACGGACAAAATAGACGTATCGGAGGCGCGATCACTCCTTGTTGGGAGTGGAGCGCTTCCAGAGGTGCCCCGGAAATCCGACAGCGGTGACCTGTTCGATAATGAGCTGCAATTCTTTCGCATAATCAGCCTGCAGCGCACCATTCTTTTTCTGACGATCTGCCGGAATGCCCCGTCTGCCATTTCGATCATAAATCTGACCGACAATCCTGTAATCATACCCTTCCGGCGTAAGAATGCGATAACAGCTCGCAGGAATATAGCTGACATTCCGAACAGGATCGTACTCACACAGGATTTTGGAGCCGCCCGCAATCACAGTCTGCCCCATAACCTTAACAGGAAGAGACATGATCAACTGAACGAAACCACCCGGGATTTCGGTATCCAAAGCTTCAACATTACTGGCGAGCATCAGCCTGTTTTGATCAACGAGGATGTCCAATTGGTTGAATGTTTCTGCGACCCACTGATCCTCTTGCGCCTTTGCCGGTTCAGTTAATATAACAGTGCGTAACAGACACGTCAGAGTAACGAGAACCATTCTGTAGCGTGGACATATTTTCTTAAGCTGCATAGATAGATCCACGGGTTCTAGATAACTTCTTCCCAAAGCATTCTGGAGATGGATGAAATATCATCTTTGCGACAATGATCGGTACCAGCGACGCACCGATGGAGAAACCGACGTGTCTTCGTACATGAAGCATTCCGACATCTTATCGATCGTGTTTATCACTCCGTTCAGGGCCGGTGCAGAGAAGCTACTGCTACCACCAGTCGCGTAGTGATTGACCCAGTTTCCAATAATCAACGGAACATGAGAGTTCAGCAGATCTTGAACCTGTTGTGTTTCGAGAACAAGTGATCCTGCTTTTTGATGCAAGTCGATTGCTGAATTGATTGCATCTAGGCAATTGCTGACCATCTTGTTTGTATCTTTTATCGCAAAGTCTAGAGGAACGGGAATATTCACTTTTCGGATAATTTGTTGAAGTTTATATTCTAAGTATTGGCGGACAATCGGCTCTGCCTCACTTATCTGTCCTGCTGTCAGAAGACTTGTAATACGAGTATTGAGGCGACCGGCACCTTGAGCTTGGTGGAGGATATCTCCCAATGGGGGAGACCCTTGCAGTTTGTTGTGATGCCATCCCCCGGCGGCGCCTTTCGTATCAAAATACTTCTCAAGTAATCCATCGTGACTTAAGATGATAAACTGAATTCCTTGGGGATTTTTTGGATATTGGAGCTTTGTTCTGATCAATTCCATTAAGTAGAATTGATGTCCTGCGTCAAAGCTTGATGTCACATCATCAAGAATTATGAAGCGTGGAGCGCCAGAGTGCCGTATGGCAGCGGCTAGGAAAACAGAAATAGCAAGTGCGTTGCGATAACTCTCTGAAAGTAGAGCACGTGCAGATAATTGATGCTGACCATGGAAATCTCTCAGTTCAACGTTCAAATCTTCTTTTTCATCTGAACGCTGCAGGTCTGGGACCACGTCACTAACTTGCATGATGTCCTTGTACATTGATTTGTACTCAGGATCGATATCGTTGATCTTGCCTTTGGATAAGGCTGCCTCCGCCAAAGCAAACCTGTTAGAAGCTGAGGATATAAAATTTTTCCAGCGCTCGCGAATGTCTCGTTGAGCCTGAAGCTTATTCTGCTCGGACTGTCCTTCTATATAACTGGCCAGAGCATTTTTGAACTGGCGTCCATATTCGACTTGCTCAGTAAGCTGTACGAGAGATGCTGGGAGTTCGGTTTCGAGCTTGGTTTTGGCGTCCTGCGCTTTTTCTAGTTGTGTGGCAACAACATCTATAAGTTCGTCTGTGCGTTTAGCGGCATCAGAAACATTGGCTTCGGTCAGCTCGCCTGATTTGCTTCTAATATCAGTTTGCGTATGGATACGATCTTTTGCTTCGATGCTCAGCACTTTGGCTAGCTCGTGCTCGAATAGACTTTGCCGCCATGCTGAATTTTCCCATAACTCCCTAATTTCTTTGTTTTTTTCTACCGCAGCAGTAAATTGATAGAGCTGTTGCTTTATATGTCCGCTTATCGAATTTTCTAGAGAGCTCTCACACAGCGGGCATTGTTTGTCATTTTGCCAAGAGCCATCATTGATAACATTCTGAGCTGCTGAATATAGTTTTTCAAACAGGTCGCCTTTGGTTGCGTGCAGCAAGGCATCCCGCTCTTTGATAAGTGCCGTAATCTTCTTCTGTTCTTCAGATATCACTGGTGTGATCAGGGACTTCAGTGACTCTAAGATCGAAATGTGAGCGATAGTGCTTTCAAGTTGTTTTCGAGCTTCTCCACCTTCTGCCGTTTTAATAACATCCTTAAGTGCGTCAAAATCAATATCTTCCAGAGCTTTTCCGTTAAGGTGCTCTCTTAGAAGTTCGACGTTTGCGAGTGCCTGTGAGACCTCAACACCATGCTGGTCAAGCTTGTTTACATCTTCGATGTTTCTTCCGGTGATTTTCTCGAAGTTGGTTTGTAATAAATCTAGCGCTTGCCTAATGGTACGCTGGTTACTGTCAATCTTTGTAGCTAGGACCTTCAATTCGAGATCGCTATTGGTTGTCCGTGTTTCAGAAACAGTTTGAAGCGCTTGACGACAATCGGAGTACTGCGATAGCCCAAGTAGTGTTGAGAACGTTCTACCACGTTCAAGTGGCGACTCTTCTATGAACCGTGCAAAAGTGCGATAATCAAGCAGAGCAAAAGTTTCATTCAGTGTATCGAGGAGCCTGGATGGATCAGGATGACCACTAGGGCTGCTAACGGATCGAGTTCCCGCACCATCGCGCTCAACCTTGACGGATACTAGATTGCTTCCGTCATCGGGCATTAATTCAATCTCGATAACTGCTTTGTTGGTAGTGTGAAAGCGGTTGCAGTAGTAATCCTGGGGTCGTTCGTGTGTTTTCAGCTCATCAAGCTTTGGAATTGTCCCATGTATTGCATAATACAGAGCGTCAAAAATGGAGCTTTTTCCGATCCCATTTACAGCGAATACCGAGTTTACCGCGTCGTGTTTGAAGCTCAAGTTGAGAGGGTTGTCTTGATTATTGATGCCCCGAAAACCTTCAATTTTCAGATTTGTAAGAAAATATCGAGGCATTACTCGTCTCCCGCTTCTGTCTGCGACGTGAGGAGATTGTCCAAAGCTTCAATAATTGTCGTGTTGAAAGCTGTTCGAGCCTTCGCCTCCCTCTCTCCTGAAGACACGACATTTAGGAGCAAATCCCAATTGGCTTCGAGAATTTTCGCCATCTCTGGATCTATTTCCTTTGTGCTATCTAGGAAGTCAGAACAATTCTGGCTAAAACGCTTGCTTCCGTCGAAATTGAAATCAGGCATTTAGGAGGCCTCGCTCTTAAAGTGGTGCGTTTGTGGGCAACAACGCAGCGTTTAATCTTGTTTGGTATTCAAGGTTGTATTTCTAATTTATCGTCAACTCTCGATCTCCGTTTCGACCGAGATACCTAGTTGCTCAACCTCAGTGCCCATCATCAAACGAAACTCGTTGTAGGTGTCGTCCTCTGGGTCGAGACTTTCTAAGGTCAGAACGAAAGTTGCCTCATGTTCACGTTCCCGGATTGTGACGTCTTCAAAGAGGAAACGATGGCGCCAAAATAACCTGGCTCCAACCTGCAGTCGGTTTTCTCTCAGAAATGGACCATTTGTTTCTGTGAACTGTTTTTCGAGAAACTGAACTGGTTGCCATTTTTGCTCTTCTTTGCGTGCCTTATGCTCATAAGTGGTTGGTTTCTCGCTTCCGAGCAGACCAGCCCACTTCTGTTTGTCTTGCGGTAAATAGCGTACATTTGTTTGGATACGTATGGAGAAATACTCGTCCCCAGCACGCTCTACAGTGGGTTCTAAAATCGCAATTAGTCGGACACGCCCAACCAACCGACCATTTTTGATCATGCTCGGCGGAACGGCAATATCTGTCCAATAGTAGGATTGCTGAGCTCGCATGGCCTCGGACCAAGCCATGATCACCATGTTGGGTGGACAGTTCCACGGCTCATTGATCAGCACTGGCGATCCATAACCCAAGTGCTCATCATATTTCCCCTTTGGCAGATCTGCAGCATTCAGGATCAAGCCACGGACCAGATCCGGCGTAGGGTTGCTTACGTGTTCGAAGCAATGGGCTGCTAGACGGGAAACCAGCGGTGCGGCAAAACTTGAACCACGCACGATTGATCCACCGAGAACCCGATGTGTTGAGAACCAGCTGAGGTCGGGTTTGAACATCAATTCAGGCCCGAATGCAGTTCGCGAAATGTCACATTTACCACCTAAAGCCTCAAAAAGCCCCGTCGTGGAACGACCAAAGCAGCATCACAATCTGCAGGTGGTGAAATGATCTCCGGACTGCCGGGCTCTCGATTACCGCTGGAGATCACAAGGAGGTTCTGATGTTTTCGACACAGGCCAGCCAATAGATGGGCCATTTCGCTAACTTCAAACTCATGAGCTGCAAAAGGCGTATTTGCCGAGAGATTCCAGACACGGGTCTCTGGTTGATCTGCCATAACCTTGTCGAGATGCAGAACCAGCTCTTCTGCTGTGACTGGTGTGACCAGTATGTCGTCACGTTGCACGGCCTGAACAATACCCAAGCGGCACGGCAGATCAGGAATCGGGAGGCTGTTGCTCCAGCGTGTGGCATCAACAATCATTGCAGCAAGCATATTACCATGACGCCGATCCGCTTCATCGTCAGTGACCAGCTTGTCACTTTCCCAAGCAACTGCATTCAGGTAGCTGTTGGCATGATACCCGCCGTCGATGACACCGATGATTGGTGCGCGGCCTAGATCGTAAGGCAGTTCTTCGGGCTCTCGTCCCGCGCCAGGGCTAACACTGCGCGGTGTTGTAATTGGCTCCCAGCGTCCGATTGAGCCGCTAAGAAGGAGTTGGCTAATATGTTCAGTCCTCGAGAGCCCAAGAATTAAGGTTTTTGGTTGGTTTCTACCTGCGCCATAAAGTGCGAGAGTTCTCCCTTGTGCGGGCACCAAATCGCGTGCAGTCGGCTGATCGCTGGTTTCTTCTGCTGGCGGCAACATCCAGACATCACGCAAGGTATCTTCCAGATAAGAACAAACAGCACTTTGGCTGTCAGTTGAGACGTAGGGGGCAACTGTGAACCGAATCCAGATGCGGTTTTTCTCATCGCGATACGCTTGGCTTGCCAAGTCAGAGTGACGTTCATACTCGCGTTGAAGAGCGGACGTAAACGGTTCGATATTCAAAATGTTGGAGATATCGATCTGGGCTTGCTTGGTGGGATTGTCGATCCGGCCTCGAAGGTTACGTAAACCTTGTTCTGTGAGTTCGATGACATAGCCCCCTCGCCAGGGAGCCGTGATCTGACAACCTGAAACCCCACACAATTCGTTTGGGGTATGACTGGGGGCAGCAGAATCATGATAAAACTGCATCCAGACCAGCATCCTCTCTGAAAAACGAGGTAGGGTAGAAAACTGATCAAGCAACCGTGAAACACGCTCATATGCGCGGCGACGGCAGGTCTCATAGCGTTCGGCGCGTTGCTTTTCGAGTTTTCGTCCACCCGTCGCACGGATCTTCTGCTCACTCGGAGATTTTGTGAGTCGCAGTGCCGGGTTATTAAAGACAGGACGATTGTCTGCCACAGGATATACCTCCAGATAGAGATATTATCCTATAGGTTGTTGTTTGGTTATTTCAACAACTTACTAATATGCTGGCGTGTTGTGGACAGCAGGTCACCTATTTCAACCTGACGTAAGCCCCCCCGTTGTTGAAGCTGTTTTGCAAGCTCCTCCATCTCGCTGGTTGTCAGGGACGATGCTTTCGGGCGTCGGATTTTTCCGGTTTCGCTTGCCAAAACAGCAGCCGTGACCTGAGCTAGTTCAATGGGTTTGCCGGTAATTACTGCACGCCGCCTGGCTGCTAGTGAAATTTCACGGATATCGGAGCAGCTCAGATGGTTAGAGCATACTGACAGTGCCTGAAGTGGTCTCTTTTCGGCTTCATCAGAGAAAAGATAATAGTTCCATAACGCGCTTCGCAATTCTTGTGATGGCAATTCGACTTCGATACTATGCGTAAAACGTCGCCAAATTGCTGGGTCGAGAATCTCGGGATGATTTGTTGCGCCGATAACGATGCTGGTCGGTTCCAAGTTATCCAGTCCCTGCAACAGGGTATTTACCACCCTCTTTAACTCCCCCAGTTCCTTGCGATCATCCCGGAACTTTGCCAACGCATCCAGCTCATCAAGGAACAAGATCGCATTGGTGCCGTCGACAAAATCGAATAAAGCGCGGATGTTTTTGGCCGTATCGCCCAGCAGAGATGAGATCACGCTGTCAAGACGCACGATATTGAGCGGCCGTCCGAGGCGTTGCGCCAGATGGCGGGCGATGTGAGTTTTGCCTGTACCGGGGGGGCCATAAAGCAAAAGCGTATTGTTGGTTTCCAATCCGGCCGCAGCCAGTTGCTCCGCATGACTGAACTCTTCAAGGATCAACAGCAATTCTTCTTCAAGACTGTCTTCAAGCAGCAGAGGTTCTCGTGGATCGCTATCAGGTTGTAGAAGTGGTGTGCGGGTTTTGGCATCTACAGGAAGTCGTTCCGCACTTTGAAGAGGGCGCAAATTAACGAGCGGTTTTTTGGTCAGCCGCATTAACTGATCCCGCACTTCTTGTTGATCCGGTCCCGAATAATGACGAGAGATATCAGCAAGCTTGCGAAGCAGGCTGGTATTGTCGCCAGACAGTGCTGTACGGGCCAAATCAACCAAATCCTTGCCCGGGGTGAGTGGTTCGGCAACCAGTGTTTCTGGATCACGAGATATCTGTTTCATGGCCGACCTGCCTGAGCTCTGAACTTGGAATCGAAAGCCCGACAGGAGCTCTGCACATGATGTGACTGCTGCTGTCGGGCACCTGTAAGAGTCGCCCAGAATCGATGTTTTGTCAACAGATTCGGCAATTCTGTAAACGGATTTTTAAGGTTTGTCACCGGAATCACCTGTTTTGTAAACAGAATTTCGAAGGTATGGGTGACTTATCTGTGCGTGATGTATGTACTTATATTCTTCTTCGGGTTGAAAACTGATTAAGAGTAGCATCGGAGGAGAGAGCGACTTCGCGCAGAAGTTATTTCCATCTTGTTCTTGGTTTGTTTTTTCTGTTACGGTCTTGTTCTAACGATTTACTCTTAATACAGGATTCGGAACGATCGAATCAGGTAGCTCCTTTCTCGAACTCGCCAACCGGGCGGGACGCATCATGGATCAGGCGTTGGCGCCTTCGACGCGCACTCGCTATCTCGCATCTTGGCGACGATACGAAGCTTGGTGTGAGGCCAAGGGCACCGAAAAGCCAAATTCCGACCCCAAGACGATTACGCTCTTTCTGACAGAGCGCTCAGCCAAAGTGGGACAAAGTGCTCTCGAACAAGATCTCGCGGCCATCCGCTTTATGGGCGCGATGAACGGACTGGAATTTAAGGATCCTCGAAACTATTTGCGTCGTTTCATGCGAGGTATTCGCCGGGAGCGAGGTCATGATCCCAAACGCAAACGCATGATCGCTCCCGTGTTATTGGGGCAAATGCTGGATCATTTACCAGAGAACGGTCCAAAGGCGTCCCGGGACAGGGCCGCTTTGCTGATCGGATTCTCTCTGGCATTAAGGCGCTCCGAGATTGTTGCAATTGGTTGGGATGACATTGTTTTTGAAGATGCTCACCTGATCGTGCGTCTGAAGCCATCAAAGAACCAAAGCAACGCCGTCTTCCAGTGGATACCCAAAGTGCCGTCCTCGCTTTGCGCCTTTAACGCGATGCAGCACTGGTACCAGCTGAGTAACAGACCCATTGATGGTCCCTGTTTTCCTGCAATCCGTGATGGGAAAATTCAGAAAAGAGCGGTTTCTGACCGCTACATCAATCGTCTGGTCAAGCGATTGCTTTTGTTGTGTGACAAGGTTCCCCAAGAGTTCGGCGCACACTCACTACGAAGCGGAATAGCAACAGCTGCGCATTGGGAGGGGCTCTCGGATGCGGATATTCGCAAGATTACCCGCCACAAAAGTACCGGTGGCCTTTTACCTTATCTGCAGCCCAAAGATGGCCTGTTGCATGAACAGATTTTTCGATCTTTCGATAATGAAGGGGGACGTGCAGGATCGGGAAAATAGTTTGTTAAGCGCACAATATGTTCTGTCGCCTGGTGTTACTTTCAGACACGGGACACCTGATGAATTTGGCAAAACACACATGTTGGGGGTCCATGTCTGATCGCATCCCGTCTATTGAAACACCGCAACTGCGTACTGCTCCTTTTAGAACCCCCCACATTCTTCTCGATGTCGTCGGTTTCACACATGATCCCATAGAATCTCCAAATCTTGGCTATCGTGCAGACCAGATTTGGGGGCTCGCCAAATTTGCGCCTTGTGAGGACGTTTTTCCGACATCGAAGAATAAATCGGGAATTGATGTTGTTACGTATCTGGCTGCTCGGACGCAAACCGAGAGCTGGGTTTACCGCAAGTTTCCAGTGCGGGAATTCGGGTTGATGAGAGAGGGACGCGTTTGGAATAATCGCATTCACTCACCTATTCCTGATCTGGAAGTCTTCCATGCGACTCTTGATCCCAAGACTGCGCGGCTTGAGTGGCTCACTCATAGCATGGCCCACTATCAGTGGATCAATATTCCAGACAATCTGGAGAAGTTTGGTCCAGTAGAACTTCCCTCTCCCCGATTACTCGTTTCCGGTCGGCTAAAGGGGGCAGATCACCAAACACAGTTCATTATGAGTTGTGCAGATTTTCTCTGGTATCTGACTGGATATTGTTCCGAGCTGTTAGTTGGCCTGATGAACGGGAAAACGCAGCCCGTTGTCGAACGGTTTTACCGTGAGCCATTTGAGCTTGAGCATGGGCATATTCGAATCTATCCAAAAAACTATAACGCTGGCGCCAAATTTGCGGCGGCGATTGAGTTGGCTAACATTTTATCAATGGGAAAGAATGCGGAAGCATTTTTGGGGCAATGTGGTTCGCTGATTTTGAAGGGGTTAAGCCCGTATCGTTGGCCAATTTGTCCACCAAGATTGATTTTGCCATTTAGCGATCTGTTTGAAATCAAGTTCGCGGGCTTTTCAGCAGGCCTTACATCTGACATTCGCCTGCCTCTGGAATATGACATCACCGAAAGCTCCCATGCGATTAACGTCCTTCAAATTCAGAGAATTAGAGCGTTGCGCTTGGCATCTACGATTCAGGTCGTTGTTCCGGCAAAGCCTGAGAAAATGGCGTTTGAAACGGAAGATGGAGTATTTTCAGTCACGAGAGCCGGTGGGCAAGAGATCATCGGTGTAACGTCCGAGCCGGCTGATCTGGGGTTTGATGGGGAAACTCTGAATCTGGAAGCCAGTGACTTTGTTCCGCCAAACGCAGACATTCGCATTGAAAAGCATCAGGAACAGCTGGAGCAAAACCAGATAGGTCCAAAATACCAGTTTGTTGAGGGCGATGTTGCAAGCGGATCATTTGCGGAGCCCTTCTCGAGCGGGACTTTGCACTCAACACTGGAGTTTTCTCCAGATGTAGACATCGAAATAGCGCAGCAGTTACGCAAACGAAAAGCGACGGTCGCGCGTGACCTGTTCGGTTGTTCACCGAAAATCCCTTTACCTTTTCACCTCGTTGAATTGGTGGACGATGGTCAAAGTGAAGAGCTGCGACCAGAGCCAGGTGGGGATCCGATCGATTACCCCTTACCTGATTTGGCAAGAGCTTTGGCAACTCTCCAGAGAAAAACCGGAAATCAAATCGCAACACTCGGAGATGATTGGATTCCTGTAGCTGACGGTAAATTTGCTGTAATTGAGTTTCCGAGTACACGCGAATGGCCGGGATGTATTCCACTCAGAAAGGCTGGCAACGGCCGAAATTTACTGGTCATGGTCTGTCGGGTGCCCAACCGCGGAAAATTTAGTTATTTGATGTTTATTGAGCGAAGATTGCGCAACGGCCTCTATGAGGGACGCCCAGCATTTGTCGCTCATCCAGTCACTTTGTTGAAGCTTCCTGTCCGTTTGATTAGGGATATTCTGTATTTCACGATGCGGGCGGATCACGAAGTGGACGGGATGAACGGTTGGCCTACCACGTTAGATTTGTTGAGTACCGTGAACTGCTACGCCAAAAGATTGGAACGTGACGATCCCAAGCCTGAAAACATGCCCCTGATCATTGAAGAACTTTTGCAGCTATCCTAGTTTGGAGAAAATGTCAGGTAACGTGTGGCGGTTTCGCTAAGTGCCGGATGCGGATTTTTTAAATCTTTAAGCAGGAACGAATGCCAGCAATCTGCACGCATCGCATATGCAATAAGCCGCCATGGCCAGTCTTGAAGTGCCCGGCCGACGATGGCCATGAGTTTGTGTCTATCTTCACAACTGAGGCTCTCCAGCCTTTGCGATTTTTGTTCCCCTTCAAAGCTAAATTCGGGGCCGCCTGACATTTCTCGTATGACTTCCCGTAACCTTGCGACACGAGGTGCTCGATGATGCAATATGCTCATGAGGTCATAAACGAGTTTGGCATACGATTGAGGGGATGGCATCGGTACATCCCAGAAAAGTGTTCCTGTACGAAAACCCTGTTCGAGCCTTTTCTGCAGTCTTTCTGCATGACTGTCTATTGGTAAAGCTTCAGCTTCCCGGCGATCAAACCCGCAAGAATGACAGGTATGCCAGGGACTGCGATGAAGACATACAGGCTCGCCGCACTGACAACATCGATCATGCAGTCTTTGAGAATGGGTTGTGCATTGGGTAATGAACACAAGTCGCCACGACAATCGGTAGTAACCCTCATCAGCCAAACATTGAGGGCAGAAGGCTTGGCCATATTTGCGATGGGTTCTGTGATAAACTCCCAGAACTGTAATCATCTGCTGCACATTGTTCGGCTTCAGCATGGGAAACACGCGTCGTTCCAAAAGATGGATGGTTGTTTCGGCGGCCGCTGAAATTGGCGTGCCTGTCAGACGGGCAAGGTCGCAGACAATCTGTTTATCTGTTGGTCGGTCAGTATCCCGTGTAAAAAAATGCTGATGCTTTGACAGGAAATGGCAGAAGGTACCGACAGGTATGCCGTTTGCGTTCGCGACGCGGATCAGCCAGCTTGTGAAAGACTCATCGACTTGAGGCTTTGGGCGAACCGGTAACATGGTCATTTACCCGGCAATTTGTTCGGCTTCTGCTTTGCGGCGTGAAGGTGATGTATAGTCCGCAATTTCAAAATGATGTGGTTTGAGATGAGCGGAACTTTCATCAAGCGCAATGAAAGTCGCTTCTTTCACATACGAAACCATCTCTCCAACGGTCCGTTCTGAAACTGTTAGAATGGTCCTCGCCAGTTCAGATTTATGCAGGTTCGATGGCTCTGGAAGTGGCAAAGTAGATTCGAGAAAATAGAGAAACCTTCGATAATCCTTTCCGTCTTTCCATTCCGGAAGGTTGTATGGTTTGAATCGATTAGCCAGCTGATCATCGGTTTGAATGGTTCGGATGGCTTTCTTGGTGCCGGCACAGATAAAGGAAAGCCTAAGCTCATTGCTCAGAAAGCGCAGCATATTGAGGAACTGACGCTGCTGGGTAAATTTACCCTCAGAGATGTTATGAAGTTCATCAATAATGATGAGGCGCGTACCAACACCCTTAAGAACGTGCAGTACCTGGCTTTCGAGATTTGCTGTCGTATCGCTGGGCCGATGAACCGCTCCAACTTTATCGAGGACCTGTTTGTAGAAGCGTCGAAGTTCAGGCCCTGGTGGCATCGTGATAAAAATTACCGGGATTTGGTCGGCTTCTTCCTCTGGAATTGAGCGACGCGGATGACGGCTCAGAGCTTCCTCCAAAATCATGGTTTTCCCATTATTGGTTTCGCCGACCAGCATCATGGATGGCATGCGGTGCGTTGGCGGGTGCTTGATCATTGCTTCGATCTTTTCAAGCATCCGATTGCCAGTATCGTAAGGGAACCATTTAGGGGTGTTCAGCCAATGAATCTGTTCGTCCCGTGATGCCTCCAGATATTTTGCCGCTTCACTATGAAGGTGCTCAGTCATCGAATTTTGATCTCCGATTCAATCATTGAGGGATCGAATTCAAATTCCAGATCGTCATTGGATAGCGTCTCCCGAGGCCCGGCCGGAGCAGGCTTGGCCGCGTGCGTTTGCGCCGCATGAGGATTCATGCGGCGCTTTTCGGTTCTACGCTGCTTTTTTGCCTTCTGAGTGGAGGCCACTGACTCTGCGATGCGGTTCTGCATAGCTTCATAACCGGCAAAAATACGCCCTTCATCGACCTGGTCTTTACCCTCTCGCCGCATCCTATCCTTGATATGTCTGAGCTCCCAAATGCTCATGGGAGGCTGGCTCGGGTCGCGATAGGGAAGCTCATAGTATGTCTTGTCTTCTGGGTGATAGAGATACAGCGTCGAAATATCTCTAGGGTCGCGTCGAAGTTCAAACTTCCGCTTGTCCCCATCAAACAATATCTGTCCCAGAATGTCAGAATAGTAGTTGATGCCGTCAACACGCACGCCATATCGCTGAACGGTGCGTGTCATGACAGGTAGAAAATCGATCAGGAATGTTTTTTGATTGCTGGGCAAACGTGGGCGCCGGACAATTGAACGGGGATCATTTCCACCAAAACCCTGTTCGAACTTTGCAGCGGGAGGCATGCCAATACCTTGGTGGAGCCTCTGATTGTAGACGTTAACAATAAACTCCAGAAGGTAACCTTCCAACTCCTTGAGGGTCATACAGGCTCGTCCCTGGGAGTCGTACTCGCCCCGATGATGACTGCTGGAGAAAGTCGTACCGGGAATATTGTGGGATCTATGGTTCAGCGTTTTGATGAAACGCTCAATCACAGCACCAAATTGCGGTGCTCCTTTAGGACGATAGTCAAGGGAAATACCGTGTTGATCGCAGCCTCGTTTGAAGGCGGCGCTATGGAAATCTGAGCCGTTATCGACGAAAATTTTCTCCGGAAGTCCCTGCATTGACCAATTGCCTGAAATTTTATGTTCACGCAGCAGTTGCTCTTTCGGTAGGACAGATTGTGTCAGGCAGAGGGCGGTCGATAGTGAGCTTGGCGCTCCGAAAGAAAGATAAAAGCCCATGCAAGCGCGGCTGTATGAATCGATGGCCGACGTGATCCAAGCTCTATCAATTCCCTCGCGTTCTTTAGGGTCAACAAGAGTAAGATCGGTCGGGGTGTGGTCGATTTGGACTTGTTCGAGAGGGCGAGTTGCCGTGGTTGCAGAACCCTTGTGTGGCTCAAAAAGATGTTTCGCTTTCTTTTTAGAATAGCGATGTTCTGTCGCTATGAAAGCTGGGACGTCTGCAATTCGACGATAAATGGTAGGTTTTGAAGGAGGTGAAAGATTGACTTTGAAGCACTGCAACTCGACTTCTTCGACGACACGTGCCCGTATCGGACGCTCTTTTGTCAGATAAAGGTTTTTAATTACATCAGAGATAATTTTTTCGACGTCGGGATGGAGGCGTTGTTTGGTCTTGTTGCCTCTGTTAAGGCCAACCACAAGACTCGAAGTCTGATGATCCTTCCTGAAATTCTGTACCCAGCGATAAAACGTCGGGACACTGCAATTCAATTTAGCAGCAAAGTCTGCAGCCAGTTCTTTGGTCGGGCTGGCAATTTCTAGCCATCGTTCAATAACCCGCCGACGTTCGAGCGCACTTTCCCAGCGCTCGTCATCAATTTTGTCTGGCTGAGTGTTTTGAAATGTCAAATTCCTAGCCCACCTAGAAAACATAACGATATCGAAACTATCATAAATAGATCGATAAATCAGCATCTAATCTACTATCATCATCGGCAAAAAGCTGATGCGTCGCAAGCATCTTGAGAACTTCTGTGTGAACCTGTTCCTCAGAAAAATTGTGAAGCGCATCTGTTATTTGCCGGATTGTTGCAACTTTGTGCTGCTGGACAAACAGGTCAATTGCAGATTCTACCGGAGTATCAGAATCCAGAAAACGGTAGGGCAGGAGCTCACGAGCACGTTCAAGTTCTGATGTTCGGATTTCTTTTTCGGTGAAGACGCTAAAGGACCAGCCTTTGAACTCGGCCCATTGTTTTGCGTGCTTGAATTTTTGCAAAAGGGTTGGCTGATTTTTACCATTAAGGTCGGAAGTGTATTTGATTTCCACCAGCATGGTGTGCAGACCAGTTTCCGGTCGCTCCAACTCATGACGATAACGCGTGATTAGAAAATCGGGCGTGTAGGTTCGTTCTTTGCCAAAGTCATCCAGATATCTGATGGTGACCGGCTGCGCCTCGATTGAAAAGACACCCCTTCGTCCGGTCATCAAGATCGCAAAATCGCGTTCCAGTGACGATTCGAAGGGTATTTGTGGTTGGTCAGGGGCTACTTTTAGCAAACCCGTTATTGACCGGTCGGTTGGCCGAATTTCACGTGCGCCGCGTGTTTCGGCAGAGATGTCATTAAGGGTTTCAAAAAGACTTTCAGCAAGGCTGTAATTTTCGCTGAGTCTCATATTTTGTATTACAGTCTCATATTTAGTGAGCCAATCCACCCATAAGTCTTTGTTTTTTCTCATACCTGTAAGTCTCATATTTTATGTTTCTTTACAGGTGGCCATCGTGTTCGCCCTGGCGAGATTTCCTTAGCCCATCATGGCGTTCTGTTTTTGGATGAATTACCGGAATTTCAGCGCAATGTCCTTGATGCATTGCGTCAGCCACTTGAAACCGGGCAGGTATCGGTTGCGCGTGCCAATGCGCATGTAACCTATCCGGCGCGCGTGCAACTGGTGGCGGCAATGAATCCCTGCAGGTGCGGCTATTTGGGTGATAATGATCTGGCGTGCACGCGGGCACCGCGATGTGGCGAGGATTATCAGGCGCGGCTTTCCGGCCCGCTTCTGGATCGTTTTGATATCCAGATTGATGTTCCCGCAGTCACACCCGAAGAACTTGACCTTCCGGCGTCGGGCGAGACGACGCAGGTGGTGCGCAAACGGATTTTGGTGGCGCGCGAAACCCAGTCATTACGATATAAAAATGATAATATTTTGACCAATGCTGAAGCAGATGGCGAGGTCTTGCAAAAAGCAGCGGTTCTGGATGAGGATGGGCGTGCCTTGTTGCAGGATGCCACGCGTCAGATGAAGCTTTCAGCTCGCGGGTATCATCGTGTTTTGCGTGTTGCCCGCACGATTGCCGATTTGGCGGGCATGGATAACGTCAAGCGCGGGCATATCGCCGAAGCCCTTGGTTACCGGCATATGGCTTATCGGAGATGATCAGGCAACACGGGAAATCCGGTAAACGGACGATGGTGGTACATTGCGCATGATCGTTCCGATCCGGCTGGCGCGAAGGCCCATCCGATCAAGAATGGTGCTTGGAATCGGGCAGCGCGGGCCATAGGTGAACTGATAGAGGGCACCGGTAGGTCCAAGATAACGGAATGCACCATTCAAAACGCCCATCACTTGGCGGGGTCGCATGGAAAGCAATGGCAGGCCGCTGATGGCAGCACCCAGATCATTGGATGGATAAAGCGGGTTTAAGGTGATTCGGCTGGCATCCATATGCAGCACCCTGGCACGTGGATAACGATCTGAGAGCAATCGGGCAAATTCGGCCCCGGCTTCGACCAGGGTCAGATCGCCCTCATCAAGACCGCGCGCGATCAGGGCCCGTGTAAAAACACCGGTACCCGGACCAAGCTCAAGCACGGAGCCGGTTGCGGGGGAAATTTCGGATGTAATCAATTCTGCCAATGCCGAACTGGAGGGGGAAATGGCCGAAACCCGTTTGGGATCGGCCACCCAGGCCCGAAAAAACGGCAACAGGTCCGACATCGCATTTACTGCCTTTTGATCGAATTTCGATAATGACGTCAATCTCATCATCCTTCATGTCGCCAAAAGTGCAGGTTTGTGTTCATTTTGTGAGAACACGTGAAAAACCGGGATATCGCGATTAATGTGTGTTCCGACGCAGATCATCAATCAACTGTGCCTTGGCTGGATCAGTATGGAAACTTGAAGGGATGATCATCATTCCCTTGGTGCCATCGCGGGCTTCGATCATATAAAGGGTGGCATCATCCCCTGGATCGGTACCTGCATCGACACTGTTGCTGTGCACGATTTTCAGATCTGCCGGATCATAGACCGGGCCGCCCCCATCACAACGTAATACGCCATCTTCATAAACGAATTGATGCGAAAAGCCGTGGCGGATGGCATTTTCCTGCAGTTCTGCGAGATTCATGACTTGGCTCCTTGCTCGTTTTGATATCCGTGTTTCATAAACGCGCAAAGAGAATGACTGTTCCGTCAGGATTAAGGATTGCCCGATTTGCTCTCGCGTTGCTGACTTCGCAAATGGTCAATCAGTTCGGCTTTTTCATGTTCTGTGTAAAAACTGCTCGGTACGATCAGGGTGCCACGCGTACCGTCGCAGGCCTCGATCATATAAAGCGTCGCATCATCACCCGGATCGGTGCCGCTATCGACGGATCGACTGTCGATAATAGTCAGATCATTGGCGGAATAGCTTACTTCCTTGCCATCGCAGGTAACATGGTTTCCAGCCGCACTGAAATGATGGGTGAAGCCCTTAAGTGTGGCAATTTCCTGCAGTTCGGAGAGATTCATGGTGTAAGCTCCGTTTGCCGGTGTTTCGTGGGATTTCAATCATAGCATGATAAGGCTGAGAAATATTGCCATTACTATGACAGAAAACCTCAGATTTCCTTTTTCATGCCTTCGTGGCTGGCGACAAAGCCGAGCCGTTCGTAAAAGCGGTGCGCATCCTTTCGGCTTTTATCGGTTGTGAATTGCACAAGCGATGCACCAAGTAATTTCGAAATCGAAATGGATTCGGTAATCAGCTTTTTCCCCACATTCTGACCGCGACATTTTGACGACACCCGCACCCCTTCGATCTGCGCACGCAGACGGCCTTTGCGCGAAAGCCCGGCAATCAGGGTCAGTTGCAGACAGCCAACAATATCATCACCGCGACACGCCAGCAGGTATTTGTTGGGAAGGGCTTCGGTGCTTTGGCTTTGCATGGCATCGAACGCGGCATAATAGACATCAGGCAGCGGATCGCGCAGTTCTTCGCGGGTTTTGCCCTTTTCGTCATCGGCCAGAAGCGCAACGATGGCCGGGAGGTCTTCGTGGGTGGCGTAGCGGAAGGTAATATCGGTCATAAAGGCATCCTTGTTCGGGTCGAGGTGCCATCATGGGTTAAAATCAGGGGCTTGCCAATTTGCTCGGTGGAGTTTTTGCGAGTTTCTTGTCGCTGTTTTGGCAATAGGGCCATTCGTAGAACGGCAAAGGTGCCGTCCTCATGTTTGCAGGACGGCACCTTTGCGTAATCACCCTGTCGCGCGGGATCTGGGAAAAGCGGCAGGGCAATCAATTTAATGATCGGGATCAGGCAAGGCCGCCATTGGCGCGCAGCGTCTGTCCATTGACCCAATCGGAATCCGGCCCAGCCAGGAAGGAGACAACACCGGCGATATCTTCTGGCTGTCCGAGGCGTTCAAGTGGCGGCATTTTGGAAAACTGCGTAATCTGTTCGTCGGTCTTGCCGTTCAGGAACAGCTCGGTAGCAACCGGGCCGGGGGCTACGGCATTGACCGTGATATTGCGGCCGCGCAGTTCCTTGGCATAAACACCTGTCATGGCTTCAACCGCCGCCTTGGTTGCATTGTAGACCGCATAACCCGGCAATTTCAGATGAAGGGCCGTGGTTGAAAAGTTGATTACCCGACCGTTATTGCGCAGGCGTTTGGCCCCCTCGCGCAGCATGTTGAAGGTACCGCGTACATTGGTATCCATCATCGAGTCATAGACCGCGTCACTCATTTCCGAGATCGGCTGTGTGGTCATGACGCCAGCATTATTGACGATGACATCAACCCCGCCAAAACGGGTTTCGGCGTGATCGAACATCTGTTTGACGGCATCGGCATCGGTGATATCGGCCTTGATTGCCATCGCCTGATGGCCGCTTGTTGTCAGTTCGTCGACAAGGGCGTTTGCGCTGTTGGCACTGTTGGCATAGTTGATAACAACGGCAAAGCCATTCTGTGCCAAGCGTTTGGCAAGGGCCACACCAATGCCACGTGCGGCACCGGTGATAATGGCGGTTCTGGTTTCATTTGCATTTGTCATGTCGGTTTTCCTGCCTGGTGATGAACCAATTTCGATGGGCGGAGTATGAACCGGATGACATTTGGGATAATTACCCCATAATCGACAATACTGTTCGATAAATCATAACAATTTGAAATGCGATGGACCGGTTTGAGGAAATGCGCAACTTCGTTCGAATTGTCGAGCGCAGAAGCTTTACCAAAGCAGCGACGGATCTTCAGATACCACGCGCCACGATGACCAACGCCATTCAGCGCCTTGAAGAACGGTTGGGTACTCGGCTTCTGAATCGCACCACCCGGCAGGTTCGACCAACTCTGGACGGCGAAGCTTATTACAAGCGCTGTATCCGGATACTGGGCGAGCTGGAGGAAGCCGACGGCCTTTTTCGGCCTTGTGCGCCCAAGGGGCTTTTGCGCGTCAATCTTCAGGGGACACTGGCCCGGATGTTTGTCATTCCGGCCCTGCCGGGCTTTATGGATGAATATCCTGATATCACGCTTGTGGTGGCGGATGGTGATCGGTATGTCGATCTGGTTCATGAGGGATATGATTGCGTTTTGCGCAGTGGGGAACTGGTCGATTCATCCATGATCAGCCGTCGTTTGGCAACAATGCCCGAGGTGACGGTTGCAAGTCCCGGCTATCTTGAAAAATATGGCATGCCCGAGCGGATCGAGGATTTTGAACGCCAGGGACACCGGGTTGTTTCCTTCCTTTCCGGTGCGGATGCCAAGTCGATGCCGATTGATTTCACGATTGACGGTCTTGTGCGGCAGGTGGAGATTCCTGCCAATATTTCCGTGACCGGGGCGGATTTATATATCGCGGCGGCTATTGCCGGGCTTGGGATCATTCAGGTCCCGTATTACCGCGCGGTGGCCGATCTGAAGGCTGGTCGGCTGGTCGAAATCCTGCCGCAATATCCGCCGGAATCGATGCCTGTATCGGTGCTGTATCCACATAACAGGCAACTTTCACCGCGCGTTCGGGTATTTACCGACTGGCTGGGGCAGCTTTTTGCCAATGGGATCGAAGGACTGATGGCAAGCTGATTGCGGTTCGAGGTGACTAACGTTGGCAGGCAGAATGGACTGGCATAGCCAACCATTCTGCTCCTTTACCAACGATGCGGCTTAATATCCTGTTTTACGATCAACAAGGCCGCGCGGGGTTTCGCCGCGTGAGATGCGATCAATATTTTCGGCGATCTGATCGACCGATTCCTCAATCCGTGTCGCGGCCGCGATATGCGGCGTGATGCGGATTTTCGAATGATCCCAGAACGGGTGGCTTTCGGGTAGCGGTTCGGTTACCGCCACATCAAGGAACGCCCCGCGCAGATGCCCGGTATCGATCAGGCGCAGAAGATCCGCCTCCACAATCATCGCACCGCGCGCGGCATTGATCACTGCGGCATTTTTTGGCAATTGGGACAGAGTGTTTCCGTTCAAAACGCCCTCGGTTTCGGCGGTACGCGGCAACATGCAAACCAGGATGTCGGATTGTCCAAGGAACTCGTTGAGGGTTTCGGCCCCGGCATAGGTGGTGATGCCATCAATCGCCTTCATCGTGCGGCTCCAGCCGGATACGGCAAAGCCAAGCTGGGTCAGGGCGGTGGCGACCGCCGCACCAAGTGCACCCAGCCCCATCACCCCGACCCGGCATTTCGAAATACGTGCGACATCGTGCTGGGTCCAATCGGCCTTGGCCTGCTGACGGGCATAAATATCGAAATCGCGCATGAAATGCAGCGCGGCATACAGATGATATTGCACCATCTGATCGGCCATACCGGCATCTTCAAGGCGAATGACTGGCACTTCTGTCGGAAGGCTGGGCGCTGAAAGTACATGATCAACACCCGCGCCAAGTGAGAAGATCGCCTGAAGTCCCGTCAGGCTTTTAAGCAATCCCTGCGGCTGTTTCCACAACAAGGCAAAATCAATCGTTTTGGGATCGTAATTTTCACATTGTGTGACGATATTTGCATCCTGCAGGCGGGCGACCATGGCCTCTTTCCAGCGATCATCCTCGCCCGCCGCCGCAATCAGGATGCTGGGGGTTTTGCGGGTAGCATTGGCGGAACTGGCGGCGGACATGGGCAATTCTCCTGACGGACGGATGATGTGGATCGACGATTTAGGGATGTCGCGGATACCGATCAGAACCGGCATCGCTCATATTACCTGATCATATAACGCATTGCAGGGCAAAGCGTTCCGCGACATCAAAGCCAAAGTCTGATCATCTCTGCCTGAAATGCCAATTAATGCGCAAAAATCATCGCCGGATCGCGGAATGTCTTGAATTCCAGACCATTGCCGGCCGGGTCTTCCACAAAGAAAGTTCCCTGTTCGCCCGGTTCATCTTTAAAGCGGATTTTCGGCTCCAGCAGGAATTTAACCCCCGCTTCTTTCAGGCGATCTGCCAGATCATGCCATTTATCCCATTCCAGAACCGCGCCAAAATGCGGGATTGGCACCGCATCACCATCCACATTCCCCGCGCCGGCATTTTGTCCTGCTTCGGGGCGAACATGGGCAGAAAGCTGATGACCAAAGAAATCAAAATCAATCCATGCCTCGGTCGAACGACCTTCGTCACAGCCAAGGATATCGATATAAAACGCGCGTGTATCGGCAATCGATTTAATCGGAAATGCCAGATGGAACGGGGGCAGTGACATGTGAACCTCGTAACGTTAAGGAAATTGCTGCGGCCTAGGCCTTTGGTTTTCGAAGATAAATGCTGTGCAACAAATGGTCTTTCTTCGGGCCAGTTATTTTTATTTTAGTTTCGAAATGATTTTCATCATGCCAGATCATGCAATGATGATAAAAATCATCACCACAGGGATGAATGTCTCGTGCACAAAGCACATCGGCAGCATTCTCTCCAAATTGCAGCAGGACATAGCGATTGCCAAAGCTTAACGGATCGCGAAACAGAAGCTCAATCCCGGGCGGGTCTTCATGCAGAACGAAGTCGTATTCGCGGTAACCGTCAAAGCGTTTGCCATCCCCGCGCTCAAGAACTCCTTCCTCCCGATAGCGTATAATTCCGGTCTTTTCAGGCTCTATCAGACGAAAAGTCACATCGCCTTTGAACTTTCCTGTGGGACCAATATCTCGCACAAGCGTCCAGTCACCCGGAAGGCTTTGGAAAATCTTAGCGGCGGACGAGATATCTCGGATCATGACATTCCGGTAAATCAAAAAGGCAGGGACGCCATAGCCGCCCTGCCCCGAATTCTAGTCTTGCAGGCGTTAACCTTAGTCTTTTGGCAACATCAGGCCCAGCTTTTTGCCGCCGATGATATGGACATGAAGATGCGGGACGTCCTGGCGGCCATGGTCGCGGGTATTGGCGATCAGGCGATAACCGTCCTCGACAACGCCTGCCGCGGCGGTGATTTTGCCGATTGCGCGTGTATAGGCGATAACTTCTGCGTCCGATGCATTGGCTGCAAAGTCGTCATAGCTGGTATAGGCACCCTTCGGGATCACAAGGATATGGGTCGGGGCCTGCGGGGCGATGTCGTGAAAGGCAAGGACGTGATCGTCCTCAAAAACCTTGTTGCACGGGATTTCGCCACGAAGAATTTTGGCAAAGATGTTTTGCGGATCATAGGCAGAGACGGCCATGGGGATGCTCCTGATCTTGACGGGATATGACCCTATTTATCGGTGCGGGATGCCTTTTCGGCAATACCGGAAATACCCTGGCGTTCGGCCAGTATGTTCCATACATCTTCCGGTTTTACCCCCTGATCGGCCCAAAGAACAGTCAGATGATAGAGCAGGTCGGCACTTTCGGATGCCACTTTTTCCGGGGTTTCGGCAAGGGCCGCGATCACGGTTTCAACGCCTTCTTCGCCAACTTTCTGGGCGATTTTTGCCGTGCCCTTGGCAAAAAGTCTGGCGGTGTAGCTCGTTTCTGGATCGGCACCCTTGCGGGCGGCAATCACAGTGTAAAGCTGATCAAGGATATGTTTATCAGTCATAATCACCCCTCGCGGACCGGGATGCCGGCGGCTTTCATGTGGTCCTTGACCTCGCGGATACGATAGGTCCCGAAATGGAAGATCGAGGCAGCCAGAACCGCCGAGGCATGGCCTTCGGTCACACCTTCGACCATATGGTCCAGCGTCCCGACACCGCCCGATGCAATCACCGGCACATGTACGGCATCCGCAATTGATCGCGTCAGCGGCAGGTTAAAGCCCGACTTGGTGCCATCGCGATCCATCGAGGTGACCAGGAGTTCCCCGGCGCCATATTCCGTCATTTGTTTTGCAAACGAAACGGCGTCAATCCCGGTTGGTTTGCGACCACCATGGGTAAAGATTTCAAACTTGTCCGGGCCGGTCGATTTGGCGTCAATCGAAACCACAATACATTGTGATCCGAACTTGCGTGCCGCTTCGCGCACGAAATCGGGGTTATTGACCGCGGCCGTATTGATCGAAACCTTGTCGGCACCTGCCAAAAGCAGTTTGCGAATATCTTCAAGCGAACGCACGCCGCCACCGACTGTGACGGGCATAAAGCATGCCTCGGCGGTGCGGGCAACAACGTCGAAAATGGTATCGCGATTGTCGCTTGATGCGGTGATATCAAGGAAACAAAGCTCGTCTGCGCCTTCGGCGTCATAGATACGTGCTTGTTCCACTGGATCGCCGGCATCAATCAGATCAACGAAATTGACTCCCTTGACGACGCGACCGTCCTTGACGTCGAGACAGGGAATGACACGGGTTTTCAGCATGGTCGGTTTCCTGTTTGGGTCCGCTTAGGACAATGCCCTGATAGCTTCTGCCAGATCAATCCGGCCATCGTAAAGTGCGCGTCCGGAAATCGCGCCGTCAATCCCGGCATCGGTATGTTTGGCAACTGCAATCAGATCATCCAGCGATGAAACCCCGCCCGATACGATTACCGGGGTCGAAATCGCGCTGGCAAGGGCTACCGTGCTTTCGATATTCGGGCCGCCCATTGCACCATCGCGGTCAATATCGGTAAAGATGATTGCGGTGACACCGCAATCCTCGAATTTCTGAGCGAGCTCAAGCGCGGTGACTTCGGATGTTTCGGCCCAACCTTCAACCGCGACATAGCCATCGCGGGCGTCAATGCCAACCGCAATACGACCCGGCCATTTTGCACAGGCTTCTTTGACAAAATCTGGATTACGCAGGGCGACAGTGCCAAGGATCACACGGGTGATGCCCTTGTTAAGCCAGTAATCAACCGTTTCCATCGTGCGGATACCGCCGCCAAGCTGGGTTTTGGCCTTGCCTGCGACTGCGGCAAGGATGCGGTCAACCGCGGCTCCATTGACCGGTTCACCGGCAAAAGCACCGTTCAGATCGACGATATGGACCCAATGACAGCCGGCAGCGACAAATTCACCGGCCTGTGCACCCGGATCGTTGTTGAATACGGTGGCCTTGTCCATATCACCGCGCAGCAGGCGAACGCATGCACCATCTTTAAGGTCGATTGCCGGATAGAGATTCACTGGTCAGTGTCCTGTATTTTCTTGGTGTAGTAGTAACCTTCGACCATTTTACCGTTGACCATTGCGTAATAGGGATTGATGCCCCAACGGACATAACCCAGCCCGTTATAAAGTGCGATGGCAGCAGTCTGGGTTTCACGAAGATCAAGTTTCAAAACCGAATAACCGCGTTCGCGCGCATAAAATTCGATGCTGCGCACGATGGCCTTGCCATTCCCGCGCCCGCGCGCCCACGGTGCCACGAAATGGCCGGTGATCTGGGCCGAATGCCGTTGTGCTTCAAGGTTGGACGGCGTTTCAAGCAACTGGGCGGCCCCGGAAATCACGCCGTCAACGCGCGATACAAACAGATGACGCCCCGGCATCAGCAAAACGCCGCGCCAGTATTTTTCCATATCCGGACGATCCGGCGGGGTCAGCCAGCCAAAACCTCCGCCTTCGACGATTGCCTGGGTACAGGCATCAACGATGTCGGAAAGGTCGCCCGCGCTCAGTTCCGTAACGCGTTCGGCGGTAACACCGGGTTCGATCGTATTGCTGGGTGCGGTCATGGTTTCCATCCCAGGAAGTTACCAATGATGGTAAGTCCCGTTTTCTGGCTTTTTTCCGGATGGAACTGGGTACCGATCATGTTGTCGCGCCCGATCATCGCCGTAAGCGCGCCACCATAATCGACCGATACCAGCCGTTCATCCGGATTTTGAACATGCATGTGATAACTGTGCACGAAATAGGCATGATCGCCATCCGATACACCCGACAACACGGAATGCGATTTGCCAGACAGATCAAGGACCAGCTCGTTCCAGCCCATATGCGGGATTTTAAGCGACGGGTCTGCGGGTTCAATTGCAACCACTTCGCCCTTGATCCAGTCAAGACCCGGGGTGTCGGCAAATTCGCGACCAACCGTCGACATCAACTGCATGCCGACACAAATGCCAAAGAATGGCTTACCACCTTTGATGACCTGCTCGTTCAGAACTTCGACCATGCCGGTAACGGCATCAAGGCCGGCACGGCAATCGGCATAGGCACCAACACCGGGCAGGACGATATGGCTGGCATTGCGGACCTTTTCCGGATCATCGGTGACAATGATATCGGCGGAAATGCCGGTTTCGCGGGCCGCGCGTTCAAACGCCTTGGCAGCAGAACGCAGGTTGCCTGAACCGTAATCGATAATCGCAACACTCATGGGTAGGGGGTGCTCCCGGATAAGGGGGTGGGCGCAACATTTTGCAGGGTATCGTGAACAGCGCGTCCGCCACGCAGGCGATCAAAGAAACGATGTTCGGCTGCATTTTCGTTGGGGCCTGCGACAATTTCGACAAGCTTCCAGCCACCGGCCGCGAGCTTTTTGCGCCGCAAGTCATTGGCAATCAGGCCAAAACCGATGCCGGTCGCAAGGGCGAGGGCAAAATCCATTTCCGGACCGCCATCGAATAGATAGATCACAAGATTGCAAATCAGCGATACGCCGATCAGACCAAAAAAAGCGGCCCACAAACGATGATAAAGCGCCCAGATGCCGCTAAAAATAAAGGCCCAGAAATTAAAGCCTTCGCGGATCAGGATCGCATTTTCCATCGGATTGGCATCGCCGGGATGGGTATGGACTGTGTAAACCTTCATCGAAAACCGACTTCCTGTTCCAGGTGATGCATCACCCGGTCATTCGGATCATACCAGGGGCATCTGGCGGGTTAAAGCGACCCGCCGAGAACACCCTTGGTCGAGGGAATGGCATCGGATTTGCGCGGATCGATCTCGATCGCGGCGCGCAGGGATCGTGCCAGCGCCTTAAAGGCACTTTCGACGATATGATGGTTGTTATCGCCATACAGATTTTCAACATGCAGCGTCAGGCCAGCAGCCTGTGCAAAGCCCTGGAACCATTCGCGGAACAGTTCGGTGTCCATATCCCCGACCTTGTCGCGAGTAAACTCGACATTCCAGATCAGATAAGGACGGTTTGAGCAATCCAGCGCCACACGTGTCAGTGCCTCGTCCATCGGAAGCAAGCAACTGCCGTAACGATTGATGCCCTTTTTATCGCCCAGTGCTTGCGAAAACGCCTGACCGATTGCGATGCCTGTATCTTCGGTGGTGTGATGGAAATCGATATGCAGGTCGCCCTTGGCCCGGACTTTAAGGTCCATCAGGCTGTGGCGTGAAAGCTGTTCGAGCATGTGATCAAGGAAGCCAATCCCAGTCTCGACATCGTATATGCCGGTCCCGTCAAGATTAAGCTCGACCGTGATCTGTGTTTCGTTGGTATTGCGCTCTACGCGGGCCTTGCGCATGCAAAGCTCCTTTCCTGCAGGTATCAATGCATCTGTTGGGTCGTATTTAGCAATAACAGCAGCGAAAAGCCAGTTTAACCGGCTAAGTATTGGCCACAAAACGTAACCGGTATTTGTCATTGTTAAACTGTCCGGTTTGATGGCTTAGACAAAGTCGAACTTGTCGACGTCAAACAGGCCCTTGTCCGTCATTTTCAGGTGCGGGATTACCGGCAAGGCCAGGAAAGCGACCTGCAGGAACGGTTCTGGCAGGATGCAACCAAGATCCTTGGCGGCAGCGCGCAGCGTGATCAAGTCATTCTCGACCACCTCAAACGGTTCCGTACTCATCAGTCCGGCAACGGGCAACGCCAGTTCGGCCTTGATCCTGCCTCCATCTGCAACGGCAAAGCCGCCACCCAGTTCAATCAGGCGATTGACCGCGGCGGCCATGTCGGCGTCATTGGCACCAACCACAGTGATATTGTGGCTGTCATGCCCGACCGAAGATGCAATTGCCCCGCGTTTCAAACCAAAACCACGGACGAAACTGCGCCCGATATTGCCGTTCTTGCCGTGACGTTCGACGACGGCCACCTTGATCACATCGTTTTCAAGATCGGGTTTCAGGCCGTTATCGCCAATTTCAAGGGTGGCTTCATCCCGGAAGGTCAGGATCAGGCCCGGTTTGACGCGTATCACAGGCGTTTGGTTCTGACCCGGTTTGGGTTCGGCCATGAATGCCTCGGCGGTGACCGGTTTGGCCTTCATCGAGGTCAAGCCAATTGGCGCAACTGTTTCGCGGGCATCAAACAGACCGTTGGTGACCAGACGGCCACCGGCAATCACATCGCTGACCGCACAGGTTTCCAAATCATCAAGTATGGCGATATCGGCCCGCCAGCCAGGCCCGATCAGTCCGCGGTCACGCAAGCCGAAAATACGGGCCGCTGAATGCGATGCGGCGCGATAGACATGATGGATCGGGCAATTACGTGCTTTTAAATGACCAATTAATCGCTCAATAAGACTATCAAGATGACCTTCTTCACCAATATCAAGCGGATTGCGGTCATCTGTGCACAGTGCGACGAAGCTTGACGTATTTTCATCCAGAATTTCGGCAAGTGCCTCAAGATCCTTTGAAACAGACCCTTCGCGGATCAGGATCGCCATGCCCTTGGCAAGCTTTTCGCGTGCTTCGGCGGCTGATGTTGCCTCGTGATCGGTGCGGATGCCCGCGGCCATATAGCCGTTCAGTGCCGTACCCTGTACCAACGGGGCGTGACCATCGATATGGCCGTCCTGAAAGGCTTCAAGTTTTGCCATGATGCCTGTATCAAGGTTCAGAACACCCGGATAATTCATCATTTCGGCCAGCCCGACGACCTTGGGATGGTTTCGGAATGGCAGAAGATCATCGATTTCAAGCTGCGCACCCGATGTTTCAAACCCGGTTGCCGGAACGCACGATGACAGATTAACGCGGATATCCATCACGGACCGTTCGGCGCAATCCAGGAAGTATCTGATCCCGTCCGCTCCCAGCACATTGGCAATTTCATGTGGGTCACACAGGACCGTGGTCACACCGTGCGGCAAGACGCAGCGATCAAATTCAAACGGCGTGACAAGCGAGCTTTCGATATGCAGGTGCGTGTCGATAAAGCCCGGTACGGCGAATTTACCGGCACAGTCAATTTCGCGATCGCCCTCGTATGTGGCATGCGTACCAACAATCCGGTCACCCACAATGGCAATATCGGTTTCAGTTACCTTACCGGTGATGACATCAAGCAATCCGATATTGCGCAGGACCAGATCGGCCTTGATCCTGCCCTGACCGGCCAGAATGCATTTGCCAAGATGGGTTTGGGCAAGGTCAGGATTGCTCATGATCATTTTCCTTCGTTCTTTGAAATTCTTTTATGGTCCAAGGGTAAAGCATGTGGCGGTGATACGTCCTGAATTTTTTCTGTTCCGTCGCATTGAAACAGTGTTTGTGATCCGGGGATGGTGGTTCGCGGGGCTTGGCCCTTGACCGGGCGGTTGTGCGTGCTAACTCTTGATCGAACGCATTGGATGAAAATCTAGGGATTATTTATGAGCGAAAAATCTCAGCCGAGCTGGCATGGCACGACGATCCTGTCGGTGCGCAAGGGCAATGAAGTGGTGGTTGCCGGTGACGGTCAGGTTTCTTTGGGCCAGACCGTGATCAAGGGTAACGCCCGCAAGGTGCGCCGCATCGGCCAGAAAGGCGAGATCATCGTCGGATTTGCCGGGGCGACGGCGGATGCCTTTACCCTTTTGGAACGTCTTGAAGCCAAGCTGGATCGTCATCCAGGCCAGACCATGCGCGCCTGTGTCGAACTGGCCAAGGACTGGCGCACGGATCGCTATCTGCGCAAGCTTGAAGCAATGATGGCCGTGGCCGACAAGGATGTTTCGCTGGTCCTGACCGGAATGGGCGATGTTCTTGAACCGGAAGACGGCATTATCGCCATCGGATCGGGCGGGAATTATGCACTTGCCGCGGCGCGGGCCCTGATTGATCTGGACCTGAGTGCCGAGGAAATTGCCCGCAAAGCCATGGCGATTGCCGGTGATATCTGTGTTTATACCAATGACAGCGTTACGCTGGAAAAGATCGAGGATGCGAAATAAGGGTGCCGTTTCGGGCCTGACATCGCATTTCCGTCGCAAGAACTAACGGATAAATTTAATGACCCAACATTTCAGCCCGCGCGAGATCGTATCCGAGCTCGATCGCCATATCATCGGTCAGAAAGATGCCAAGCGGGCGGTCGCCATTGCCTTGCGCAACCGTTGGCGCCGCCAGCAGCTTGACGACACGATGCGCAATGAAGTGCTACCCAAAAATATTCTGATGATCGGCCCGACCGGTGTTGGCAAAACCGAAATCGCCCGGCGTCTTGCCAAACTGGCAGAGGCCCCGTTCATCAAGATCGAAGCCACCAAATTCACCGAAGTTGGTTATGTCGGTCGTGATGTTGAACAGATCGTTCGTGACCTTCTGGAAGTGTCGCTGGACCTGACGCGTGAAAGCATGCGCAAGAAAGTCCGTGCCAAGGCCGAAATGCAGGCCGAGGAACGCATTCTTGATGGTCTGGTTGGTGAAAATGCCTCGGCTGATACCCGTCAGAAATTCCGCAAGATGCTGCGAGAAGGCGAATTGCAGGACAAGGAAATTGAAATCCCTGTTCAGGAAAACAGTTCTTCTTCGATGCCGACCATCGATATTCCCGGCATGCCGGGCGCACAGATGGGGATGCTGAACCTGTCGGACGTGTTCGGCAAGGCATTCGGCGGTCAGACCAAACCAAAACGCATGACCGTCGAGGAAGCGTTTGAGCGCCTGATAGACGAGGAAGGCGACAAGCTTCTGGATATGGACAAGGTCACCGCCGAGGCCATCGAAAACGTTGAACAGAATGGTATCGTGTTCCTTGACGAGATCGATAAGATCACCGCGCGTTCCGAGCGTGGCGGTGATGTATCGCGCGAAGGTGTGCAGCGCGATTTGCTGCCGTTGATCGAAGGGACAAGTGTCTCGACCAAACATGGTACGGTCAAAACCGACCATATCCTGTTTATCTGTTCGGGGGCATTTCATCTTTCAAAGCCATCGGACCTGCTGCCGGAATTGCAGGGCCGTTTGCCAATCCGGGTCGAGTTGAAAGCCCTGACCGAGGAAGATTTCCGCCGTATTCTGCTGGAACCGGAAGCATCGCTGATCAAGCAGTATGTCGCACTGCTGAAAACCGAGGATGTTACGCTGGAATTCGCCGACGATGCGGTTGATGAACTTGCCCGTATTTCGGCCAGCGTCAATGAAACGGTGGAAAATATCGGCGCACGTCGACTGCATACGGTGTTGGAAAAGCTTCTGGATGACATCAGCTTTACCGCAACCGACCGCGGCGGTGAAACGATTAAGATTGATGCGAATTACGTCCGCGAGCAGGTCGATGGCCTTGCCAAGGATGCGGATCTTTCGAAGTTTATTTTGTAATCGAGATGTTCGATTAGGGCAGATACGCAAAGGGCTAGCACGATGTTGCTAGCCCTTTTACTTTAACTCTGCGCGGTTTGATCTTGGACTATAATTAGGGCATGTATATTGAATGGGTACGGTCATGTCATATGACATTGTTTATCTGGCAGACAGGCCTGATTGCGTTGATGCCTGTGCGGCTTGGGCATATGGGCGTTGGGGCGTGCAAAAGCTTGAGAGTAGTCTTGAAAATGCCAGGGCTTACTTTGCTCAATGCAGTCAGAAGGACGGTCTTCCGATGACTCTTCTGGCGATCAACCGCGATACCAACCTGCCGATCGGGATGATTAGCCTTTGGCCGCAGGATGGGCAGGAATGGCCGGATAAAACCCCATGGATTGCTGCAGTCTATACGCTTTACCGCTATCGCGGGATGCGCATTGCAAAAACGCTTGTCGAGCGTATCCTGCAAGAAGCAAAACGTTTTGACTTCGATATTGTTTATCTTCAGGCCGGAAGTGCTGCCGGGATGTATCGAAAATTGGGATTTCGCGAAATTGAACGCAGAGATGCGAGTACTGCTGCCGCAGGTCATGAAATCCTGTTCTGCATGGATATGTGATTGTTGCCCAAAGCGGTTCAGGCGGTATGGAGTTTGCGGATATTATCGCTGGCCTTGGCGGGCAGATAGACAGTGAATACCGAACCAACCCCCTGTTCGCTGTCGATGATCATGGTGCCACGGTGGCGTTGCACCAGATGTTTGACGATGGCGAGACCAAGACCGGTGCCACCAACGGCACGCGACCGTGCCGTATCGACCCTGTAAAACCGTTCAGTCAGGCGTGGCAGATGTTCGCGTGCGATTCCGTCGGAATGATCCCGGACGGCAACGGCCAGAACACGGTCATGCCGGTAACGGGCCAATGCACCCGGGGTCTTTTGGGCCAGTGTGATCGATACATCGATACTGGTTTTGGGATGTCCGTATTTGATGGCGTTTTCGACCAGATTGACAAAAACCTGGGTCATTTCCTTTTCTTCGCCAACAATTTCGGTGTTGTCGAGGTCACAGGAAATCTTGATTTCCATGCCTTTGGCTTCGGCTTTCATCGCCAGTGTCTGGGCGACTTTGTCGATGATCTTGCCTATATCACAATCATCAGATGGCGGTGTATGTTCGTTCAGCTCGATCCTTGCAAGTGACAGCAAATCTTCGATCAGGTGCTGCATACGCTGGCCTTGATCACGCATGACCGGCAGGAACTGGTGCAACGCATCGGGATCGTCCTTTGCCGGGCCTTCAAGCGTTTCGATAAAGCCCAGCAACACCGAAAGCGGGGTGCGTAGTTCATGCCCGGCATCGGTCGCGAAATCGGCACGCATCTGTTCAAGTTTGCGAAGCTCTGTCAGGTCCGAGAAGGACAGAACAAAGTTCCGGTCCCCGGTTGCGGCTGGCAGGCGCGCGGTCAGAACATCGAAATGACGATGGGCGTCGCTTGCCAGAACGAATTCGGCATGTTTCATCTGTTCGCGTTCGCCCGCGACATCATCAAAGGCATCAAGCAGGATCGGATCACGGATATAGCGTGTCAGATCGCGACCGATTTCCAGATTGTGGAACAGGCCGCGTGCCGCCTGGTTAAAACCGGTCACAACGCGTTGCCGGTTGACCATCACAACCGGGTTCGGCAGGTGATCAAGGATTTCGGCATCGGTGCTGGTCTGGGCTTCAAGATGGGCGATGCGTTCGCGAAATGCGTTGGTGATCTGGGTATAAAGGGACGACAGCTCGGACGCCGCACCGAAAAAAAGATGCTGTGGCGGGGTGCCGCGGAACTTGTCACGCAATGCGGTGGCGTAACGCGCAACACGGCGCAGATCATCGAAATAGATACGTAAAACCCCGGCGACACCGACCCACGCCAAGACCGCACACAGAATCGCTGTGCCCCAGCCAAGCAATTCCATCGATGCCAGTACGATAAAGATCGCAGCATTCGGGAATGCAACCGCAAATGCGGTCATTAACAACTGGCGAAAGCCCAAAGGATGCTCCTGATGTCGGGTACCCCAGAGGGTACGCATTAACGCATGCAAAAAATTTCGACTAAAATGATTATGCGCCGGTAAAGATCAAATAAAAGTTAGATGACAGTTTTCAAGTATCGGAAAAGCTTGAAAAAATACGTCGTCTGAACCCTGATCATACAGGTGTATAATCCGATTTTGCCAAAAAATCTGCGAATGCGCCAGCGCGGCCATCCCGCGTCGGTTTCGACTTCAGATAGAAATCAGATAATTTCGGCACCTTCGTCAAACGCTAGGCGAGGGCTGCGATCAAACAGTTTTGAGGGGTCGCCATAGCCGATATTGATCAGGAAATTGCTTTTGACCGACGTGCCCGCGAAGAATTCTCCATCAACCTTGGCATTGTCAAAGCCTGACATCGGGCCGCAATCAAGTCCAAGGGCACGTAACGCCAGAATGAAGTAGGCTGCCTGTAATGTTCCGTTACGAAACGCAGTGGTGGCAATCAGGTCATCATTGCCTGAAAACCACGATTTTGCATCTGTATGCGGGAACAGTTTCGGTAATTTTTCATGGAATTCCATGTCATAGGCAATGATGGCTGTGACCGGAGCTGCCAGGGTTTTTTCCCGATTTCCTTCGGAAAGTGCCGGTTCCAGACGTTGTTTGGCGTCCTGTGATTTAACAAACTTGATGCGCATCGGTTCGCAGTTGGCGCTGGTCGGGCCCATAACCGTAATGTCCCACGCCTTTTTCAGAAGCGCTGTGTCGACATCGCGATCCTGCCAGCCATTGTGGGTTCGAGCTTCATTGAAAAGAATGTCCAGTGCGTCTGAATCCAGCATGCGAATCTCCGTTAATACTGCGGTTGAATTGAGTGCCCTTCAGGTAGGTTGCAGTAAACTATACACAAGCCGAGTGACGAAATTGTGGAAAAACAATTGGTTCGCTGGTAGGTTCACAAAAAACATAATTACCGGAAACCATAAAATGAAGACTGTGGTTTTGGGGGCTGCAGTGACCAATGAGTGGGGTCGCAAAAAGATGGATGTGGCAATGCAAGCACAGACCAATGGGCAGCAAACTTCTGATGCTGTTGCGCGCGCCAAACGCGCAAACATGTTTCGTTGCATGGTATTCGGCACGGCCTTTGCGGTCGGTCTGACATTTGGTGTCTCGCCGGGCATGGCTCAGAATGCCGATACAAGCGGTACTGCAACGGAAATCCAACGTCCTGCTGCTGATGTGTTGCAGTCTGATAATCGCCAAAGCAACAATGATGCCTCCGGTGACGTACAGGCACCATCGGGTGATGCGACGTCGGCCGTTGTGTTTATGTATCATCGGTTCGCGGAAACCGATTTCCCGTCGACCAATATTCGTGGTCCGCAGTTCGAAGCCCATATCCGCGAACTGACAAGTGGCAAATATACGGTCATGGGCATCCCGGAAATCATTGATGCCATGCAAAATGGCAAAGGACTTCCCGATTATGCCGTAGGTATTACGGTCGATGACGCCTACCGTTCGGTTTATGACGTTGCGTGGCCAGCCTTTAAAAAGCACAATATCCCGATGACGGTATTCGTCGCGACCGAGCAGGTTGATGCCGGGTACGAGAACTACATGACCTGGGATATGTTGCGCGTACTGGTCAAAGACGGGGTAACCATTGGCGGTCACAGCCAGCATCATTCGCACTTGCCAAGCTTGCCAATCGAGGAAGTGAAGGCCGAACTTGCGCATTCGGCGCAGCGTTTCAAGGAAGAACTGGGCTTTGTACCGGACATCTTTGCATATCCGTATGGCGAGGCCAGCGACGAAGTTGTCACCGCGGTCAAGGAAGCCGGTTACAAGGCGGCATTTGGCCAGCAAAGCGGCGCGATGAGTACGGAATCGGATATGATGTATTTGCCGCGCTTTGCCATGAACGAGAATTACGGCGAAATGGACCGCTTTATTCTGGCGGCAAATTCCCTCCCGTTATCGGTCAGCGATGTGACACCGCCAAATTACACGCTTGAACGTAATCCGCCAGCATTCGGCTTCACCCTTAAGCAGAAGGCAGCCCACATAGCCTGTTACCCTTCCGAGGGCGAACCGACCATGAATCGGCTGGGCGATGAGCGGGTTGAAATCCGTCTGGATGCCCCAGTTTCATCGGGGCGGTGGCGGATCAACTGTACTTCGATGGGGCCGAATGGACGGTGGCGCTGGTTTGGAATGCTTTATACTGTTCCCTGATAAGTAATTGAAAATCAACAAAGAAATGGCGCCATGGGTTTTACGAACCTGTGGCGTTTTTTCTGATCACTTTGGACGCTTGCGCGCAATCAACGGAGAAGGTAGGTTAATCACACTTCTTCAACGTAAATAGCTGGTAACCACAGTGCAGGCAGGAAAAAATATCCTTCTGATCATCTCGGGCGGCATTGCCGCCTATAAGGTTCTTGAGGTGATCCGGCGGTTGCGCGACCGAGATATTAATATCCGCGCGATCCTGACCAAAGGCGGTGCAGAGTTCGTTACACCGCTGTCGGTGGCCGCCCTGACCGAGAACAAGGTTTATCAGGATCTTTTTTCTCTGACCGATGAGGCCGAAATGGGCCATATCCGCCTGTCGCGTGAGGCCGACCTTGTTCTGGTCGCTCCGGCAAGTGCCGATATCCTTGCGAAAATGGCCACCGGACAGGCGGGTGATCTTGCAACGACGGCCCTGTTGGCTACCAACAAGCCGGTGATGGTCGTTCCGGCGATGAATGTCGAAATGTGGAACCATGCGGCGACACAGGCAAATATCGCGACCCTTGAAGGGCGTGGCGTGATGTGTGTCGGGCCGGCGGCGGGTGATCTGGCTTGTGGTGAAACCGGATCGGGTCGTTTGGCAGAACCTGCTGAAATCATCGCAGCGGTTGTTGATTTTCTTGAAGGACAGCCGGTTTCAAAACCGCTTTCAGGGAAAAAGGCCGTTGTAACCAGTGGTCCGACATACGAGCCGATTGATCCGGTGCGCTACATTGCCAACCGGTCTTCGGGCAAGCAAGGGCATGCGATTGCCGCGGCTCTTGCTGCGGCCGGTGCAGATGTGACGCTGGTTAGCGGCCCGGTAAGCCTGCCTGATCCGATGGGTGTCAAAGTTGTGCGTATTGAAACAGCCCGCCAGATGCTTGATGCGGTGCTGGCCGCCCTGCCCGCCGATATTGCGGTTTGTGCTGCCGCAGTTGCAGATTGGCGCGTGGCCGAAGAAGCAGGTCAGAAGCTTAAAAAAGATGGCTCTGGTGTGATTGCAGACCTGAAGCTTTCGGAAAATCCGGATATTTTGGCGACACTCAGCCAGAAAGGTCCTAAACGCCCGCAATTGGTTGTTGGTTTCGCTGCCGAAACGGAAAATGTCATCGAACATGCCCGCGCCAAACGGGCGCGCAAGGGGTGTGACTGGATTCTTGCAAATGATGTCGCCCCTGGAACCGGGACCTTTGGCGGTGATCATAATGAAATTTTCCTGATTTCCGGGGTGGATGCCACCAGTGACGAAACTTGGCCTCGTCAGGGTAAGAACGGTGTGGCGCGGGCGCTGGCAGAACGAATTATCCAGCATTTTGCATGATATTATGGATTTAACCCGGTCAGTGTTTGTGTGGCATTGCAACGCATCTGACCTGAAAAGTGAAGACAAGGATTGTTTATGACGCGTTTGACTGTCGATCTGAAACAGCTGCCCCATGGTGCGGATTTTCCGCTGCCCGATTATGCCACCGCACAGTCGGCGGCCGTCGATTTGCAGGCAGCGATTGACGATACGCTTGTGATTGCACCGGGTAAACGGGCCATGGTTGAAACCGGTATTGCGATTGCCCTGCCCGCCGGGTTCGAAGCACAGGTTCGCCCGCGTTCGGGGTTGGCTGCGAAAAATGGCGTCACGGTTCTGAACAGCCCGGGGACGATCGATGCGGATTATCGCGGTGAAATCAAAGTAATCCTGATCAATCACGGTGACGCGGCATTCACCATCGAGCGGGGTATGCGCATCGCCCAGCTTGTGGTCGCACCGGTAACCCAGGTGGCGTGGAATGCAGTTGCCGATCTGGATGAAACGGCGCGTGGTGCCGGTGGCTTTGGATCGACCGGTGTTGCTGCACCGGCGGTAAAAACGGTCTGATTGCCGTTAAATACAGCAGCAATATCATCGAAAGCATTTGGGTTATCTGATGATGTTGCTGCGTTGTGAACTCTGATAATCGCCAGTCCCGATATTTCCGGGGGGATCAGCGGGACTGCAAGGGGAGCATGAAAGAGACGATGTTAAAACTGTCAAAGAAGATGCTGTTCGCCATAGAGGCGGTGGTGGACATCGCCTATAACGCTGCGGGTGAACCGGTGCAAAGTCGCGATATCACCGCACGTCAGGGCATTCCGAAACGTTATCTTGAACAGACCCTGCAACAGTTAGTGCGTGCCGACATTCTGGTCGGTGTGCGCGGTCCGCGCGGCGGGTATCGTCTGGCACGTGAACGTCGGCGCATTACCCTTGCCGATATTGTATCCGTCATCCGGTCAATGGAAACATCCGACGACCCGATCGAGGATCCGGCAGGATCGCCGTTGGGTAAGGAAGTTGTCCGTCCGCTTTGGCGGGAATTGCAGGACGAAATGATGGTGGCGCTCACCCGGATCACGGTCGAGGATCTTTGCAACCGTGCGCGTGATGCAGGCCTGCGCAGCGGGATTGAGGAATCACCGGATTTCATTATTTAGTCGTCGGAACGGGCTGCGGATTGTTGTATCGTTAAACCACAAGAATCCGCTGCGGTTCATATCCAATACACAGGCATCGGAAACCGGCCAAACCAAGTTTTGCGTAAAAACTGTTTAAACCCAATTGACTTGGGTGTTAAACGGGATAAATACAAATCAAGAATGTGGTTAGTTTTGAATTACAAGAAATTGCGAGGAAAACATGACTGAGTTTCGCGGCAAGATTTACGACAGCATCATCGACACCATTGGTGCGACGCCGCTGGTTCGTCTTTCACGTCTGGCAGCGGCCGAGGGTGTGAAGGCCGACCTGATTGGCAAGCTTGAATTCTTCAACCCGCTGGCCTCGGTCAAAGACCGTATCGGTCTCGCAATGATCGAGGATGCCGAAAAGTCCGGTCGGATCAAGCCGGGTGCAACACTGGTCGAACCGACATCTGGCAATACCGGTATCGCGCTTGCTTTTGTTGCGGCGGCCAAGGGTTATAAGCTGATCCTGACCATGCCCGAAAGCATGTCGCTGGAACGCCGCAAGATGCTGATGCTTTTGGGCGCGCAGATTGACCTGACCCCGGCAGCCAAAGGCATGAAAGGTGCTGTTGCCCGCGCCGAGGAACTGGTCGCCGAGATTGATGGCGCGATCATGCTTCAGCAGTTTGAAAACCCGGCAAACCCGGAAATTCATCGCAATACGACGGCCGAGGAAATCATCAAGGATACCGCAGGCAAGATCGATATCTTTGTTGCCGGTGTCGGTACTGGCGGGACATTGACCGGTGTTGGTGAAGTCCTGAAAAAACATAATCCGAATATCCAGATCGTCGCGGTCGAGCCCGAAGACAGCCCGGTTATTTCCGGTGGCGCACCTGGCCCGCATAAAATCCAGGGCATTGGTGCCGGTTTCATTCCGGGCAACCTTCATACCGACGTGATCGATAAGGTCATGACGATCGGCAATGAAACGGCCTTTGCCACCGCGCGTAAACTTGCCAGCATCGAAGGGCTGCCGACCGGCATTTCGTCCGGTGCAGCCGTTGCTGCCGGTATCGAGCTTGGCCAGTTGCCGGAAAACGAAGGCAAACGTATCGTGATCATCATCCCTAGCTTTGCCGAACGTTATCTGTCGACCCCGCTGTTCGAAGGTCTGCAGTAATCCGGTTTTGCTGACCGACGCATCTTAAGAAGGCCCGGATTTTCCCGGGCCTTTCTTGTCTGTGCCATGCGCGCTATATGCAATGGTAGACCCGTTTGGAATGAATGAAAGAAACCGCCTGTGAGTGATTTTGATTTCAGCGAAAATGAAGTGCAGCGCTATGCCCGGCATATAGTTCTGAAGGATGTTGGCGGCACAGGGCAAATGAAGCTGAAGCGCGGGCGGGTGCTGATTGTCGGCGCGGGTGGACTTGGATCACCATTGGCAATGTATCTGTCCGCGGCCGGGGTTGGCAGCATCGGGATCGTCGATGCGGATACGGTCGAACTTTCCAATCTGCAGCGTCAGATCGTGCATGGCATGAAAGATCTTGGCAGCCCCAAGGTCGAAAGTGCCAAATCTACCATGCTTGATATGAACCCGGAAATCACCGTACGGACGCATGACGTGCGGCTTGATGCGTCCAATGTTATGGACCTGATTGCGGATTATGATGTGATTGCCGATGGGTCGGATAATTTCGAAACACGATTCCTGCTAAACGATGCATGCTATTTTGCGGGCAAAACGCTGGTGTCGGGTGCAGCCCTTCGGTTTGACGGGCAGGTTTCGACATTCAAGGCGCATCTGGGCGATCCGCATCCCTGTTATCGCTGCATCTATCACAGCCCACCGCCCGAGGATGCCATTCCGTCCTGTGCGCAGGGGGGTGTTCTTGGTCCCGTCGTGGGCATGATTGGCGGGATTCAGGCAACCGAAATCCTCAAGGAATTGATGGGGATTGGCGATGGTTTGTCCGGCAGGCTTGTGATTGTCGATGCACTTGGTGCATCCTTCCGAAAGATCAAAGTCCCGCGCGATCCGGGCTGCCCGCTTTGTTCCGAAAACGCCAGTATCAAGGACCTGTCCATTCATGAGCATTGAAACCGCGAAACAGTCGGAAAGCCCACGGAAATTGTCACTGGTGGTGTTTTCAGGCAGCTTTGAAAAGGTTCATTACGCACTCGTAATGGCATCTGCGGCACTGGCTTCGGGGCGCGAAGCCACCCTGTTTTTCACCATGGAAGCCTGTCGTGCGGTTCTGGCTCCGTCGGGCTGGCGTCATTTGCGGACAGAGGCCGAAGGGGCAACGGCTACCTCGATTGATCTCAGTTATTCCATACGTGGCATCGGCACGTTCGAGGAACTGCTGTCGGCCTGTGTCGCACTGGATGGTAAGTTCATGGTTTGCGATATGGGTCTTCGTGCGCTTGGCCTTGAAAACGAAGCAAAGCGCGAAGAACTTAAAATCGAGACGGGCGGCGTGGTAACGTTTCTGAATGACGCCCGTCAACAGGGCGAAATGCTGTTTATCTAAGACGTTGAAGAATTCAGTTGGTGCTTGTCAGTAGCTTGATGCCAAGTCCGGCAAGACACAGGCCCACCCCACGTTCAACCCAGATTTTAATAGCTGCGATGCGCGCTTGCACCGAAGGCAGTGTCAACGCGACCGCGACCAGTGCAAACCAGATCATGTGGCATGCCGCGATATACAAACCGTAACCGATTTCCATCAAAACCGGTGTATCGGGTGAAATCATCTGACTGAACAATGAAACGATGAACAGCATCGTCTTGGGGTTAAGGGCATTGCAGGCAAAACCGATCCAGAAAGCGGATCGGTTCCGTTTTTGATCTTCTTCCGGCCTGTTAGTGCTTTTGTTTGTCATTCGAGTCTGAAGGGCCGCGGGTCTTTTCGAAAATAAAGGCCGAATATCTGGCCAAAGTGCGGATATCCCCAGCCATATCAGATAGGCAGCACCCAGATAGCGCAAGCTGGTCAGAACCCAGACATTACTGGCAAATACAACGCCAAGCCCGATCAGCGTATAGGCCAGATGTACTGAAACACCGCTGCCGATCCCGATAGCGCACAGAACACCAGCGCGACGACCCCGTGTAAGTGCAATACGCGTCACCATGGCGAAATCCGGTCCGGGGCTGATAACGGCAAGAATGGTGATGATGGCGACGGCAATGACTTCGATCTGGGCAATAACGGGCATATTCGTGGTCCTTGATCTGTGAGTTGATTCAGTATCAAATTGAAAAGATCATCAGAAAATCGAAAATTCGTGGGAAATTTCGTGAGTAATTTTCACAGAAAGCGCAATCTGCCGCCACTTGCTGCGTTACCTGCCTTTGAGGCCGCGGCACGGCATCAAAGCTTTTCCCGCGCTGCCGAAGAATTGCACCTGACGCATGGTGCGATCAGCCGTGCAGTCGCGCAGATCGAGGAACGGCTGGGTATTGATCTGTTTGTTCGTCGCAACCGGCGTGTCTGGTTGACCCCGGCAGGCGAACGGCTTTTCAAGTCGGTCGTAACAGCCCTGGACGGGCTGGATGGCACGGTCGAGGAAATTCACCGCCATGACAGTGCATCGCCGATACTGTCAGTATCGTGCGAACCCAGCCTTGCCATGCGCTGGTTGATGCCAAGGCTGGGTGCGTTTCGCGAAGCCAATCCTGACTTGAATATCGATCTAAGGCTGGCCGGTGGGCCGGTTGATCTGCTGGTTGAGGGATGCGATCTGGCAATCCGGCGGGCCGATTTCGGCATTGCCGAGGATTACGAGGTAACCCGCCTTTGGCCGGAATTTGCCGGGCCGGTTTGTGACCCGGATTGCTGGGAAGGCATTCTGGTTCGCGATTTGTCCAATGCGCGATGGCTGCATAGTCGTACGCGGCCGGATGCCTGGGATATTTGGAAACGGGCGAGTGGAAGTAATGCAAGTCCGGCAAGCAAGCAATATTTCGACCATTTCTTTTTTACACTTCAAGCCGCTGTCAATCGTTTGGGGACTGCAATCGGGCCTTTGCCGCTGGTTTATGATGATCTCGTGGCTGGCCGATTGGTTGCGCCGCACGGTATGGCACCTACCGGCTATGACTATGTCCTGATTACATTGGATAGACCGGGGCGCGACCCGCGGATTTTGCGCTTCTTTGACTGGATGATGGTCGAAGCCAAGGGAATTGAAAGTGGAGTCGTGCCGCAAGACTGATTGATATCGGGCTGCCCGATTGACCGTTGGTGGAACAATGCACGAACAGGGTGCGTTTCGGTCTGTATATCAAACAGATTAAGCGCGAACTGGAAGCGGCATGACCAATCTTTCCTATCTTGCAACCGTCGAAGGCTATTTCGATATTGCGGTAATCGACATGATCCTGCGGCTGTGCGCGGCAACCGTCATTGGCATGCTGATCGGGTTAAACCGGGATGTGAATGGCAAGCCGACCGGCATGCGCACATTGGCATTGGTAGCACTTGGTGCGGCGGTTGTGTCGGTGGTTGCTGTACATTTCGAGGATTTGATCGATCACCCTGATGCACTATCGCGCGTCGTGCAGGGGATTTTGCAGGGCGTTTTAACCGGCATCGGCTTTATCGGGGCGGGTGTTATTCTGCGCCATCCAAAGGATATGTCAGTCAGCGGCCTGACGACGGCGGCAACCGTCTGGATCACGGCGGCACTTGGCATCGCATGCGCCCTTGCGGCCTGGCATATCGTGGTGATCGCGACGGTGTTGACGTTGATTGTCCTGATTGTTTTAAAACCGGTCGAACTGATGCTGGTTCGGCTTCTGGGTAGCGACGAAACGGTGGAAGATATCAGGAAAGACAACGAAGGCTGATTGCCATCGATCAGAAATCCTCCCCCTCCCGGAAGGCGGCGAGGTCATCAATCCGCCGATAAGGCAGCAGCGTTTGCAGTTCTTCGGCGGGTGTGCCGGTCATCAGGCTGTGCAAATGTTCTGACAGGACTTTTCCAACCTTGCGTTGCGGCTGGTAGTAATAGGCAAGTTTCTGTTTTGAAAGCATACGGAACGGCATGCCGCCAAAGCCGACAACACCAATTCCGTCACGGATCGTATCCATGTCCAGTTCCAGCAATGCTTCGAGTGCACCAATCATTGTCATCTGACTTGCGCAGACCACGGCAGTAGCATCGCGCTGATCAGTCAGCAGGCGGATGGTGGCTTCGCGGGCCGCGCGGACGGAAACATCCGAAGTCATCCAGATCAGGCTTTCTGGATCAAGTCCTGCCTCGATCATGGCGCGGCGCGCACCGCGTTTGCGATATCCGAAAAAGGTCAGGTCTTCAGGCGGATCAATCATGCCGATTTTGCGGTGGCCGTCATCAATCAGGCGTTTGACCGCATCATATGCCGCCTGTTCATCATCGTGATCGACAAAGGCATGCGGAGTTAAAAGTTCGGTACGGCCAAAGCTGACAAAGGGAAAGTCATGTTGCAGGCAGTATTTGGCGCGGCTGTCCTGCAATGTGGTGCGCGAAAAGACAACCGCATCGGCCATGTGTTGCGTATGTACGCGGCGAACGGGTTCAAGTGGATCTTCGCTGCTGGTCTGGGCCAGGACAACCAGTGAATAGTGATCGGCCTCCAAACCTTTTGCCAGGCTTTCAACCTGGGCCAGAAAGCCCGGGTCGCCATAATCACCAACTTCGGGGGAATACAGGATCGAACAGACCTGCATGGTTTTGCCGGTGCGCAGCATGACGCCACGGGCATCGGGGTGATAACCGATTTCGGCCGCCGCGGCTTTGACGCGTGCGACCGTATCAGGTTTGACCTCCGGCCCGTCTTTCAATGCACGAGAAACCGTTGTGACCGACAGGCCAAGACGGTCAGCAATAGTGCGAAGGTTCGGGCGGGAGGCTGACATACACAGGTCCGTTCATCTATTCTTTGGCGGACAATCTAATCGCCCGTTTGTGGTTAAGGCAATGCGTTGCTTTCGATCACGCGCCGCATGAAGTCATAAGACGCCTTTGGCGTCCGTTTCTGCGTGTTGTAATCGACATGCACCAACCCGAACCGCTTTTCATAGCCATATGCCCATTCGAAATTATCAAGCAGGGACCAGGGCATATATCCTTGCACATTTGCGCCTTCGTCAACGGCGCGCAAAAGAGCCGAGAGATATTCACTGTAGTAGGCAATGCGATCCTGATCTTCGATATAGCCGTCATGACCGGGAAGATCGATGAAGGCACCGCCATTCTCGGTCACGAAAACCGGCGGATTGCCGTAGTTCTCCTGCAGGATTTTCATGGTGCGATAGAAGCAGTCACCATCAATCGCCCACCCCATTTCTGTGCGACGGAAATATTTTGGCGGTTCGGCGTGTTTGAACGGCCATGCGCGTCCTTCAGTGGCTTCTATATAGCTTGGAAAATACTGGTTCAGGCCCTGAAAATCGACTTTGGTTTTGATCGCTTCAAGGTCTCCATCCTGAATATGGGGTTCCATGCGATCAATAATCAGCTCGGGATAGCGGCCGAAATAGACCGGATCAAGGAAGGTGCCATTCCATTTGGCTTCGAACAGATCGACCAGATGGGCGTCCTGTTCGCGCCGATGCGGCAATGTATAGGCCTTGTGCATCGGCAAAACGAATCCGACCGGTGCATCGGGATAATGATGCTTGATCACGCGGGTCGCCCGCGCATGGCACATATTCAGATGATGGGCGACGCGCATCGCCGCGCGTGGATCGGTAATGCCCGGTGCGTGGCGGCCTTCTTCGTGACCGACCCATGCAACCACGTTGGGTTCGTTAAATGTAACCCATGATTTGACCCGGTCGCCAAACCGCTTCACCAGCAATTCGGTGTAATCGCCAAACCAGTCAACGATATCGCGATTCGCCCAGCCCCCGCGATCCTGCAACGCCTGTGGCAAATCCCAGTGATAAAGACAAAGCCAAGGATCAAGACCGCGTTCGCACATTCCGTCAATCAGCCTGTCGTAAAACGCCATGCCGACTTCATTAACTTCGCCGGTGCCATTCGGTATGACACGCGGCCACATTACCGAAAATCGATAATGTTTCGCGCCAAGCCGGCGGATCAGGTCAAGATCCTCGGCCCAGCGATGGTAATGATCGCAGGCGACGCTGCCGTTGTCGCCATTGGCAACCCGGCCGGGTGTGGCGCAGTAGGTGTCCCAGATGCTGGCGCCGCGCCCGTCGTCGCTCGCGCCGCCTTCAATCTGATAGCTTGAGGTCGAGACACCCCAGCGGAAACCGTTGGGAAAAGGTTTAATCATGATTGCTTCCTTGCCCTGTCGCGGATCACATTCGTTGGCAGATCCAAAATCGTAACGTTTCGGAAATTTCGGCAAAAAAATAATGCCGGATCGATTTCGCCTTATTATGGCCGGGTTTTCTTGATTGACAAGAGTGAATAAAGCGCTTATCAAAAAAATCGAAACGTTACGAATTTTCGACCATTTAAGAAGTCGGGCGCGAACGTATCCATTAGGGAGGACATCCGTTATGAAGAAATTTTCAAGGGTTGCAGCACTTGCGACATTTCTGAGCGCCGGTGTTTCTGCCGGTGCGCTTCACGCCCAGACTGCCGAAGTTCTGCATTGGTGGACATCGGGCAGCGAGCAGGCTGCTTTGGGCGAAATCCGTACCGTTTTCGAAGCACAGGGCGGTAAATGGGTCGATACACCGATTGCGGGTGGCGGCAATGCCCGCGCGGCTGCGGTTAACCGCATGCTGGGCGGCGACCCGGCGACTGTTTTCCAGTTTTCCATCGGGCAGCAATTGCGTGAATTGGCCGATCAGGGGCTTCTGGCCGATGTAAATGCGGTGGCCGAGGAAGAAAACTGGGATGAAAAGCTGCCGCCACTTATCGTTCAGGCTGCAAAATATGATGGTGATTATATCGCCGCCCCGATCAACATCCATGGTGAAAACTGGATGTTCTACAACAAGGACGCGCTTGAAAAAGCCGGAATCGAGGTGCCGAAAAGCTGGCCGGAATTCGTTGATGCGGCGAAAAAGCTTGAAGATGCCGGTGTGATTCCGATCGGCCTTGGCGGGCAGCCGTGGCAGGAACGCATCCTGTTTAACAGTGTCCTTCTCGGCGTTGGCGGGCGTGAATTCTACGCCAAGCTATACAGCACGCTGGATGATGAACTTCTGGCATCCGACACCATGCGCAAGGTGTTTGAAACCTTTGCCGCACTCAAGCCCTTTGTCGATGAAGCGAGCCCGGGTCGTAACTGGAACGAAGCGACCAATATGGTCATCCGCGGCGACGCCGCGTTTCAGTTTATGGGTGACTGGGCCAAGGGTGAAATTATTGCGGCCGGTGTCGAACCGGGCACAACGGTCGGCTGTGCCTTCGCCCCGGCCATCGATACCGCCTATATCATGACGGTTGATGCCTTTGCCTTTTCCGCGATGGATAGCGAAGAAGCACAGGCGGCCCAGGAAAAAATGGCGCATGTGATGCTGGAGCCTGATGTCCAGATTGCGTTCAATAAGAAAAAGGGTTCGATCCCTGCCCTTCTTGATGTGCCGGGTGATAGTTTTGATGTCTGTGCACAAAAGGCCATGGCGACATTGCAGGACAAGAAAACCCATCTGGTCAGTACCGGTCTGTTTGGTGTTCCAAGTGCCGTTTCCGGGGCAATTGATGACAGTATCTCCAATTTCTGGAACAGTGCTGACATGAGTCCGGAACAGGGGCAGGAAGAATTCCGTCAGGCGATTTCCTACGCCAAGTAAGGCAGAGGGAATGACACGGCTTTGCAGGTGTGCCGCTGCTTGATGCAGCGGCACCTTTACAAAGAAGCGAGATTACTTATGGCCGAACCGGCACAGGGTGCGTTGAAAACTTCGCAGAACGGCAGACGGCGCTGGCGTCCGCAATGGACGGCAAGAATGGCGCTGATCCCTGCCATGACGATTACCATCGTCTGCTTTTATGGCTTTATTATCTGGACCTTTGTGATTTCGCTGACGCGGTCGCGTCTGTTGCCGGTCTATAAATTTACCGGCTTTGACCAATATGTGCGCCTGTTCGCCAATGAACGTTGGTGGACGGCAATGCAGAATATTGCCATTCATGGCTTCCTGTTTATAGGTGGATGTATCGTTTTCGGTTATTTGCTGGCGATTCTGATTGATCGCGGGATCAAGGCCGAGGGCATGTTTCGCACGGTTTTCATGCTGCCGCTTTCGATGTCTTTCATCGTGACAGGTGTCATCTGGCAATGGGTGATGAATCCGGGTTTGGGGCTTCAGGATGCTGTGCGCGAACTGGGCTGGACCACATTTGAATTCAACTGGATCGTGCGTCAGGACCGGGCGATCTATACCCTTGCCATTGCCGGAATCTGGCAGCAGGTCGGGCTGTGCATGGCGCTATTTCTAGCAGGGCTGCGTAATGTCGATCCCAATATCTGGAAGGCATCAAGGGTGGATGGCATTCCGGTCTGGCGGGTCTATCTGCATGTGATTACGCCGATGATGCGCACCGTATTCTTTACCGTATTCATCCTAATGAGCGCGATTGTCATGAAGGCCTATGACCTTGTCGTTGCCCTGACCGGCGGCGGGCCCGGCTTTTCATCGGATTTGCCGGCGAAATTTGTGGTCGATCATATCCTGAACCGGCAGGAACTTGGCCTTGGTGCGGCCGGTGCATTTGTATTGCTTTGTACCGTGATTGCAGTCATTTCGCCCTATATCCATTTTGAACTGCGCAAAGCACGCGACGGTGGGGGGCATTGACCATGCGATTTAACCGTCTTGCGCTTTATGGACTGCTCGGGATTGCTGCCCTGATGATTTTGGCGCCGGTTTTTATCATGGTGTCGACATCGCTTAAACCGATGGATGAAATTCGTGATGGCAGCATCTTTGCCCTGCCGGTGGAACCAAGTTTTGACGCGTGGCGCGAAGCATGGTCTGGCGATTGTAGCCAAACCGCAGGCGGAAATTGCGGTGGTCTGTCATCCTCCTTCCTGACATCAGTCAAAATCGTCATTCCGGCGCTTTTCCTTTCGGTCGGACTTGGTGCGGTTACCGGTTATGCCTTGGCAGCGTGGAAAATGCGCGGGGCCAATCTGATGTTTGCTGCCCTTCTGGTTGGCATGTTCATCCCGCCACAGGTAACACTTTATCCCCTGATCATCATGGTGCGCGAACTGGGAATATTCGGATCCATTCCGGGATTGGTTCTGGTGCATGTCATATGGGGCGTTGCCTTTACCACCATGATGTTTCGTAACTTTTTCAAAACCGTTCCACAAGATCTGCTGAAAGCCGCCCGCATTGACGGAGCCGGTTTCTGGCCCTTGTTCTGGCATGTCATGTTGCCCCTTTCGTTGCCGATACTCGGTGTCGCGATGATTTTGCAGTTCACATATATCTGGAACGATTTTCTGTTGGGCCTGACCTTTGGTGGGCGATCCGGACAACCGATGACGGTTGCGCTCAATAACCTTGTCGGATCGCAGTTCGGCGAGAAGGAATATAACGTGGATATGGCTGCCACCATGCTGACGGCGTTTCCGACATTGGCTGTTTATCTGCTGTCGGGGCGGTTGTTTGTTCGCGGAATTGCGGCTGGTGCAGTGAAAGGATAACGGACATGAACGGCGTTGAATTACGTGGTGTGACCAAGGCCTATGCCGGTCTGACTGTGATGAAGGATATCAATCTCGAAATCGAGGATGGTGCGTTTCTGGTCCTGTTAGGGCCGTCGGGGTGCGGCAAATCGACGATCTTGAACATGATTGCCGGTCTGGAACCCGTCACCGGCGGATCAATCCACATCGCCGGGCGGGATGTCACGGAACTGGAGCCTGATGAACGCGATATCGCGATGGTGTTTCAGTCCTATGCGCTCTATCCGACCATGTCGGTGCGCAGGAATATCGGTTTTGGCCTTAAAATGCGTGGCATGCCCAAGGCCGATATCGAAAAGCGTGTCGATGACATTGGTGAACTTCTGCAAATCACCACGCTTCTGGATCGCAAACCGTCGCAATTGTCCGGCGGGCAGCAGCAACGCGTGGCGATCGGCCGTGCGCTGGTGCGCGAACCATCGGTTTTCCTGTTTGACGAGCCTCTATCGAACCTTGATGCCAAATTGCGTGCCGATATGCGTGTCGAATTGAAACGTCTTCATGAACGGCTTGGCCGGACCATTGTCTATGTCACCCACGATCAGATCGAAGCCATGACGCTGGCAACCAAGGTTGTGGTGCTGGACAAAGGGTCTATCCAGCAGGCTGATACACCGGAAAATGTTTATCGCCGACCGGCCAACCGGTTTGTCGCCAGCTTCGTTGGTGCCCCGACCATGAATTTCATTGATGGCAAACTGGTTCAGGTGGGTGACGGAATTGCGTTTGACGGGGGATCGGGCCAATTGCCATTGGTAGATTTGCCCGGCCGCGCCCGTGAACTTATCAGCTGCCCCATGACATTGGGCGCGCGGCCGGAACATCTTGTATTTGATGATTTTGGTGCAAATGCCCGGGTCCTTCTGGCAGAGCCGACCGGGCCTGATCAATATGTCCGTCTTGCCGTCGCCGGGGCAGAGGTTACGGCCCGTACAGGCCCCGAACAGCATTTCAGTTCCGGCAGTGATGCCCGGATCATGATTGATGGTGCGCGTGTATCGCTGTTTGATCCGGAAAGTGGTCAGGCCGTACTATAGAAACCGGGCCGACCGCGTGCTTATTACGGTTGGTCCGGCAACTTTGTTGCCCAATCAATTATTTCATCATGCTTTGCGGCAGGGAACTGTCGGAAAACAGGGGATAATTGCTGCGTGCGTTAGGCAGTTGATAATGCCACCATTCGTGGCTGTAATATTCGAAACCCGCACTAACCATTATGCCCAGAAGCAGCAAACGGTTGGCCTCGGCGTCTTTTGAAAGCCCGTCCGCTCCATGATAGGACCGGATATGCATTTCATCAAACCCTGCCCCCATATCCAGTTCCTTGCCGTTTGCGTCCAACAGCGTTAGATCAATGGCAACACCACGGCCATGTGGCGATCCAAGATCGGGATTGGCGATGAAATCGGGATTGGGTGTATGGTTCCAAAGAGCCCGCTGGGCTTCTTGTGGGCGGAAGGCATCCAGAATACGAATGCGTTTACCGTGACGTCGCGCCATGGCGACAGCCTTTTTCAGGCAGTCCGCCGCATCACGATGAAGATAGCAGGCAGGCCGTGAATAAATCGGTGCCCCGGTGAAATTGCGATCCGTGGCATAAACAATATCAATTTCGACATCATATTCTTGTGGCGTAATTTCGACCAGCGCCATTGCCGGAGGCCCCCTGTTCTTGTCGTTTACCGATTACATCAAAAAAATGCTGACCGGTCAGTTGCGTAACAATCCCCATAGCGCAGATCAGATCGCACCGCAAACGTCATCCGGGGCCATTGAAAAAACGGGCCCAACGCTTTTGGCTATCGACACCGCGTCAACGTCACTTTCAACTGCCGTGCTGGTCAATGGCGAGGTCAAGGGCGAGCTTTATGAGGATATGGAACGCGGGCAGGCAGAAAACCTGATGAGGTTTATTGCCGAAAGTCTGGATCAGGCGGGAATCACCTTTGACGAGGTTGATGGTGTCGCCGTCACCGTCGGACCGGGCGCTTTTACCGGTATGCGGATCGGCCTTGCGACCGCGCGTGCGCTTGGGCTAGCACGTAAAATTCCGGTGGTTGGTGTCAGTTCGCTTGAGGCGGTGGCCTATGGCGTTTCCGAACGTGATCAGCAGGGACGAAATATTCTGGTGGCACTCGACAGCAAGCGGAACGAAATTTTTGCCCAGGCCTTTGATGGCAAGAAGCGCCCGCTCAGTGCGCCGGAATGTGTCGCACCCCGACAGGCTCTGATGATGGCCCCACCGGGCGATACGCTTCTGGCCGGCGATGCTACTCCACGCCTTTTGACTGCGGCTGCCCACGCGCCGGATGCGTTTTATGACTGCACGGCGCCGGGGCTACCGCGAGCCGGAAATGTGGCGCGTATTGCCGCGGCGCGCTGGGGAACGGATGAAAACCTGCCGCCTGTGCCAATGTATCTGCGTGCACCCGATGCGCGCCGTATCGAGGATCAGGGACCGGCAAAAAACAAGCCGGTACATGAGGAATGAGTGCTTCATCCCACCAGCCGGAAGTTGAAGACGGGATTGAAGTCGTTCCCCTGACTGCGGCGTTTTGCAATGTTGCAAGTGCGCTTCATGCTGAAGGGTTCGAAGATCAGGATTGCTGGTCGGCGGATGAGATGATCGCACTGCTTGATGTGCCTGGGGCCTTTGGGTTTCTGGCCTTTGCACCGGGGAATGAGGCGGAAAACCGCCTTGATATCCCACTTGGTTTTATCCAGATGCAGGCAGTGCTGGACGAGGCGGAAATCAACACCATCGTTGTCGCCAAGGAAGCGCGTAAACGCGGCGTTGCGAGAAAGCTGCTGTCTGCGACCTTTGATCGCTTGCGCGAAACCGGTGTCGGGCGGATTTTACTGGAAGTGGCCGATGATAACGCACCGGCGATTGCGCTTTATCGTGATTGCGGCTTTGTCGAGATCGGGCGGCGCAAGAGATACTATCGCCGGAAGTCCGGGCGTGAGGTCGATGCGCTGGTTATGGAGCGTGATCTTGGTGCTTGTGTTTTGGGCTGGGGCGATTAATGCAAGCTGGATGCATTCTATTTCGCTATATCCACATCAAATGTGTGGTTTTGACCGTCAAGCTGTTATAGTCTAGACCTTGATGACGACGCGCGGGATTTGTTCAACCTTTTCGTATCGTTAAACGGTATGTGTTCGGTGCGTCGGCAAGTTCGACAAGGTCAATGACGGTGTCGCCCATTTCGGTGACAGAACGCGGAACGTTTTTTAACGGTTCGCCAGCGCCTAGTGTTACTTCGAGAACCTGACCCTGTGTCATGGTTTCAAGTTTCAGTCGGGTGCGAACAAATGTCATCGGGCAGACATCCTTTGTGATGTCGATCTTATGATCGGGCGTGATGTCGTCCATATGCTGTCTCCTGATTGGGCACCGGAAACGTGAAGTAGCGTTTCATCGGGCTGGAGGCAAGCTGGAGAGAACAAATTATCGCTATTTGTACCTTGCGATATGTGACAGTTTTCTCGATATTTAGCCCACATGAGAGCAAAAGCCTGGGAGCATCCTGGCTGGGGACAGGCGGAACCGGAAACGAGAAACAAGACTATGCTTACAGAATCAACCATCGAGCAGAAGTGCATCGACGCGGGTTTGAAAATGACCGGCCAACGCCGGGTGATTGCCCGGGTCCTGTCGGAATCAGAAGATCATCCCGATGTGGAGCTCGTTTATCGCCGGGCGACCGAAATTGACCCGAAGATTTCGATTGCAACCGTTTATCGGACCGTTCGCCTGTTTGAAGAGGCGGATATTCTTGAAAAACACGATTTCGGTGATGGCCGTGCACGTTACGAGGAATTGACCGAGGAACACCACGACCACCTGATTGATATGCGATCAGGTAACGTGATCGAGTTTTCGAACGAAAAAATCGAAAAGTTGCAGGAAGAGATCGCCAGAGAGCTTGGTTACAAGCTTGTCGGTCATCGACTGGAGCTTTACGGCGTTCCGATGAAGGACGAAAAGTAACCGATTTCTGACAATACGATTGCGAAAATCGCAGATTTCAAGCCACCCGTTCATGCCGAGCGGGTGGTTTTTCATATTCCTGTTACGCGTTCTTAACAAAGCCTTCACTCGCCCCTGACGCGAAACTTGCGCAAAATCTGCGCAGATGAACGAAAGGGAGTTGCGATGAGCGACGATCGACAGCAGCGGTTAGAGGTGCGCCTCGCCGAAACCGAGGACGAAATCCTCGCCAGTCAGAAACTTCGCTACAAGGTGTTCTATGAGGAACGCGGGGCAAAGCCCAGCGCGGAAATGGCTGCGGCCGAGCGCGACTTTGACAATTATGATCCTTTATGTGACCACCTGCTGGTAATCGATCACAATCGCGGTCAGGGACCAGACGGTGTTGTCGGAACCTATCGCCTGCTGCGTCAGTCGGTTGCCAATCAGCACGGCGGCTTTTACAGCGCTGATGAATACCACATCCAGTCAATGCTTGATGCGGCACAAGGCAGCGGCGAGATCATGGAACTTGGTCGTTCCTGCGTTGAAGAAGCCTATCGGACGATGCCGACCCTGCAACTTCTTTGGCAGGGAATTGCTGCCTATGTTTTCAAATACGATATCAAGCTGATGTTTGGCTGCGCATCTTTCCATGGCACCGATCCGGATGCCTTTGGCGATGTTCTGACCTATCTGCATCACAATCATCTGGCACCCGAAGAAATGCGACCACGCGCAGTCGAAGGCCGGTACGAGCCGATGGCGCGCACGACGATTGATGCAATTGATGCACGACAGGCGCTTCGCGATCTGCCGCCATTGATCAAGGGCTATCTGCGATTGGGTGGTTTCGTCGGTGACGGTGCGGTGGTTGATCATCAGTTTAATACCACCGACATTTGCATCGTGTTACCGACGGAAAAGGTAACGGATCGTTACTACAAGCATTATGAGCGGACCGCGAGGGTATCGTGAACTGTTATGCGTGTGCAGCCATCCGGCTGTTGGCCTATGCCCTGCTGACTTTGATCCTGATCCCGGTTCAGGTGATGGCAATTGCATTTCGACTGCGATTGGCCGATGATCTGCCGCGGTTTTATCATGCGCTTTGCCTGAAAATCCTTCATATTGAGCTTCGCGTTTCCGGGGCAGAGTTGATGGACGGTCCGGGTATTATTGTGGCCAACCACGCGTCCTATCTCGATATTCCGGTGCTGGGGGCCTTGGTTCGCGGTAGTTTCATTGCCAAGACCGAGGTCGCCAGCTGGCCGATCTTCGGAACGCTTGCCAAGTTGCAGCGATCCACTTTTGTCGAGCGTCGCCCGGCCCGCGCTCGCGAGCAGAATGACCAGATTTCCCGGCGTCTTGCTGATGGGCACAAACTGATCCTGTTCCCGGAAGGCACCAGCAACGACGGCAACCGTGTGCTGCCGTTCAAATCGACTTTGTTCGGTGTTGCCGAACGCACCCTGCCCGATGGATCGCAGGTAAAAGTCCAGCCGGTTTCGATTGCGGCTACCCGTCTTGATGGAGCACCGATCGGACGCGATTTGCGTGCTTTCTATTCCTGGTACGGTGATATGGACTTGGCGCCGCATTTGTGGCAGTTTCTGGCTCTTGGCAAAGTAACGGTTGAGCTGGTTGTTCATCCGCCTGTGACCTTGGCCGATGCCGGGTCGCGCAAGGAACTTTCCCGGATGTGTGAAACAGCTGTTGCGCGTGGACATCATGCAGCACTGACCGGCATGCATCAGGGGGTTCCGGTTCCGCTGATTGATAATGGACGTACCGGTGATCTGATTGGCTTTTCGCCGCTGGCCATTGTTTCCGAAGATTTTCGTCTGTTCGGACCGGATCGTCAGTTCGGCTCCTGACCGTTTTGCCGTATGATCCGATTGCGTGAATTGGGTTTCATGTAACCGGAATTTCAGATATCGAAGATGTCCGGTCTGCGGTGTGAGCTTTCACACCGCTTTTCGGCGTATTCGAGAAAGCAGAAAACGGATCCAGAAGTGAGTGTGACGAAAAAGCTTTTTGTAAAAACCTATGGCTGTCAGATGAATGTTTATGACAGCCAGCGCATGCAGGACGTATTGGCGCCGCTGGGTTACCAGCCGGTCGACGATGCCGCAGGTGCCGATATGGTTATCCTCAATACTTGCCACATCCGCGAAAAGGCTGCTGAGAAGGTCTTTTCTGATCTTGGCCGTATTCGTAAACACAAAAAAGCCAAGGAAGCCAATGGCACGGACAAGATGATTGTCGCTGTTGCCGGTTGTGTTGCGCAGGCCGAAGGTGCGGAATTGATGCGTCGCGAACCGATGGTCGATATGGTGTTCGGGCCGCAGACCTATCATCGTTTGCCGGAAATGGTAGCGCGCGCCAATCGCGCAGTCGGGCGTGATCGCATCATTGATACCGATTTCCCGGCCGAGGAAAAGTTTGACCACCTACCCCAACAGGTTTCAAGACGGGGTTATTCGGCCTTTCTGGCGATTCAGGAAGGTTGCGATAAATTCTGTACCTTCTGTGTTGTGCCTTATACCCGCGGTGCCGAATATTCCCGACCGGGCATGGATATCATCAATGAAGCCCGCCAGCTCGTTGAAAAGGGCACCCGTGAAATCACTTTGTTGGGTCAGAACGTCAATGCGTATCACGGGGACGGCCAGAATGGCGGCGAATGGACGCTTGGTCGTCTGTTGCGCGAATTGTCCGAGATTGATGGACTTGATCGCATTCGTTACACAACCTCGCACCCGCGCGATGTTGATGATGACCTGATTGCAGCCCATCGTGACCTTCCCAAACTGATGCCGTTTTTGCATCTTCCCATTCAGGCAGGGTCGGATCGTGTGTTGCAGGCGATGAACCGCAAGCATGATGGCGCATCTTATCGCGAAATCGTTACAAAACTCAAAGATGCCTGCCCTGATCTTGCGCTGTCGTCTGATTTTATCGTGGGTTTCCCCGGCGAATCCGACAAGGATTTCGAAGACACGATGCAAATGGTGCGCGATATCACCTTCATTCAGGCGTTCAGCTTTAAATACAGCCCGCGCCCCGGCACTCCGGCATCGGCCATGGAACTGCAGGTTCCCGAGCCGGTAAAGACCGAACGGATCATGCGTCTTCAGGCGCTTCTCGCCGAGCAGCAGCTTGAATTCAACCGAAACTGTCTTGGTCGGGAAATGGATGTCCTGCTGGAACGCCACGGCAAACTTGAAGGACAGCTTGTCGGAAAAAGCCCTTATATGCAGCCGGTTCACGTCAGCGGTTTACCAGAATCCGCATTGGGACAGATCGTAAGGTTGAAAATCACCGAAGCACTGCCTAATTCCCTTGGCGGTGAACTGGTCGATGCCCCGGTTCAAAACCGGGATTCTGAAAGGAAAATTGCGTGACTGCCACTTCAGCCAAGGCAAAAAACACGGCAAAAGCCAAGTCTTCGACCAAAGACACCGACCAGATCGAATTTGCAGATAATGCACTTGCCCAGCTTTTATATGGGCCGCAGGCCGAAAACCTGACCCGCCTTTCCGAAGGTACCGGCGTTCAGGTTTCCAGTCGTGGATCGGTTGTGACCCTAGCCGGGCAAGGTCCCAAAGTAGCCCAGGCCAAAAAGGTTCTTGGTCAGCTTTATGCGCGCTTGCGCGACAAGGAAATAGATCATGTCGATGTCGAAACGGTTGATGGTGCCATCCGTTTGTCCGAACCCGACGAAGCTGACCCCTGGACCGGGCAGACCAAAGATATGTTTGGCGGGTCGCGTCTGACCATCCAGACCAAAAAACGGCGGATTTCGCCGAGATCCAAACGCCAGAAGGATTATGTAGAGGCAATGCTTGATCACGAGCTGGTCTTTGGCATTGGTCCGGCCGGAACCGGCAAGACCTATCTGGCGGTCGCCATGGCGGTTCAATCGCTTATTCAGGGACAGGTTGATCGTATCGTCCTGTCACGTCCTGCGGTCGAGGCCGGCGAACGGCTTGGTTTCCTGCCGGGTGATCTGAAGGACAAGGTCGATCCGTATCTGCGTCCGCTTTATGATGCGCTGCATGACACCTTGCCTGGCGACGTCGTGATCAAGCGAATGGAAAGTGGTGAGATCGAAGTTGCCCCGCTTGCCTTTATGCGTGGCCGTACTTTGGCACATGCCTTTGTCATTCTGGACGAAGCACAGAACACGACAGCCATGCAGATGAAAATGTTCCTGACCCGTCTCGGCGAAGGATCGCGGATGGTGGTGACGGGTGACCTGACTCAGGTCGATTTGCCCGATGGCACCAAATCGGGTCTGCGGGATGCGCTTGAAACCATCGCGGATGTCAAAGGTGTCGCGACGATCAAGTTTGATCAGCGCGACGTTGTTCGCCATGCGCTTGTCACCAAGATTGTTCAGGCTTATGACGCGGCAGATGCATTGCGGGACAGACTGAAAAAAGGCTATCGCGGAATCAAGGACGAGGATCAGGGCGATGACAGCACCGCTTGATCTGGACCTTGATGTTGAAGCGGGCAATTGGACCAAGGCCGACATTGATGCGATTGAAAATGCTGTGCGTGCCGCCCTTGATGGCGCTGTGCGTGACGGTGCGCTTTGGGAAGAAGATGCGGCTCCAGCCGATGGCACACCCGACCAAGGAGATGGTGCATCGCTTTTAAGTATTGCGCCGGTGGTTGAGGTCGGTGTTCGGTTATCCGATGATGCGTCTGTCCGGATATTGAACCGTGATTATCGCGGCAAGGATAGTCCGACCAACGTTTTATCGTTCGCAGCCCTCGAAAGTGCGGATGATACAGCAGCTTTCATGATGTCATCCGATATGCCCCTGATGCTGGGTGATATCGTCATTGCACGTGAAACATGCGAACGTGAAGCCTCGGAACAGAATAAGACACTGATAAATCATCTTGTTCATCTGACTGTACATGGCACGCTGCATCTTGTCGGCTATGATCATATGGTTGATGATGAAGCCGAAGAGATGGAAGAACTTGAACGGCAAATTCTTGCCGCACTGGGGATCGATGATCCCTATGAACCGATTGAAGATCAAGATATCGAAACAGGACAATGAACGAGAATAGTCAGCGCGACGACGACCACGAGAGTACGAGCCCTCGCCAGGGCGGGGAGAATGGTCAGGATTCCGATAACGGATCCTTGTGGGGAAATGTCGCATCGGCATTAGGCCTTAAGCGCGGCAAGCCAAGGAATGGCGAGGCATCGCTTTCCGACACACTTGAAGAACTTGCCGAGCGCAGTGAAGAGGATGACGAGCCCGTCTCGCTTCACGAACGGTCACTTTTTGAAAATATCATCGCACTCCGCGATATGACGGCCGAGGATGTGATGATCCCGCGGGCCGATATCGTTGCGGTCGAAAAAAGCATCACGCTTGACGAGCTTGTTGACGTGATGGTGAAAAAAGCTCATTCACGCCTACCGGTTTATGGCGAGTCCCTCGATGAAATTGCCGGTATGGTTCATATCAAGGATGTGCTGGGCTGTGTTGCTGCCGGCAAGGAATTCAAGCTGCAATCCCTTTTGCGTCGGGTGTTGTTCGTATCGCCCGCCATTCGGGTGCTTGATCTTCTGTCCGAAATGCGTTTGTCGCGAACGCATATGGCATTGGTCGTCGACGAGTTTGGCGGCATTGACGGGCTGATCACTATCGAGGATCTGGTCGAGGAAATCGTTGGCGAGATTGATGACGAACATGACATTGATCAGACACCGAAACTGATCCGGCTTTCCGATGGCTGTTATATCGCCGATGCCCGCTACGAGGTCGAAGACCTTGAGGAAAAGCTGGGATTCGGCCTGTTGGATGAAGACGAGGACGAAGATATCGATACATTGGGCGGGCTGGTCTTCTCGCTTGCGGGGCGTGTGCCTGCGCGCGGGGAACTGATCGAACATCCGTCCGGTATCCAGTTCGAAGTCCTTGATGCCGACCCGCGCCGAATTCGGCGTTTGCGTATTCATCTGGTCCGGACCGAACCGGCCGAGATTAGTGACGAAAGTTCCAAACAGGGATCATCGAATGATTGACAGACTGGCGGCGCGCCTCGCCAACCTTTCGGGTTGGCGCAGGCGCTTCCTGTGGTTGGTGTCTGGGGCGGTTGCGGTTTTGGCGTTACCGCCTTTCTTCTTTTTGCCGGCCTTGCCAGTGGCTTTTGCCATACTGCTCTGGTCGCTTGAGGGGGTTAAGTGCAACAAGGGGGCGCTGTCCGCCGGTTGGTGGTTTGGTACCGGGCATTTTGCCGCTGGGTTCTATTGGATCAGTCATGCGTTTCTGGTTCAGCCGGAAATCTATGGATGGATGATTCCATTTGCTCTTTTGGGGCTAGGCGGCGGGCTGGCAATTTTCCCGATGGTCGCCGTTTGGGCAAGCTGGCGGTTGACGCGGCAAATCATTGGTCGTGCCATAATGCTGGCAACTCTTTGGGCTGTGGCGGAATTCCTGCGGGGCCATGTATTGACCGGATTTCCTTGGAATTTGCTGGCGCATGTCTGGGCTTTTGATCCAGCACCAATGCAGTTTGCCTCGATTGTCGGTGTTTACGGTCTATCCGTGTTCACGGCTTTGTTTGCGACCCTGCCGGCAACGTTTATTGCCGGGCGCGTGGGCAGAATAAGTGCCATTGCTGGCATTATGATTGCAGTTCTGCTGTGGGGCGGTGGTGCCATTCGTTTGTCGCTGGTTGGTCCCGCGACAGCCGACGCAACGGTTTCTGATGATCTGCCCGTCATTCAGGTTGTTCAACCCAATATTCCTCAACGTGAAAAGTGGATTCCCGAACTTCAGGATCAGCATTTCGCAAAATTGCTGAGATTGTCGCGTCGCCCGGTTGATATGGCGCCAGATCTAAAACGTATCGTGATTTGGCCAGAAACGGCTGCAACATTCTTTGTGGAAGCCCAACCTGTTCGTAGGTTGCAAATGGCATCGGTTCTTGGACCTGATGATATCCTGATTACCGGGGCACCTAGGACCTATCCGCGGGATACGAATGAATTCAAGGTTTGGAACGCCGTTCAGGTTCTTGACAGCAACGGGGAAATTGTTGCGAGTTTTGACAAGTTTCATCTTGTGCCATTTGGCGAATATGTACCTCTCAGAGAATGGATTCCGATCCCTAAGCTGACTGCTGGCCGCACAGATTTTTCATTTGGTGAAGGGCCACAGACCCTTGAAGTGGCCGGGATGCCAAGCTTCTCGCCGTTGATATGCTACGAGGTCATTTTCCCGGGCGCTGTTATTGACGATGCAAATCAGCCTGACTGGCTGCTCAATGTTACCAATGACGGGTGGTTTGGCAAAAGTGCTGGTCCGTATCAGCATCTGGCAGCAGCACGGTTCCGCAGCATCGAAGAAGGCCGACCGCTGGTGCGCGCGGCCTATACAGGCGTATCGGGAATGTATGACGCCTATGGTCGGGAACTGGCAAAACTCCCCTTAAGAACAGAGGAGATCATGGTTCACCCCCTTTCGGGGGTGTATAACCATACCACAGTATATTATTTGTGGCGCGATATTCTATTTTACGGTATTGTAACCTTTCTAGCCGTTCTCGTTTTGGGATATAGTAGGTCATTCAAATCCCTTAAAGCGGCTGTGTGAAGCACCGAACCGCTCCCTGATTGTCCCACCAAAAATAAGAGCGGGTAGGTCGGAGTGAGAGAAGGACAACACAAAATGTCGCCTAAGGATGAAAACACGATGGTCAAGAATACTCGTGGTAGAGGTCGGGGCCGGACCGCAAATGGCAAGCCTAACCCCGTCGACATTCATGTCGGTGCACGTGTTCGGTTGCGCAGAACCCTTCTTGGTATGAGCCAGGAAAAACTGGGTGAGGCCATTGGGCTGACATTCCAGCAGGTCCAGAAATACGAACGCGGTGCAAACCGTGTCGGGGCTTCGCGCCTTTATGATTTGTCGCGCGTTCTGGAAGTACCGGTTTCATTCTTCTTTGATGATATGCCTGACGAGATTTCGACGAAATCCGTGCATGAGCGTCGCGAAATGTCGGAAAGCCCGGATCCGTTCGATAATGATCCGATGAACCGCCGTGAAACCCTTGAACTGGTACGTGCATATTATCGGATCACCGATCCGACCCAGCGCAAGCGTGTTTTCGAGCTGGTTAAATCGATGGGCATTCTTGTTGCCGATAACGAAAATGCGAAATAGAAGACACCCGAAATTATGATTTCAAAAAGCGCATTTGCCAGAAAGTTGCAGATGCGCTTTTTCTTTGTTTCCTTCGAGTTTCTGGCCGAAATGCGTCAGGCGCGTTACGCTTATGCGTCGATCTTTCTTGACCCTAAAATGTCATTGGGGCAAAACCGCAGCTTGGGTGATAAGCCCGATTGAATACGTGGACGGATTTGGACCGCTTGCCACCACGTTAAAAAAGGCTAAGTGGGCGCAATTGGTGCAAACTTGTACCGATGCCCTCCGGTCCAGTTTTGGAACTCCTTTTTTACCGGAGAAGGTTTTAATGTCTCTTTCCGAATATCTTTTTACCAGTGAGTCGGTTTCCGAGGGTCACCCGGACAAGGTCTGTGACCGCATTTCCGATTCCATCGTTGATGCGTTTCTGGCCGCCGATGAAGATTCGCGCGTTGCCGTTGAGACTCTGGCAACCACCAATCGTGTGGTTCTGGCTGGCGAAGTTCGCGGTCCTGAAAGCGTTTCCAAGGAAGTCATGGTCGAAGCTGCACGCGAAGCCATTCGCGCCATTGGCTACGAGCAGGAAGGTTTTCACTGGAAGACTGCTGAGATTGAGTGCCACGTCCACGAACAGTCTGCAGATATCGCTCAGGGTGTCGACTCCGCTGGTGAAAAAGACCTCGGCGCGGGAGATCAGGGCATTATGTTCGGTTATGCTTGCAACGAGACGGACGAGCTGATGCCGGCTCCGATCCAGTTCTCGCACCGTATCCTGCGCAAAATGGCCGAAGACCGCCATTCTGGAAAATCAGCCGAGTTCGGTCCGGATGCAAAAAGCCAGGTTACCTTGCGCTATGTAGATGGCAAGCCGGTTGGGGCGACGTCGGTTGTTGTTTCGACCCAGCACGCAGATGGCCTTAATCAGGCCGATGTGCGCTCGCTTGTTATGCCCTATATCCAGAACATTCTGCCGGAAGGCTGGATGCCAGCCGAAGACGAGATTTACATCAACCCAACGGGTCGTTTTGTTATTGGTGGCCCTGATGGCGACGCCGGTCTGACCGGTCGTAAAATCATCGTTGATACCTATGGTGGCGCTGCACCGCATGGCGGTGGTGCATTCTCGGGTAAAGATCCGACCAAGGTTGACCGCTCGGCTGCTTATGCTGCTCGTTATCTCGCGAAAAACGTTGTTGCCGCTGGTCTTGCTGAACGTTGCACCATTCAGGTTGCCTATGCGATCGGTATTTCCAAGCCGCTGGCTCTTTATGTGAATAACCATGGCACCGGTAATGTGGATGAAATCAAGCTGGGCAGTGTGCTGCGTCAGTTGATGGATCTCAGCCCACGTGGCATTCGCGAACATCTTTCGCTGTGTCGTCCGATTTACACCCCGACTTCTGCGTACGGTCATTTTGGTCGTCAGCCGCAGGAAGATGGTCACTTCTCTTGGGAACGTACCGATCTGGTGGGTGATCTTAAGTCGGCATTCGGTGCCTGATTGGCTGAAAAGCCAACGCGCGAATTGCCAAAATCGTGTGGCATGATATGAGGCGGGCGGCCCCGATACAGTTCCGGGGCCGCTCGTTTGATTTTGGACCCCTTTTTCGAACCCGTCCTGACAGATAAGACAATGCGCAACAGCAACCGCCCGCTACCAACTCCGGATCGTCCAAATTTTTATGGCCGTCGTGGCAGCCGTCCTCTTAAGGATTCGCGCCGGGCGCTGGTCGACGAACTGTTGCCGAAAATCGGGATTACCTATCCCGATCAGGCTGATGTCGATCCGAATGGCTATTTCGCGGAGAAACCGGAACAGCTTTGGCTCGAGATCGGCTTTGGCGGGGGGGAACATCTGGCGGGCCAGGCTCAGGCCAACCCGCAGACGGGGATTATCGGGGCTGAACCGTTTATGGACGGGGTTGGCAGCCTGTTGCGCCATATCGATGAGCGCGGACTGACCAATGTTCGGGTCATTGCGGACGATTCCCGACCACTGCTTTATAAGCTGGTTGATGCCTGCTTTGATCGGGCATTCCTGCTGTTCCCGGATCCGTGGCCGAAAAAGCGTCATGCTGAACGTCGATTCATTGGCCCCAAAAACCTTGCATTGCTGGCGCGTCTTCTCAAAGATGGGGCCGAGTTCCGGGTGGCCAGCGACGATATGCAGTATATTTCCTGGACACTGCAACATCTGCACAATCATCCGGATTTCGAATGGCTTGCTGAAAGCCCCGAAGACTGGCGCAATCCGCCCGTTGATTGGGTCAAAACCCGTTATGAACAAAAAGCACTCCGTCAGGGCAAAAAGTGCAACTATTTGCGGTTTCGTCGTAAAAAGCGTTCCTGATCTGCACGGTTTTCTATTGTTATCTGACCCGCACCAAAGGCTTTTCGTTGTGTGCGGGTTTTCTTTTGCGTGAACAACATAACGACACAATTTCAATAAGTTGAAATTTTAATTGAGAATGATTGTCATGTGCGATATTTTATGTTGTTCCACTGATATGACATTGTCGCAAAATCGCTTGTGCCAAATGCCGGTAACAACAATTTCTGCGCATAATTCCAAAGGTCCGAACCGTGACACACTGGGATGTCAACATACTGTTCCGAACCTATCGCTCCCGGTTGCTGCATTTTGTGCAGCGGCGGAAGTTGTCGTGGCACATGGCCGACGACATCGTGCAGGATACCTTCCTTCGGGTTGTGACCACACCATCGCTACCCGATCCGCAATTTGCCCAGTCCTATCTTTTTAGGACGGCCCAAAATCTGGTGATCGATCATTTCCGGCGGGAACGAATACTGACCTTCGTTCAGGAACCCGATAAAGCATTTGAATTCGTTGCCGATGACGCTCCGTCCCCCGAACAGATCGCATGGTCTCGGCAGGAATTGCGCCATCTACAGGCTTCACTGAATGCTTTGCCAAAAAACCTTCGGACTGTTTTCATTCTTGCCCGGCTTGAAGGCAAAACATACGTCGAAATCGGTGAACAACTTGGCATTCCAACACAAACCGCGTTTAGCCGCATGGTCCGTGCCCTGACACTTGTCAAAGAGGCAATGGATAAATCGGAAAAAATTTGAATGTCAGATCAGAAATATGCGCTTCAGGTTCGTCCCAATAGTGAGGGTGTTTGTGTGATACGCCCAAACACCATCTGATCAATGACGCACGGAACCCGGCATTCATGGCTATGACAGGTGAAAATCACCTTGCAAATCTGCCCGATACGGTTTCGGAGCAGGCGATCTATTGGTTTGCACTGTTGCTTGATGGCAGTGAAACCGAAGAAGACCGTCGGGCATTCGCCCGCTGGGTCGAGGCTGATGCGGCGCATCTTGAGGCCTTTGGAGAGATAGAAAGGCTTTGGAGTGGCAGTACTAGCCTTAATCTTTCAACAGGCAATAAGGTCGGTCGACGTGCCTTTATGACGGGAACGGCGGCAGCGCTTGTCATCAGTGCGGGTTGGGCATTCTCCCCGCGTCACCCTTTTGCCGATATCCGGACTGTAACCGGCGAACGGCATAGTTTTTCCCTTCCCGGCGGTGTTGAGGCCGAACTGGCGAGCGATACCGTTATGTCCTACGTCGCGCGTGACGGGATAAACGGTGTCGAACTCCATAGCGGCGAAGCATGGTTCAATCATTCGGCAACAGGCAACGCCTTTTTTGTTGCTGCTGCCCATGGCGCAAGCTGGTCGTGGGGCGGAAGGCTCGACGTGGCTGCTTATGATGGGGGTGTCACGGTAATCGCCGAACAAAATCCGTTGATTGTTCGTGTTGGCGGCGCGCAAACCCAAGTGGCTGCGGGAAATGCCGTGCGCTATCGAGATGTGCAAATCGGGCGGCCTTACGAGGTTGATCTTTCGGCAGAGCTGGCCTGGCGGAACGGCCAGCTCGTCTTTATGGGGAGGCCGCTCGGCGAAGTCGTTCGCGTTTTGCAGCGCTGGCAGAACGGCAAGATCATGATCATCGGCGAAGAACTCAAATCCCGCCCGGTAACCCTTGTGGTCGACCTTGAACGGTTAAAGGATGTTCTGCCGGTTCTGGCTCGTGTTCTGTCGATCAATGTGCATCGGTTTACAGATTACCTGACGGTCATTCGCGCCGCCTGACCCTCTCAAACTCCAAAATCACCAATCGATATGATCCTTCGGTTCGGTCAGAATATTTTGATAATAAAAATTATTATCAAAAAATGCAATGAATATCAGATATCTGAATTTCAGCCTCGTCTAACTGAGTAACGAAATAATGAATGAGACGCAATCTCATTCATATATGCATTCGTGACTCAGGAGACAAAAAGAATGCTCTCGAACGGGGTGGGTCGCATTGTCGACACCAACAAAATAATTCGTAAATCCAGTACACCTATTGGGGGTGTTCGCACAATTGCCCTGACAGCCGTTGGCAGTGGCATGATTGCTTTGATGCCGCTTGCCGTGGGGGCTCAAACCCGGGGCGCAGAAATATTGCAACAGGCTAACAAGGCTGAAATTGCGCAGGTCGCTGAAGAGGGCGTGACCTTGTCAAATGATATGCTCTCATTTGATATATCCGCACAACCGCTTGCCATGGCATTGGTCAATTTTTCGCGTGTATCGGGGATCGATGTTGCCGTGGACGGGACATTGCCCGACGGTACACAAAGCGTTGCCGTCCAGGGGAATATGACGGCTGGCGCAGCCCTTGATCGCATGTTGTCGCAAAGCGGTTTGATCTGGAATGCCGTCAATCCGACAACCATTTCCATCATTGATCCTGTACGGGAAGATGCCGGTAACGCCTCAATCATAACTGTTCCGGTCACCGTAACGGCGACTGAAAGGGCGCTTGGTCCTAATGGGGTACCGGACAAAGTGTATGAAACGCCGGGCTCGGTAGCGGTAATTACCCAGGAAAGTATGCGAAAGTCGCCCGTACGCGAAGCGCGCGAGATTTTCAACAATGTTGCCGGTGTGGATATTTCCAATGACGCGCGTGACCCCGGTTTGACAGTCAACGTTCGCGGTCAGCAGGAAATGGGGCGTGTGAACGTCAATATCGACGGCGCGCGTCAGAACTATAATCAGATGACACATGGCACATCTTCTCGTGTGTATCTGGACCCTGCTTTGTTGGCAGAAGTGGAGATCGAGAAATCCAATCTCAACCAGAATGGTGGTGCCGGGTCTTCTGCAGGTATCGTCACAATGCGTACCCTCAATACACAAGACATTCTTGATGATGGCGAAAAATGGGGCGGCAAGGTAAATGTCAGCCACGGCACGAATGATTACGAATTTGCGGGCGATGCTGCTGGAGGTGTTAGGCTTGCGCCAAGGTTTGACATCTCAGCCGCGGTAAGCCGGAAGGTCATTGGTGACTATAGTCCGGGGAAACGCAATCCAGCCCTGTTTACTGACGGAAACGGCAATTATCACGATGTACACAGTTCCAGACCTGAATACACTTTCCTTCGCCAGACATCCGGTTTGGTGAAAGCCAATGTCCATCTTACAGATGATCAGGAACTGAATCTTGGGTATGTTGGCTCAAAAAGCAATTACACCAAAACCAACGACGTCACGAATACAAGACCGGATCTGAACGAAACCAAAACCCATACCCTGACCGCCAAGCACAACTGGAATCCGTCGACTGATTTGGTCGATCTGGATACGCACGTTTATTGGACCCGAACAGAAAGTAACCAATACAGGCCAACCAGATTTAACACCAGTGGATCAGTTAGCCAGAACCCCTACGACACGGACTATACGCTTGATACGACAGGGCTTGATTTGGCCAACAGTAGCAAGTTCGAGCTATATTCAGTGGGTGATGGCCTGAGCAAGGTTAGCTTTGACTATGGTACCGAGTTCTTTCACGACAGGGCAAAGACAACCTCTGAGGTCGAGGACCTTGGAGGATCAGGTTCTGCCTATCAGGCAGAAGGAACAACCCCATCCGGGGAGCGTGATGTTTATGGTGGACATGTAACGGCGACGTATGGCTGGAACGACGTGTTTCAAATCAGTGGTGGTTTTCGCTACGACCGTTACGAATTGACAGGTGACTCGTATTGGTGTGAAGCGTTACCCGGTGGTTTTACATCACAGCAGTGCGGAAGCGGCAATGACGTACCTTTGGACGTTGATTTGTCGGAGGACCGGGTTTCGCCGTCTTTTGGTGCAAGCGTGACGCCATTCCCCGGTCTGCAATTCTTTGCCAACTATCGCGAAAACCTGCGGGCGCCGACAGTTATGGAAGCCATGTTCAAGGGCATGCATATCGGTGATCAGCCGGTTACCTATTTTTCGAACGCCAATCTCAAGGCTGAGGAAGTTGAAACCAAGGAAGTTGGTGTCAACTTCATGTTCGATAACGTCATAAAGCAGGGCGATGGATTCAGAGCCAAACTGTCCTACTACCGTTCAACAATCGATAATTATACGACTGTTGGTTTCGTGCCTTTGCCCTCACTGCCGTCAGTGAACTGGCCATCGGTTGGGGCGGGCATGGTCAACCTTAGTGACCCTGTCTATATGACCGGTACGGAGCTTGAGGCCTTCTATGATGCTGGTGAGTACTATTTTGGCGGTACGTTGACGACATCGGACATTGATCTGATCGGGAATTATAATCAGTTCATTCTTGATACCACCTATTCTACTGCAGCGCAGAACGCAGCTACTTACGGTACAGTTGGCGGATTGTTTGGCATTTATGCGCCGCCCAAACGCAAATACACGCTTGACGGCGGGTTCCGTCTTTTCGATCAGGATCTTGTCTTGGGAATGCGGGCGACATTCGTTTATCCGGAAGAAAACTATGGTTCCCAGGTCGGGTCGGTAAGTCTCTCGACCGTTGGTGGCGAATATTACAAGTACCGCGTATTCGACTTTTACAGTTCCTATGACATCAACGATGCCGTGAAACTGCGGTTCGCCGTCAATAACCTGTTCGATGAGGGATATGTTCAAGGAAGCGGGGGAACGTATGCTCCGGCACCGGGACGTACCGCGATCATCAGTCTCAGCGGCAACTTCTAGGCCGCTTAAAAGGAAAAATGCCAATCACCGGTCAGGTCATCGACCTGACCGGATAGGTTTGTCTTTCTTTCAACTAAGTATTTGATTTTAAACATTATTTTGTTGACTCATGATGATAATAATAGTCATCCTCATCATGTTGCTCCAATGGTTGGGGCGGAAACAAACCAGGAGATGTCTAAATGACTATTACAATTGATCTGAACGCAGATGGTTCCGGAAACGGTGTTGATCTGCATGGTCTGTTGGAAGATTTCGACGCCAACTTTTCCAAGGGATTGTTCAACTACGGCGAGTTTCTGAATGGTGGGCTCTTTGACGGTCCGCAATACTATCTCAGCGATGAAGACAGTTCATCAAGCTACACCGATGGCTTCCTTGCAACGACCGGTGGCGGAGATGACTTCACCTATGACATCAGCACCCATCAGATTGTCGGAAATCTTGATCAGCTTTCATTCGGGGAAACGTTGGTTCAGGATTCTAGCGGCGACTACAATCTTAGCGACTCGTCGGTCGATATTTCTGGCCTTGACCTCAGCAGCAGCAAGACTGGTATGGTCCTGACCGCGCTTTTTGGTGGTGACAGTTCAGAATTGCAGTCTGTTTTTGCCTCCGAAGGTGTCGAAATCAACGGCAGTTCCGGCGCGGATGTGATCGGCGGTTTTGCAGGTGACGACGTCCTGACTGGCAATGGCGGGGCAGACACTTTCGAGTTCGATACTTCGGCATCGTTCGGTGATGACACCGTTACCGACTTCACCGATGGCACCGATCTTCTCGATATCGATTACAACTCGGTCACGATTGGAGATGATGGTGCTGGCAATGCGCTCATTACCCATGCCAACGGCACCATCACCCTGACTGGTGTTGACTTCAACGACCTTGACGCAAGCGACTTCGTTTAACGAAGACGGCCCGCTCCGCAGGCGGCGGAACGGGCACAAGGTCTTTGATTGCAGGGCACCGCGGAACAGCGGTGCCCACCTCATCCTATCTTTTTCTTTTCCGGAATGGAAACAGCGTGTTCGAACAGGTCCATTCGCAACATTTGTCCAAATCGTCCGTATTCTCGCCGTTGGCGGCCGCCATTCGATCCGTGCGCGGAGCGTTCCTGTCGGTCGCGGCGTTAAGCGGCGTGTCAAATATCCTGATGCTGACTGGGCCGCTTTTCATGCTGCAGGTTTATGATCGGGTTCTGGCGAGCCGCAGTGTGCCGACGCTGGTCGCGCTCGTTGTTCTGATGCTGGCGCTATACATGTTTCTGGGAACTGTCGATGCGCTTCGGGCGCGGATGCTGGTGCGGATTGGCTGGCGGGTGGATGAGCAAGTTGTGCCGATGGCACTGGCAACTACCCTCGATCAGGCGCTGCGAAATGATAATGCAACCTTAAGGCCGCTCAACGATCTTGATCAAATCCGACAGTTTCTGGGTGGTGCGGGTCCTATTGCGATTTGCGATATGCCTTGGATGCCGCTGTTTCTGGGGATCGTTTTTGCTTTTCATCCCTGGCTTGGTTTTCTTGCCCTTATTGGCGGTATCATTCTGGTGATTTTGACATTGATCAGCGAGCTTGCCACCCGTCGCCAGGTTGAACGGATGAACCGCCAAGCCGTTTCACGTGCAAATCTTGTCGAAGCTGGGCGTCGAAATGCCGAAGCCATTCGCGCGATGGGCATGCTGGCGAGTTTCACGGACTATTGGGCACGTCTGAATGACAGGTATTTACGCGACAATACCGGTGTCGGTGACGTCAATTCGACCTTCTCGGCCTATATCAAGGTCATTCGCCTTGCGATGCAGTCCGGCGTTCTGGCACTTGGTGCGTATCTGGCGATCCTGCAGGAAGTCACACCGGGTGTGATGGTTGCCGCCTCAATCCTGACAGCACGAGCATTGTCCCCGGTCGAACAGGCGATTGGCAACTGGCGCGGATTTGTTGGTGCCCGTCAATCGCGACAACGTCTTGAACGCTGCTTTGCCGACACACAAAAAACGTCTGAACGCCTCGAACTGCCTGCCCCGCAACAAAGCCTGCATGTTTCCAATCTGATCGTTCGGGCCCCTGCAAAGCGGGTGGAAGGAAAGCTGGCCGCACCGGGGCGCGTATTGCTGCGCATCAACGACGTGCTCCTGAAAGCAGGCGACGGGCTTGGCATTATTGGGCCAAGCGGATCGGGGAAATCGACATTCGGTCGCGCACTGGTCGGGATTGGTGCGATCCATAATGGCACCATCCGCCTGGATGGGGCGGAGCTTGATCACTGGGAGCCGGATCGGCTGGGGGCGCATGTCGGTTATTTGCCGCAGGACGTCGATCTGTTTGACGATACTGTTGCCCGCAATATTGCGAGGCTACGTAGCGATGTGGACTCTGCGGCAATCGTTAAGGCCGCGCAATTGGCCGGGGTGCATGACATGGTCCTGTCTCTGCCCAAGGGATATGACACGCCGATCGGAAGTGGCGGGCTTATTTTGTCGGGTGGGCAACGCCAACGGATCGGGCTGGCGCGTGCCCTGTTTGGTGATCCGTTCCTGATTGTCCTTGATGAACCCAATTCCAGTCTCGACAGTGCCGGGGAACAGGCCCTGATCGAAGCGGTCCGTCTGGCCCGGCAACGCGGGGCGATTGTTGTCATGATTGCCCATCGCCCCGGCGCACTGGCAACGGTCAATCTGGCGATGGTTATTAAGGATGGACGCCAGATTGCCTTTGGTGCGCGTGACGACATTCTGCGCAAAACCATGCGTCAGGTCGGAGAAAGCGCATGAGCCGAAAAAAGTCGCACACGTCGTCAAAAACTCCATTCGCCAGCCCTGCAATGCATAGTTTGCGTCGACATACCCTGTTTGGCGTATCCGTGATGCTGGCATTGTTTGCTGGTCTGGGAAGCTGGATGGCGTTGGCCAATCTTTCCGGGGCGGTGGTTGCCACCGGCAAACTGGTGGTCGAAAGCAATGTCAAGGATGTGCAGCACCCTGACGGAGGCATTATTGGTGAAATCCACGTGCGTGACGGGGATCGGGTGCAGGCCGGTGATCTTCTGATCCGGCTGGACGATACGATGGCACGCGCAAGCCTTGGCATTGTCGATAGCCAGATCGATGCCTTGCGGGCGCGCAAAATGCGTCTGGTTGCTGAACGGAACGAAGCGAAAATCGTTGCCGTGCCCGATTTGTTCGCGGCCCGTATGCAGGACCTGGCAATCGTTGAGCTGGTTGCGGCCGAGACAAAACTATTCGAAGCAAGGCGTAAAAGTCTGGAGGGTGAAAAGGCCCAGCTTGAGCAAAAACTGTTGCAGCTTTCGGAGACGATCATCGGGCTTGAGGCCCAGAAAGCTGCCAATGAAGAAGAAAGCCGCCATATTCGCGATGAACTTGACGGGCTTGAAATGCTTTACAAAAAGCAGCTTGTACCGATTACCCGTGTTGCGGCATTGCGTCGTGAACGCGCCAGTCTGAGGGGCAAACACGGGGAGTTGACGGCACAGATTGCCGCGACCGGCATGCAAATCTCGGAAACAGAAATGTCGATCCTGCAGCTTGACCGGAACCGCCAAACCGAAGTCCTGACGGAACTGGGTGACATTGATCAACAATTGGCTGAATTGATGCAAAAGCAGGTTGCGTTGCGCGATCAACTGCGTCGTGTCGACATCCGTGCCCCCTATGACGGGACGGTCTATCAGATGACGGTACATACGATTGGCGGCGTGGTTGCGGGCGGGGACCGGATCATGGGGATTGTGCCTGATCAGGATGAGCTGGTGATCGAAGCCCGAACCAACCCGCGCGATATTGACCAGGTCCATCCAGGGCAAAAGGCGATGCTGCGTTTTACTGCCTTTAATCAGCGCACAACGCCGGAACTTTCCGGGACGGTGTCCTTTGTGGCAGCGGACCTGTCACGCGATGAACTGACAGGCGAAACCTACTATAATGTCCGGGTGAAAATTGCCGGTGGCGAGATGGAAAAACTTGATGGGCAAGGTCTGATGCCCGGCATGCCGGTTGAAACCTTTATCGCAACGGGGGATCGCACCGCACTTAGCTATCTTGCCAAACCGCTTACCGATCAGTTTGCCCGCGCGTTCCGCGAAGAATAATTTTTCACCGGTTTCGGATATCGAACGCCCCGAATCGTTTCTGCTTTGAAGGGCTGCGAATTCATGCGGCATTTGCGGACAGGGACGAAAGGTAATCGGGATGGCTTTGGATATAACAGCAGACGGTGTGATAAAAACCCGCCTTCAGAACCTCAAACAGGCAACAACCGGCGACCATCAGCACATCGATGACATGGTGATGGAAATGGCACCGTTTGAAAGCCGAGATAACTACGCCCGGTTTGTCGGGATGCAGTATGTGTTTCACCGCGCTGTAAAACCGCTTTATGACGCCAGTGACCTGAACGACCTGATACCCGGGCTTTCGATGCGCAGTCGGTTCAATCATGTCTGTGCAGATCTTGCAGACCTGCAATGCAGCCTACCTGAAAATACCAAACCATTTCCTGTTCCCCAAACCGGAATGGGTCGTCTGGGATGGTTATATGTTTGTGAAGGTTCGTCGCTTGGGGCGGCATTTTTGCTGAAAGCAGCCGGAAATATCGGGCTGAATGCCGAGTTTGGTGCCCGTCATCTGGCTGGGCACGAAGACGGTCGCGGCAAGCATTGGCGCGAATTTGTTGATCAGGTCAATGGCTTGGCTTTAAGCGCTAAACAAGAACAGGAAGTGATTGATGGTGCTATTGCTGCCTTTGACTTTTTCCGAACCCTTTTGATCGAAGATCGCAAGCTTGCCGCATAGGCGCAAATCCCTTGGTTGAAAGGCTTGCAGAGACAGGATCGTGACTTGATTTCTGGCAAAGTCGGCTGTATAAAGCCGCCAAGCTTTTTGTAAATTCTGACAAAGAGTGGGCCCTTCGCCCGCTCTTTTGTGCTTTTTGGGGTATGGCATCGCTATATGGCTGAGCTGATCGGACAACAGTTGAAAGACCCGCTGATGATGCGGATCACGGAGATTATCGAGCCGTCGATCAATGCGCTGGGTTTCGAACTGGTACGTGTGTCCATGATGGGCAAGGACAGCAATGTCTTGCAGATCATGGCAGATCGTGCGGATGGCAACGGCAGCATCAATGTTGAAGATTGCGCCGAAATCAGCCGTACCGTCTCTGCCCTGATGGATGTCGAGGATCCGATTTCCGGGGCTTATCACCTTGAAGTCAGTTCACCGGGTATTGACCGCCCGCTGACCCGTGCCAAGGACTTTGATGTCTGGCGCGGGTTCGAGGCAAAGGTCGAGCTGGTGATGGCCCAGAATGGCCGTCGCCGTTTCAGCGGAAAGCTGGATGGAGTTGAGGATGATGCGGTCGCCCTGATTGTCGATGGCGAACGTGAATTGTTGCCGTTGGCCGATATCGCAAAGTCGAAATTGGTGCTGACGGATGAATTGATCGCGCATGTCACCGGCAAGGGCCGGTCTGACGAAAACGCAGAATAGAGGTTGGATATGGAAGCAACTTCGGGAATGCCGCGGCCAGAACTTTTGCAGGTTGCAGATGCCGTTGCCCGTGAAAAGGGCATTGATCGTGATGAAGTTCTTGGCGCAATGGAACAGGCCATCCAAAAGGCCGGCCGTTCCAGATATGGCCACGAGCATGACATCCGTGCCCATATCGACCGTAAAACCGGTGAAATCAAGCTGGCCCGTTTCATCGAGGTCACGGATGATATCGAAAACGACTTCACCCAGATGTCGCTGGAACAGGCGCGTATTCGCAACGAAAATATCCAGCTTGGTGAATTCCTGATTGATCCGCTGCCGCCGATCGATTTCGGACGTATTGCTGCACAGACCGCAAAACAGGTTATCGTGCAGAAGGTTCGTGATGCGGAACGTGAACGTCAGTTCGAAGAATATAAAGACCGTGCCGGTGAAGTGATCAACGGCGTCGTCAAACGAGTCGAGTTTGGTAATGTTCTGGTCGATATGGGCCGTGCAGAAGCCATTCTGCGCCGCGAAGAACTGATCCCGCGTGAAACTGTCCGTCAGGGTGATCGCGTTCGTGCGCTGATCCTTGATGTGCGTCGCGAACAGCGTGGGCCGCAGATCTTCCTGTCGCGTACCCATCCGACTTTCATGGCAAAACTGTTTGCCCAGGAAGTCCCGGAAATCTACGATGGTATTATCGAAATCAAATCGGTTGCCCGTGATCCGGGGTCGCGCGCCAAGATTTCCGTTCAGTCGTCGGATAACTCGATCGACCCGGTCGGGGCATGTGTCGGTATGCGTGGTTCGCGCGTGCAGGCTGTTGTTGGCGAACTTCAGGGCGAAAAAATCGACATCATCCAGTGGTCGGAAGACCCGGCAACCTTCGTTGTGAACGCATTGGCTCCGGCTGAGGTCACCAAGGTTGTTCTTGATGAAGAAACCAATCGTATCGAGGTTGTCGTTCCCGACGATCAACTGAGCCTGGCCATTGGCCGTCGTGGTCAGAATGTGCGTCTGGCGTCCCAGCTGACCGGATGGGATATTGATATCCTGACCGAGGAAGACGAAAGCGAACGTCGCCAGGAAGAAGCCCGTAAACGGGCGGAGATGTTCATCAAGGCACTTGATGTTGATGAAGTCATTGCCCATCTTCTGGTCGCCGAAGGCTTTACCTCGATCGAGGAAGTCGGTTACGTGCCGTTGGCCGAACTGGCAGAGATCGAAGGTTTCGAAGAAGAAATCGCCGAAGAGCTGCGCACGCGCGCTCGTAACTTCCTTGCCGAAGAAGCCGAACGCCTTCAGAAGCGTCGTGAAGAGCTTAAGGTTGCCGATGACCTCGTCGAATTTGGCGGACTGTCGCTGGCCGTTGTTGTTCGCCTGGGCGAGAACGATGTCAAAACCCTTGAGGACTTCGCGGATCTCGCAAGCGACGAGCTGATCGAATATGTCGGTGATGCGGACAACATGACCATGGATCAGGCCAATGACCTGATCATGGACGCGCGTCGTCAGCTTGGCTGGTTCGAAGGACTTGAAGAAGAAGTTTCCGAAGATGCCGAAGAAGGCGAAGACGCCTGAGGGCTGATCGGAGGACGCCATGTCGCACCGTAAAGGCGGCAAGGTAGCCGAGGTTCCGGAACGCCGGTGTATCGTCACCGGCGAAGTCCGGCCTAAGGAAGACCTTCTCAGGGTTGTGATCGGACCGGATGATTCGGTTGTTCCCGACCTTGAGGAACGGTTGCCTGGACGGGGATTATGGTTGTGCCCGTCGCGGGATGTGATAAATACCGCCTGTGCAAAAAATGCCTTTGCCAAGGCGGCGCGGCAAAAAGTCGTGATTGATCCTGCGCTGGCAGACCGGATCGAGAAGCTTTTGCTTCAGAAAAGCCTCGATCTGCTGTCGCTTGCGCGCAGAGCCGGTCAGGCGGTTGCCGGTTATGAAAAAGTCCGGGCCCAGATTGACGAGGGCGCGGCAATGATATTGGCAGCCCGAGATGGTGCTGCGGACGGAAAATCCAAGATCGAGGCGAAAGCCCGGGATCTGCCGATTTATACCGTTCTGGATGCTGCCGAGATTGGCGCGGCCTTTGGCCGCGAAAAAGCAGTACATGTGGCTGTTGCGCCAGGTGGACTGGCAAAACAGTTAAGTCGCTCGCTTAGGCGGCTAGAAGGATTTCGCGCGGTCTGAAGGCAGGCTTGCGCAGGACGGACAGGACAGGACAGGCAAAGGATGCCGGTCCCGCAGGAAATGAGGAAGTTGGACGGATTATGAGTGATCGCGATCAGGAGAAGAAACCGCTGAGCCTCAACAGATCGAAACTTGAACTGAGCAAGACGGTCGAGGCTGGGCAGGTACGGCAAAGCTTCTCGCATGGACGGTCCAAATCTGTGACTGTCGAAGTGCGCAAGAAGCGGACTTTCGAAAAGAACGAATCCGGCCGCTTCCGTGAAGTGAAGAAGGATGCGGTTGCTGAACAGCAGCAGCAACCTGCCGCACCGGCGCCGGCAGCAAAACCCGAACCGGTTGCCAAACCGGAACCGGTTGAAGACCACGGCAATCTTACCGATAGCGAGCGTGCAGCACGCATGGCTGCCCTGAAAGCAGCCGAAGAGCGCCGCAAGCAGGAAGAAGCCGAAGCAGCCCTACGTGCCGCTGAGGAAAGCAAGCGCAAGGCAGAAGAAGCCGAACGTCGTAAACAGGAAGAGGACGAAGCAGCAAAAGCTGCTGCGGCAGAAACCCCTGTGCTGGAAAAGGATGCCCCGGTTTCTGTAGAAGAAGTCGAGAAAGCCCTTGAAGCATCGACGACCAAAGGCAAATCCAAACCGAAGCCTGCTGCTGTTGCCAAGAAACAGGAAGAAATCATTCCTGGCGAACCGGCAGAACCGCTGGTTCCAGAAGAACGCCGTCGTGCCGATCCGTCCACCGTCAAGCCGAAAAGCCGCAAGGAACTGGACGAGGAAGAAGCCCGTACCGCAGCCGCACGCAAACGCGCCGAAGAAGAAGCTCTTGGCCGTGCCGCGCGTACGAAGGGTGACGAAGGTCGCCGTCGTGGTAAGCTTTCGATCAATAATGCGATGACCGGCGACGAAGGTGGCCGTCGTCGTTCGATGGCCTCGATCAAGCGTCAGCAGGCAAAAGCAAAGGCCCGTATGCAGGGTCAGCAGAAGCCGAAAGAGAAAATCGTGCGTGATGTTATCGTTCCGGACGTTATTACCGTTCAGGAACTTGCCAACCGTATGGCTGAACGTGCTGCCGACGTCATCAAGTGCCTGATGGGCCTTGGCGTTATGGCAACCATTAACCAAAGCCTTGATCCCGATACCGCACAGCTGGTTGTCGAGGAATTCGGCCATAAGATGAAACGCGTTTCGGATGCCGATGTTGAAGAAGCGCTGGTCAGTGCCGTTGACAATGAAGATCAGCTGATCGGTCGTCCGCCGGTTGTGACCGTCATGGGTCACGTTGACCATGGTAAAACCTCGTTGCTCGATGCCCTGCGAAAAACGGACGTTGTCAGTGGCGAAGCTGGCGGCATCACCCAGCATATCGGTGCCTATCAGGTGACGATGGAAACCGGATCGAAGATTACCTTCATCGATACCCCGGGCCACGCTGCCTTCACGGAAATGCGTTCGCGCGGTGCCAAGGTTACCGACATCGTCGTTCTGGTTGTTGCTGCTGACGACTCGGTCATGCCGCAGACGATCGAAGCCATCAGCCATGCGAAAGCAGCCGGTGTGCCGATGATCATTGCGATCAACAAGATCGACAAACCGGGTGCAAACCCGTCGAAGGTTAAAACCGAACTGCTTCAGCACGAAGTCGTCGTGGAGGAAATGGGCGGTGAAGTTCAGTGTCTTGAAGTTTCCGCCAAACAGGGCCTTGGCCTGACCGAGCTGGAAGAAGCCATTCTGCTTCAGGCCGAGGTTCTTGACCTTAAAGCCAACCCGGCACGTGTTGCTGACGGTGTTGTCGTTGAAGCCCGCATGGAAAAAGGTCGCGGCCCGGTTGCCACGGTTCTGGTTCAGCGCGGTACGCTTAAAAACGGTGATATCTTTGTTACGGGTGCCGAGTGGGGCCGCGTTCGTGCGTTGGTCAACGATCATGGCGTTCGCATCGAAGAAGCCATTCCGGGCATGCCGGTCGAAGTAACCGGTCTGAACGGTGTGCCGTCTGCCGGTGATGACTTCGTCGTTGTCGAAAACGAAGCCAAAGCGCGTGAGATTTCCGACTATCGTCAGCGTCGCATCCGTGAAACGCAGGCTGCTGCGATGAAGAAATCGGCACTTGAGAACATGTTCTCAAGCTCGGGCGACGTCAAGGAACTGCCGATCCTTATCAAAGGTGACGTGCAGGGTTCTGTCGAAGCGCTTATCGGTACCCTGCAGAAGCTGGGTAACGAGGAAGTCAGTGTACGCGTCCTGCATAGCGGCGTTGGCGGAATCAACGAGTCCGATGTCACGCTGGCGCGTGCGTCGAATGCGCTGATCATCGGCTTTAACGTGCGTGCCAATCAGCAGGCCCGTGAACAGTCCCGTCGCGACAATGTCGACATTCGTTATTATTCGATCATCTATGATGTTGCAGACGACATCAAAAAGATGCTGTCGGGCATGCTGTCGCCGGAAGTTCGCGAGAAGTTCCTGGGGTACGCAGAAATACGCGACATCTTTACCATCTCGGGCAACAAGATTGCCGGTTGTATGGTTACCGAGGGTACCGTCAAGCGTGGTGCGGGCGTTCGCCTGCTTCGCGACAACGTCGTGATCCATTCGGGCGAGCTGTCGACACTGCGTCGCTTCAAGGATGAAGTAAAAGAAGTCCGCGAGGGCTATGAATGTGGCATGTCATTCGCCAAGTATAATGACCTGCAGGTCGGCGATATGATCGAGTGCTTCGAGCAGGAGGAAATCGCCGTCGAACTTTAAGACGGTGGATTGACGATATGGCGAAGCAACCGGCCAAAGCACCAAGTCAGCGACAGTTGCGCGTGGCGGAGGAAATCCGCCAAGCCCTGTCGCAGGCACTTGAGCGCGGAGATATTTATGACCCGGACCTGACCCGGCGCCCGGTAACCATTACCGGCGTCAGTTTGAGCCCGGATATGCGCAATGCCATGGTATCCTTTACGCCGCTTGGCGGGGGCGAGGCGGAAACCTCGCTTAAGGCGCTAACGCGGCAGAAGGGCCATTTGCGTACCCATGTGGCGCGTACGGTTCATATGAAATACGTACCGGCGTTGCGTTTTGTGGAAGACAAAAGTTTCGATGTCGCCGACCATATCGGTGCCCTCCTGCGTGACCCGCATGTCGCACAGGATCTTGCGGCGGACCGGTCGGACGACCATGAGAATGAGGACGACTGATGGCGCGTCGGCGTCGCGGTAGAAGCATCAATGGCTGGCTGGCAGTCGACAAGCCCTTGGAAATCACCTCTTCGACGGTGGTCAATCAGGTGCGTCGTCTGCTTGATGCGGCAAAGGCCGGTCACGGCGGGACACTTGACCCATTGGCGAGTGGTGTCCTGCCTATTGCATTTGGCGAGGCGACAAAAACGGTTGCCTATGTCATGGATGGCAGCAAAAGTTATCGTGTGACGCTTAAATTCGGCGAAGCACGCAGCACCGACGATGCAGAGGGCGAGGTTACGGCCACCTCGGATCATCGTCCGGATGCAGACGAAATAAAGGCCGTGCTGAGTGAGTTTATTGGCGAAATCCAGCAGGTGCCGCCAAAGTTTTCGGCGATCAAGGTTAATGGCAAGCGTGCCTATGATCTTGCCCGTCGCGATGAAGACGTGGTGCTTAAACCGCGTCCGATTCTGATCAAGGATCTTCGACTGGTCGATATGCCGGATCGCGATCATGCCGTTCTCGAAGTTGTTTCGGGCAAAGGGGCATATATGCGGTCTTTGGCGCGCGATATTGCGCTGCGCCTGGGTTCTGTCGGCCATATATCCGCCCTTCGCCGCACGTCGGCGGGGCCGTTTCCTGAAACGAGTTCCATTCCGCTTGCGGAGTTGCTTGAAATGGATCCGGATGCGGTGTTGGAGAAATTGCTTCCGGTCGAGACCGCGCTGGACGACATCCCGGCGCTGGCCCTGACCGAAGTCGAGGCGCAGCGGCTATCGAGTGGGCAACCTGTCGGGTTGTTGCCGGTGGCAAAACGCAGTGCCCTCGAAACCCCCGTCGTGCAGGACGATATCGTCTGCGCCATGCTCCATGACCGCGCGGTTGCGTTGGCGGAGATAAGTGGCGGCGAAATCCGGCCTGTACGTGTTTTTAATCTCTAAAGGCGAAAGGATGCCTGATGTCGATTACTGCTGAACGCAAAGCTGAGCTGATCAAAGAATACGCTCAGAAAGACGGTGACACCGGTTCCCCCGAAGTCCAGGTTGCAATCCTGACCGAGCGGATCAAGAACCTGACCGAACACATGAAAGAACATAACCACGACTTCCATAGCCGTCGTGGTCTTCTTATGATGGTTGGCCAGCGCCGTCGTCTGCTGAAGTACCTGCAGCGCAAAGACCAGTCGCGTTACGAGACCGTTATCGAACGCCTCGGTATTCGCCGCTGATATCGAACTGCGGCGGAGGTGGTTGATCCCCTCCGCCGTCGTTTTTTTAATGTCCCGAGCGGATCGGGAAACACGGGGAAGCAGGGTCGGATGGGCCGACCTCTTTGCTTGGTCCGGACCCATTAATTATGCAGCTTTTATGAAAGCCTCATAATTAATGTGTTCGGAACTCGTGTATGACTATCCGGGTCCGCTGAAGGTTTGTAAGAGGAAGAGAAAATAATGTTTAATGTCGTCCGCAAGGAAATGCAGTGGGGCAATGCCAAGCTGGTTCTCGAAACCGGTAAGGTCGCGCGCCAGGCCGATGGTGCCGTCATGGTCACCTACGGCGAGACCGTTGTGCTTTGTACCGCTGTTGGCGCGAAATCACCGCGCCCGGATATCGACTTTTTCCCGCTGACCGTGAACTATCAGGAAAAAGCATTTGCTGCCGGTAAAATCCCGGGTGGTTTCTTCAAGCGTGAAGGCCGTCCTTCGGAAAAGGAAACCCTGGTTTCGCGTCTGATCGACCGTCCGATCCGTCCGCTGTTCCACCCGCTTTATCGTAACGAAACCCAGATCGTTTGTACCGTTCTGTCCCATGACATGGAAAATGATCCGGACGTGGTTGCGATGATCGGTGCGTCTGCGGCGCTGACCATTTCCGGTCTGCCGTTCCTCGGCCCGATCGGTGCTGCGCGCGTCGGTTACAAAGATGGCGAATATATCCTGAACCCGGCAACCGAGTCGGTTAAGGAAAGCGACCTTGATCTGGTTGTTGCCGGTACCCGTGACGGTGTGATGATGGTTGAATCCGAAGCCAGCGAGCTTTCGGAAGAAATCATGCTTGGTGCCGTTAAATTCGGTCACGAGCAGTTCCAGTCGGTTCTTGATCTGATCATTTCGCTGGCCGAAGACGCCGCGAAAGAGCCGCGCGACATCGCAGAACTGCCGGAAGGCTATGATGCGCTGGTCGAAAAAGTCGCTGCCCTTGGCACCGACGGACTGACCAAAGCATACAGCCATGTCGTCAAGCAGGAGCGTTCGGCTGCTGTTTCTGACGCCAAAGCTGCGATTGCGGAAAAACTGGTCGAAGAAGAAATTGCTGATGCCCTCAAAGGCAAGGTTTCGTCGATCATCAAGGATCTGGAAAAAGACATCGTTCGCGGTGCGATCCTGAAAACCGGCAAACGTATTGATGGCCGTACAGGTGCTGACGTTCGCCCTATCCTTGGCGAAGTTTCGGTTCTGCCGCGTGCGCACGGTTCGGCGATTTTCACCCGTGGTGAAACCCAGGCACTTGCCGTTGCCACCCTTGGCACCGGTCAGGATGAACAGATCGTTGACGCGCTTGACGGCGAATATCGCGAAAACTTCATGCTGCACTATAACTTCCCGCCCTACTCGGTTGGTGAAGCTGGTCGTATGGGTTCGCCAGGCCGTCGTGAAATCGGTCATGGTAAACTGGCATGGCGTGCCCTGCACCCGCTTATGCCGGGCAAGGACGCGTTCCCTTACACCATTCGTATCGTTTCTGAAGTAACCGAATCGAATGGTTCGTCCTCGATGGCGACCGTTTGCGCAACCTCGCTTGCGATGATGGATGCCGGTGTTCCGCTGGCACGTCCGGTTGCCGGTATTGCCATGGGTCTGATCAAGGAAGGCGATGATTTTGCCGTTCTGTCCGACATCATGGGTGATGAAGATCACCTTGGCGATATGGACTTCAAGGTTGCCGGTACCGAAAAAGGTATCACCTCGCTGCAGATGGATATCAAGATCACCTCGGTGACCCCGGATATCATGCAGATCGCACTGGGCCAGGCCCGTGACGGCCGTCTGCACATCCTTGGCGAAATGTCCAAAGCGCTTCCGGAAGCACGTGGTGAAGTTTCGGGCAATGCACCGACCATCACCCAGTTCTCGATCCCGCGTGACAAAATCCGTGACGTTATCGGGTCGGGCGGCAAGGTCATTCGCGAAATCTGCGAAGAAACCGGTGCGAAGGTCGATATCGAAGACGATGGCTCGATCACTGTTGCACATACCGACGGTGCAAAAGGTAAACAGGCAGTCGATTGGATCAAATCGATCGTTGCGGAACCTGAATTGAACCATATCTATGATGGTAAGGTTGTTAAGGCTGTCGACTTTGGCGCATTCGTCAATTTCTTTGGCGCGCGCGACGGTCTGGTCCATATCTCCGAACTGGCGCAGGAACGCGTCAAACAGGTTTCGGATATCGTCAAGGAAGGCGACGCGGTCAAGGTCAAGGTCATTGGCTTTGATGATCGCGGCAAGATCAAATTGTCGATGAAACGCGTTGACCAGGAAACCGGTGCCGATCTCGACGCCGGCGACGCTGAATAATCCGATCTGATAGACCGGACGGCGATAACAACAACACGCCGTCCGGTTTTCCAAATGCGATGCCGGGGCATCGCTGGCGATGAAAAGCCGAATGGGAGAGACGAATTTGAAAGCCCTTAAACCGCTCGTCATGTCTGGAAAAGAGGTCTTGCCACTGATTGAAGGTGGCAAAGGTATCGCTGTTTCGACGGGTAAAAGTTCCGGCGCATGGGCAGCTGCTGGTGGCATCGGGACGTTTTCCGCCGTCAATGCCGATTCTTATGACGAAAATGGCAATCTGGTTCCGGTCGAATATGCCGGAAAAACCCGCGGTGAGCGCCATCAGGAACTGATCGCCTATGGCATCCGCGGCGGTATCGCCCAGGCACAGATCGCACACGAAATGCGCGGCGGTGAAGGCCGACTGCACATGAACGTTCTGTGGGAAATGGGCGGTGCGGAAGAAATTCTGCGTGGTGTGCTTGAGGGCACCAAGGGTCTTGTCCATGGTGTGACCTGTGGTGCGGGTATGCCTTATAAGGTATCGCAGATCGCAGCCCAGTATGGCGTGCATTATTACCCGATCGTCTCGTCGGCGCGCGCATTCCGTGCCTTGTGGCTGCGGTCGTATAAAAACACCCCGGAATGGCTTGGCGGCGTGGTCTACGAAGATCCATGGCGTGCCGGTGGCCACAATGGCCTGTCAAATTCCGAAGACCCGCTTGTGCCCGAAGACCCGTTCCCGCGGGTTGCAGCCCTTCGCGAATACATGAATTCGGTCGGCCTGAATGAAGTTCCGATCATTATGGCGGGTGGCGTCTGGTTCCTGCGTGACTACGAAGACTGGCTTGATAATCCGGAAGTTGCCCCGGTGGCGTTCCAGTTTGGAACCCGTCCGCTGCTGACCAAGGAAAGCGAAATTTCCGAAGAATGGAAAAACCGTCTTCTGACGCTGCAGAACGGCGACGTGTCGTTGCATAAATTCAGCCCGACCGGTTTTTACAGCTCGGCTGTTCGGAACGACTTCCTTGAAGATCTTCATCAGCGTTCCGATCGTCAGGTCCGTTATTCGCGCACCGCAGAGGCTGATCTGCATGTCGGTATTCCGCTGGGTCGTCGCGGTCGTCCAATCTATGTCCGCGAAGATGATGCCGACAAGGTTCGGGCATGGTTTGATGCTGGTTATACTGAAGGCATGCCGACACCCGATGAAACCATGGTGTTTGTCACGCCTGACAGTGCGCTGACGATCAAGAAAGATCAGATCGATTGCATGGGGTGCCTGTCACAGTGCCAGTTCTCGAACTGGGAACAGCATAGCGGCACCACCGGCAAGCGTGCCGATCCGCGTTCATTCTGCATCCAGAAAACGCTTCAGAACATTGCACATGGTGCGATGGTTGAAAACGAGCTGATGTTTGCCGGTCATAATGCCTATAAATTTGGTGAAGATCCGTTCTACGCCAACGGCTTTGTCCCGACGGTCAAACAGTTGGTCGACCGGATCGCCACGGGCGATTAGGTTAGACAACAAATCAGACACTGGACTTTTACGGATCAAGAAGGGGTCGGGTTTCCGACCCCTTCTTGTTGTTTGATCCCCTATAGGCCATTGAAAATCGGTATGATTGGAGTTGATCAAAATCAAAGAAAGGTGCGTCTTGGTTCCTTAATATACGCTTGGATTTGATCGGGAACCGGGCATTGGCCGGTCCTGAAAAGCGTATGAAGGGACAATTTCATGACGACGAACCCGCGTCCTTACACCCATGCCCTGAACCGCCTGAAAGAGGCCGGGTTGCGCCCGACCCGTCAGCGCTTGGCATTGGCCCGCCTGCTGTTTGATAATGGTCATCGGCACATCACCGCCGAACAGCTTCATTCCGAAGCCATGAGCCAGAATATCAAGGTATCCTTGGCGACCGTATACAATACGTTGCACCAGTTCACCGAGGCAGCGCTTCTGAATGAAATCGTGATCGATTCCGGTCGATCCTATTTCGATACCAATACCGCCCCGCATTACCACTTCTATTGCGAAGAAGACGGCATGCTTAGCGACATACCCGCTGATGCGGTGCAGCTTGCACGCGTCCCCAATATGCCCCGTGGTACGGAATTGGCGTCGGTTGATCTGGTGTTTCGTTTGCGGCGCCAGTCGGCCCGCAACGCTGCCTGATTGCTATTGGGTCGGTTTATTCGGCAGGGCTGTGTCGCAAATATAGCGGTGCGGTGACAGCGAAATGACGCGTCGATGAAAACCGCCTGAAATGGCGCGAAACGTCCCTTCAGTGCTTGACGGGCAGGGTTTTCAAGACAAATACAGAGGCGACGGTTCCACATGGAACGGTCGCCCTTTTTATACCTATGTGTGTGACAGCAACACCGCATATTTCAGACTTCAATGACAAAAAAGGAAGCCCGTAATGGTGCTCAAGGGAACACGGACCGAGGAACTTCTGCGTGCGGCATTCGCATCTGAAGCACAGGTCAATCGTCGTTATCTTTATTTTGCGCAGCAGGCCGATATCGAAGGCCATCCGGAAATTGCCGAAATGTTCCGCGCCACCGCCGAAGCCGAAACCGGCCATGCCTTTGGCCATCTCGAATTTCTTGAAGAGGTCGGCGACCCTGCAACCGGGCAGCCGATTGGTACCACTAGGCTTAATCTTGAAGCCGCATTTGCCGATGAACAGAACGATGCCAGATCCCGATATCCCGAAATGGCCCGTATTGCGCGCGAAGAAGGTTTTAACGATATTGCCGACTGGTTTGAGAGCCTTGCGCGTGTCGAAGATGCCCATGCCGCCCGAATGGAACGCGCCCTGGCATCTTTTGGGACTGTTTCCGAACCGGTGGAATAAGGTTGAAGACAATCCGACGATGCTTTTACAGATATAGCGCCTTTCTGCTTCTGGTGATGTTAATGGCACCGCTTGCGGCCAAGGCACAATCGTCGGTGGACCTTGACGATATCCTGACCCATGCGGGGCGTTTGGAGCCCTTGCAGGCCGTGATGATCGCCCACCGTGGTGACGTGATCGCGACGCAGGGCTACCATGGTAGTTCCCCCGATCAGGCGGCCAATATCAAATCCGCATCGAAATCGATTATTTCGGCATTGGTTGGCATTGCCATAGAACGTGGTGTTTTGACCGGTACGGATCAGAAAATCGCCCCCTTGCTGCGGGATCAGTTACCTGCCGATCCCGACCCCCGACTGTTTGATATTACCATCGGGCATCTTTTGTCGATGCAGGCCGGCCTGGGGCGGACATCGGGGCAATATTACGGTCAGTGGGTCGCGCAATCGAACTGGGTGCGTGCTGCTCTTGCCCGCCCGTTTGCCGACGATCCGGGTGGTGACATGCTGTATTCGACCGGCTCAAGCCACCTGCTGTCGGCCATCCTGACACGCCAAACCGGAAAATCGACGCTGGAACTGGCGCGTGAATGGCTGGGGCCATTGGACGGTTTTGCTATTACCGCTTGGGATCGCGACCCTCAGGGTATTTACTTTGGTGGGAATCAGATGGCGATGAGCACCAGATCGCTTCTGGCTTTTGGCGAACTTTACCGGAATGGCGGGCGTACCGCGGATGGCAGACAGATCATCACGCAAAGCTGGATCGATCAAAGCTGGCAGCATCGGACAAATTCACGCTTTACCGGCGATGAATACGGTTATGGTTGGTTTATGCGCGATCTTGCCGGGCAGGATGTGGTCTATGCGTGGGGATATGGTGGGCAGATGCTTTACATCGTTCCTAGCCTTGAATTAACCGTGGCGATGACATCGGACGAAACAAAACCCTCGGCCCGAACCGGATACCGCGATCAGCTGCATGGCTTAATGGCCGATATCATCGACAGGATAGAAGCAGATGCAGGCTGATCGGGGTGAGCGGACTTTTTATTGAGCCGCAATCCGTTCTGAAAGGTATTCGGCGGTGTGGCTATTGCCGGTGATCGGTCCGCGCAAAACAACATGCGGATGACCAAGCGAATTGCGTTCGACATGCCCATCAACCTGGTACACATCACGCAAAAGATCACGATCAATCACATTGGCGCATTCGCCAAATGCCACCATGCGGCCATCGCGAATCGCCATGGCGTGATCGCAATATTGCAGCGCATGGTTAAGGTCGTGGATCGCGATCAGGATGATTATTTTCTGGCGCTTGGCGATATCGCGCATGAAAGACAGGACCTCCATCTGACGATGCAGATCAAGGGCTGAGGTCGGCTCGTCCATCAGCAGGATTTCGGGTTCACGCACCAGCGTCTGGGCAATGGCAACCAGTTGGCGTTGACCACCACTAAGTTCGCCCAGATTGCGGGCGGCCAGATCAGAAATCCTAAGGGCGGCCAGAATATCGTCAATCCGGGCCAGTTCATCGGTCTGAACGCGCAATGACGATCCCTGTTTGGCGGCAAGGATAACCGACTCGTAAACAGAAAGAACCGCGTTTGATCCGGTGTCCTGCGGCATGTAGCAAATCGTGTTGCGGCTATAATTCGCCGTTTCGACATGCACTTTTCCGCCACCCTTGGCAAGACCGGCGACCCGTTTGAACAGGCTTGATTTGCCCGCTGCATTCGGGCCGATGACGGCAATTACGTCGCCCCCCATCAGAACCGGCGTACTAACACCGGAAACCACCTCGGCGCGGCCATAACGGGTGCCAATGTCTTCAAGACGAAGTGTTGTTACCATGATTTCCTCCGGCTTGCGAAAATCAGCGAGAAGAAGAACGGTACGCCGACAAGCGCGGTAATTACCCCAATGGGCAGGATTGCGCCGGGGACCAGAAGTTTTGACAGAACCGACGTCGCCGACAGGATCAACGCCCCGCACAGGACGGATGCCGGCAGGAAGAAACGCTGATCCTCGCCCACCAGCATGCGGGCGATATGCGGCCCGACCAGACCGATGAACCCGATGGTCCCGACAAAGGAAACCGGGATTGCCGCCAGCATACTGACCAGCAACATCGTCTTCAGGCGCAACGACTGGACATTTACCCCGAAACTTTCCGCTTTGGCATCTCCCAGCCGAAGGGCGGTGAGTGCCCAGGCCTGGCGGGTAAACAGCGGAAGGGCGATGGCAACCGCTATGGCCGTGATGGCAACCTTGGACCAGGTTGCCTTGACCAGACTGCCCATGGTCCAGAATACGACCGCGGCCAATGCCTGTTCGCTGGCGAGATATTGCAGCAACGCCAGAAGCGCGTTGAAGGTAAAGACCAGCGCGATCCCCAAAAGGACGATGGTTTCAACCGTGACACCGCGCATCCGGCTGAAGAAATGAATGATCAACGCGGTCGCCATCGCCATGAGAAAGGCATTGATCGGAATAATGAATTCGACAAAAGCCGGCAGGATCGCGACCCCGAGAACCAGTGCCAAGGCTGCACCGAAACCGGCCGCAGCCGAGATACCCAGCGTAAACGGGCTGGCGAGCGGGTTGGCCAGTATGGTTTGCATTTGCGCGCCCGCGGTCGAAAGGGCCGCACCCACGGTCAGCGCCATCAGGGCGACCGGCATGCGAATTTCCCAGATCACGACGCGCAACTGATCGCTGGCATCCGACGGGTTCAGCAGTGCGAAAATCACATCAGCCAGCGGATAATTGGCCGGGCCGGTTGCCAGATCAACAGCAAATGACAGGAACAGCGTAATTGTCATGCCGCTCAGGATCAGGATACGACGCAGGGAACGCGCCTTGTAATGCGCGCTCCCTGCCATAACGGTGGTTTGATCGGAGATCATGGAAATCAGTTCTGATCGCTGATGGAAATGAAGTAACCCGGCTGATAATCGATCGGTAGAAATCTTTCATGCAGTTCGCGGAATGATGACTCCGGTTCGATATCGGCAAACAAATCCGGGTGGAACCATTTTGCCATTTGTTCGATCACCACGAACTGATAGGGGCTGTTATAGAATTGATGCCAAACGATGTGGATATTGTTGTTTTTGGTCGCCTTGATATCCCGGAATGCCGGGCGTTCTGTCAGGCCAATCAATTTGCGTTTGGCTTCTTTCATGTCAGCTCCGGGACCAACAGGAACCCAGCCCATGCCGGGTGCATATGCTTCCCAGTCACCGCCAGTACCGACAAACTGGTCGGGGTTGCTGGCAACAACCTGTTCCGGGTTAATTGTGCCGAAAGTGCCCGGAATGATATCGGCTGCAATGTTTTTGCCACCGGCAAGTTCAACCATTTTACCGAAATTCTCATTACCAAACGACATGCAGCATTCGTCGGAATAACCGGCAGCACGTTCGATGAAGACGTCGGGTATTTTGGGGTTGGCCTTGGCAAGGCGATCAGTGACCCGTTTGATATGATCGGCGCGGAATTTGATGAATTCCTCGGCGCGCGTTTCCAGACCGGTTAACTGACCAAGAATGCGCATACTGGTTTCCGTGTTCTTCATCGGTGATTCACGGAAGTCGATATAGACCAGCGGAATACCTACAGCAGCGAGTTTTTTGTCAAGGCTGGCATCATCGGTCGCACCCTTTGCTTCAAGGTTCATCACAATGACATCAGGTTTAAGCGATATGGCCTGTTCGACATCGAATGTTCCATCCTTGATACCGCCAAACGTCGGCAAGCTATCAATTTCCGGATACTTTGCTGCATATATGCCGTAACCTTGCGGATCGGCTTTTTTAAGATCATCGCGCCAGCCAACGACTCGCTTGAACGGCGCGTCGGTATCAAGCGTCGCGAGGCCATAAATCAGACGACCTTCGCCAAGAATAAGCTTTTCTGCCGGAACTTTGACCGAAACTTCGCGGCCTGCCACATCGGTAATCGTGACGGTTTCTGCTGCGTGAACGGTCCCCGCGACCATTAACGCAACGGCAGCAATAGCGCCAAAAATTTTCATCCCCGTACCCTTATTTAGGATTGCCTGACCGCGGCATTATCATTTATTGAGAATGCAAATCAATACTTTTCGCAATAATTGATTTTTTTATGGATTTGGTGATATTTGGCGCGGTATCTGCCGCCGTGTGATCCCCGCAAGATCGCGCGGCCTTTTGCAGAGACAGGCTATTGGGGATTCTTCGAACGATGACGACGCATTCAAGCAATTTCAATCTGCGTGACGAGATCAAGGAATACTGGTCAATGCGCGCCGACACGTTCGATCAACAGCCTGGGCACGAGATTTTTTCAGATCAGGAACGTCTGGCGTGGCACGACCTGTTTCGCCGTCATCTGGGCGACGGGACCGGCAAACATGCGCTTGACCTTGCCAGTGGCACCGGCGTTATCAGCCATTTGATGCATGACATCGGGTTTGAGGTTACCGGGCTTGATTGGTCCGAAGCGATGCTGGAAAAGGCGCGCGCCAAATCGAAACAGCGTCAGTCCAATATCCGTTTCCTTCTGGGCGATGCGGAAAACACGCTTGAAGACGATAACAGCTATGACGTCATCGTCACCCGGCATCTGGTCTGGACGCTTGTTGATCCGACAGTAGCCTTTACCGAATGGTTCCGGGTTTTGAAACCGGGGGGTAAGCTTCTGGTGGTTGATGGTGATTTTGTTTCCCCGACCTGGATCAGCAGCTTAAACAAGGTGATGGCAGGTTTCCTGAAATCCCTTGGTTTGAAGCGCGAAGCAGCCGAAATACCGCAACTGAAAACCCATCAAGATATTCTGTCGCGCGTTCATTTTTCGCAAGGCGCGCGGGCCGATGAAGTGACATCGATGTTGAAAACCGCCGGATTTGATCCGGTTGTTGCCGATTTCAACATGCGCCAGATTCACCGCGCCCAGTCAAAACACCTTACGCTTGCCAAGGGCTTGGAACGGGGAGCCCAGCACCGTTATGCCATCTGCGCGACCAAGCCGTAGAAGGTCACACAGAATTGGCTGATTGCAGGCGACCGGAAAACATTGCGATGTCGTGGCGCATCGCATCCAGCAACGGGTGAAGTAGCGCAAGTTGCGCATCTTCCGTGCCCAGCTTAACCGTCAGGTAATTACCCTAATCAAGTTTGATGCTGATTTCGGTTTTGACCGAATTGGCAAGAAAGCAGGCCTCGTGGGCCGCGTGATGCAGTTCGGCCTCGACCTCGGCCGTCGGCGCTGCAGCGGCATAGGTGACCTTGGGGTAAAGTTCGACCCGGGTGATGACGGTTTTGCCGTCCTGCTTTTCCATGACACCGGTTGCAGCATCGACATAACTGTCGACGACGATTTTCCGGCGTGATGCGAAGTCAAGGAAGAACAGCATGTGGCAGCTTGAAAGGGCCGCCACATAGGCTTCTTCGGGGTCGACATTTTCGGCGACGGAATAGGGCAGTGGCACGACATGCGGGGATGAGGATGCGGGGACTTCGACCCCGCCGTCAAATCGCCAGAGATGACCACGGCTATAGCGGCGGTCGGCAAAGTTTGCGCCGTCGCGTTGCCATGTGACTTCTGCACCGAAACTGCTCATTGAGGGGCTCCGCTTTCGGGGTGGACGACAAGTTGTCGTGATGTGATGCCGATGTGTTTTTCAATGATTTCGACGGCTTTGTTGACATCGCCAAGGCTGCATACGGCTAGCAAGTCATTATGTTCTTCATAAAACGCTTTGCGCGCCTGCGATCCTGCGGGTTGCCGGTGATAGGAACGGCGCGCTTCGCCGCGTAATTCGTCAATCATCTGCAACAGGCGACCATTACCACACGGGGCATACAGGGTCCGGTGAAAGGCGATATCGAGTTCCTCAATGATCTCCGGGTCTTCTTCTTCAAAAAGTTCGTCGTTCAGGCGGATCCCCTTGCGCAGGTCGCGTTGTGTCAGATGCGGGATCGAGAGGATAAGAGCGGTTGATTCAAGTGAAATACGAATTTGCGACAGTTCGTGGGCCTCGTTGGCGCTTAAACCGTTTACCGCGAGGCTGCGGTCGGAACGTTTGGTTAGTAATCCGTTTGCCAGCAAGCGTTCCAGCGCTTGACGCACCGGCTGGCGGCTGACGCCAAATCGTTCGGCCAGCCGTTCCTGTTTCAGGATTGTGCCGGGCGAAAGGGTGCCGTTTTCTATTTCGCTTTGAAGCGTTTCAGTGATTTTATTTGGATCCATGGATCCAAAGTCATGCAAATTTGCCAAAGAGTCAAGTGGGTTCCGTTGGGATGAATTCACCCAAAATTAAATGCGACAGCGTCGAAAATCCTGGCCGCGGTTTATTTGTATGAGGGTTTAACTCGCGGTGTTGTGGAGGGGGCGTGGGCGTTGGGCGTTTGCCCGAGGGATGCTCAAGGGCTCCGGGGGCTCAGGGGGGATTCGTCGGGCATTCTCTCAGGTTATTGGGCCGGGATGGCTGCGGTCAAGGTGCTGTTGGTCGGGGCGGTTTTGGAGATGAAGTCGATCACGCGATTGACCGCATTGTCGATATCCTCGTTCAGGATGCCGTGCCGGTCGGATGCCAGCATCTGGATATCCAGTTTGCTGCATCCTGTGGCGTGGCGTTTGATCAGGGTGGCACTGGCGGGGTCAACCACCTGATCGCCGTCGCCCTGCAAAATCAGGATCGGACAGGCGATATCGGGCAGACGGTTTTGCATTTCGGCAACCGCCAGGCGCAGGTTGTGCAGGCCGCCAATCGGGATGTTGCGGTAATTGATATCGGGATGTTCGGATTCGTTAAGCCGGAAACTGAGCATTTCCTGTGCCGAAGGTACCCAGCCCATCAGTTTGTTGGCACCATAAAGCAACGGCACAAACATCAGGTTGCGGTTTCGGAATTTAAGCGGTGTTGATGCCACGACGAGCCCGGCCAGTTTTTCGGGCCGGTCGGCTGCCAGAATAGCCGACAGCGCCCCGCCGGTTGAAAAACCGACAACAATGATGTTGTCGCAAAAGGCCGACATGATTTCATAGCCGCGCCGAACCGATGCCAGCCAGTCACCCCATGTGCGTTTTTGCAATTCATGCGGTGATGTGCCGTGCCCGGCAAGGCGCACCCCCATTACGGCATAATCGCGCGCGGCCAGCCGATCCCCAAGATTGCGAAGTTCGGCCGGAGAGGCAAGGAAGCCATGCACGACCAGAACGCCGGTGGTAAAATGTTCGTTGCCATTGGGCAGCAATAGATAGGGGCGGCTATCGGCGGTGGCGGTTTCCTGATCGTTGATTGAGGCATATTTCGGTTTTTGATATTTCGCGCGGTTCCATTGCCATGCGCGGATTTCATCATCAAACCGGCGTTTGGCAAAATCGCGCGGTGTCAGGTGATCGACTTCGTCCCGCGCCTTTTCAAGCGCAGTCCAGGCCGCATTGATCGGGGCCATTTCATTGGCATAGACCATCACCGGATTGTCCATGCGGATCTGGTCAAAAGTGGCTTCTTCCTGCAATTTCGGCAGGAAGCAATATTTGCCATCAGCGCGTTCGATCAGGCCAAGTTGTACGGCGGCATCGATATATTCGCGGATCTGCGGGCATTTCAGATCAAAGATGCCAATATAATCTGCCGGGTTGCGCATGCCGCGATGCAGATGAACGCCTTCGGCCTGCTGGACATTTTTGATCGCCAGATAAAGGGTGCGGTCGAAATGGGCGATATCGACCTCGGTCACGCCATCGGCCAGCCACATCATGATCAGGCGCGATGCCAGATGACTGACATTGAGCGTGAGGTTCGAATACATCACCGCCATGCAATGATCGCGAAGCGGGCTGATATGGCGGGTAATGGCGTATTGCGTGATGCGATCAGGAATCTTTTCAAGCGTCTTGGCCGGGCGGAACAGATCATCGATGCAGGTCGCGGTTTCAACCCGATGGGCCAGCATACGCCGATCAATCCAGTTGAATTGATGGCGTGGATCAACCGGATCGCCAAGCCGGATATCCATATCTGTGCGTTTAAACAGAAGATTGCCTTCGATAATCAGTTCTTCGGCCATCTTGGGGCTAAGCCCGCCGGCGAAAAGATCGGCACCGCGCGCCAGCAGGTTCTGATCAACGCGGAGCGGATGGAAGGTGATGTTGGCGGGAAACATCAGGGTCGGCTTGGCAAGGGCGGCTTTGAGAATTTCGGGCGTGGTATCAATCGCAGTTGCCCAGCGATCAAGTTCATCGTGTTTGCCTTTGTCCAGCAGCATCGACAAACCGGTTTTAAAACCATCGATGCAAAGTGCGAGCAGGGCCGCGCCGCTATGATGGGCGCGCCGTTGATCGGCGGAGCGGGAATAGATGCTGTAATCCGGGCGTTTGGGATGCGGGCGTTCGGCGGCCAGAACGCGCCGGTCCTTGACCATGCCGCCTTCGGGAAAGATTACGACCTTACCGCCGCGCAGGATTTCTTCGGCAAGGAACGGCAGCAGACGTTCGTAATCATTGGGTACACCGCCAAGAGCCCGCAAGTACCGAGAAAATTTGTTGTCTTCGACGAAAAACTCGCCCGACGCGATGGACCGGCAAAACACCCCGGTTTCAAGCGCGATCAGATATTGCGGGATAAAGGTTTCAAACCGGGCGAAATGGTTGAACATGAAAATGTCGCCCTGGGCCAGATGATCGCGGTCGCCATGCATCTTGATGTTGATGTCGACCTTGGCGCGCAGTGCGGTCATGGCCCTGAGGGTCCATTCGCAAGTCTGGTTGCGGATCGCGAATTGTTCGCGTTCGATTTCCCGGAAATTCTGATGCATGGGTGATTTCGCCCCGAAGGCCTGAATGCCAAATTGATCGGCGTTATGATTAACTGGTGTCGTTTCCTTTAGGTCCTGATGCCTGAAACAGATATGTGTTTTCCCAATGGGTTTGAGAAGGCCAGCTACACGCATCAGGCGAACAATCTGTGGCACGCATCTTTGCGTATCCCTATAATCGTTACGATACGTTAAATTACTGTTCTGTCCGGATAGCAGGCCATTTCGCCCCAAATATGGCCGTCAAATGCAACCGTCCGGTGCAACATGATCCCGCCCCGTCATGAAAACTGGAAAATCCGTGCTGCCACCAACCGCCGAGCCATCCCGGAAATCGATCTTTCAGGATCGCAACTTTGTCCTGTTTCTGATCGGGCAATGCATCACCACACAAGGACTTTGGGTGCAGAAAATCGCCATGTCGTGGTTGGCATGGTCATTGACCGGGTCGGCATTCTGGACAGGGTTGATTGCGGCACTTAATTTCGCCCCGGCTTTTATTCTGGGGCCGGTTTTCGGCGTGATGGCGGATCGGGTCAATCTACGCAAAACGGCGGTGACATTGAACCTTATGATGGCGGCGACGGCATTTCTGTTGATGATGCTGTCGATGGCAGGGCAAATCAATCTGTTCTGGATGGTGGTTCTGGCCGGGGCGAACGGGGTTTTGGCCAGTGCGATGACGCCCATTCGGCTTTCACTGGTGCCGGTGATTGTTCAACGCGAATTCATGAGCCGGGCGGTGGCCTATGCCGCGATGAATTTCAATATTTCACGTCTGGTCGGCCCAGCGGTGGGTGGTGTCGTGATCGCGACATGGGGAACCGGGGCGGCATTCATGATCAATGCGGCATCCTATATCCCGATGATCTTTGTTCTGGCGACTGTCAAAATCCATGTTGAACGGGCACCCGATGCCAAAAGCAAACGGGTGCTGGCGGCCCTTGTCGACGGGGCCAACTACGCCCTTCATCACCCGATGATCCGGTCTGTTCTGGCGCTATCGTGTTTTGTCGCACTGGTCGGAACCGGGATGGTCGAACTGATGCCGGTCTTCGCCGAGGCGGTTTATGACCGCGGCGTCACCGGGCTTGGCATGCTGGCATCGGCAAGCGGGGTTGGCGCAGTTGCATCGACATTCATGTTGTCGCGGGTCAGATCCGATCCGGCCGCCTTTCAGCGGGTGACGGTTATCGGGGCCTTTGCCGCCGGATGCGGCATGCTGGGGCTTGGTTTTGCACCGTGGTACGAGCTTGCCGTGGTTCTGGTTGCGATTACCGGTTTTGGTTTGACGGCGGTCGGGGTTGGGTCGCAAACCGCATTGCAATTGACGGTGGATAACAAGCTGCGCGGTCGGGTGATGAGCTTCTGGAGTGCGACAAGCTTTGGCGGGATTGCCTTGGGCGGCACGATGCTGGGTGCGATATCGGAGGCCGGACACATTCAATATACCGCACGTGGATCAGGGATATTGATTTTGTGCGCGGCGGTTTTCGGGTTTTGGCGCTTGTATCGCATTGCGACAAATAGTTCGAAACCTGCCACAGAAACGGCAAAATGATCTTGTTTTTCGGGGCTCTTTGTAAACGCTTGTTTAAAACTCGTCGGGTTAGGGTGACGGATCATTTTGCATTTCTTGGGGGAATATCGCATGCGGCTGGCGGTCGTTATCGGATTTTGTATGCTTGTATCGGGATGCTTTGCATCTGCAAGTACGCCAAAACCCAATAGCGGCCTTGAAAGTGACGGCGTTTCGACCGTGACCAATGTCAGCTTGCCGTCATCGCGTCTGTTGCCCTTTGCCCCCACCGACGAATTTTTGCAATGCGTGCCTTATGCGCGTGCTGTGTCGGGCATTGAAATTTATGGCGATGCCTGGACATGGTGGGATCAGGCGAAAAATACCTATAACCGGGGCAAAAAACCCGAAGTCGGTGCGGTTCTGGCGCTGAAGAAGACATCGCGGTTGAGATACGGGCATGTGGCGGTGGTTGCCGCCATCCTCGACAGTCGCAAGATCATGGTCAATCATGCCAACTGGGGCAGCGATTCGCGTACGCGGGGCAAGGTGCATTATCGCCAGCCGGTTGTGGATGTTTCGCCCAATAATGACTGGTCCGAAGTGCGGATGATGAACACGATCGGCACATTCGGTCGGGTTTATCCGGCACATGGCTTTATCTATCAGCCACACGAAACCGCCGAAGCCCACTAGATTTTCCGTCCTTTTCCTGCCTGCTTCCCTCTTCCTGCTTTCCTGACCCGTTTATAAAAAAGGCGAAGGCCCAACTGAGGGGCGCTTCGCCAAGGGGAACCTTGCGCGGGTGGGGCGCACAAGTTCGGGGGTTGATGTGGATATTTTCAGGCCGCCGATGTCGGAACCGGACCAAGCGCTGTAAACAGGGCGGTATCGCTATCTTCTTCCGGGTTTGGTGTGGTCAAAAGTTTTTCGCCGTAGAACACCGAATTGGCCCCGGCCATCAGGCACATGATCTGGGCTTCGCGGGTAAGGTCGGTACGCCCGGCCGAAAGGCGGACGGTGGATTTCGGCATGGTGATGCGGGCGGTTGCGACCATGCGAACCAGTTCAAGGGCATCGACGGGCTCGCGGTCGGCAAGCGGTGTTCCGGCCACTGGTACCAGTGCGTTGATTGGTACACTTTCGGGATGTGGCGCGAAACCGGCGAGGACATGGAGCATTGATGCGCGGTCGCGGATGCTTTCGCCCATGCCGATGATCCCGCCGCAACACAGGTCAATCCCGGCACCGCGCACGGCAGCCAGCGTATCGAGCCGGTCCTGATAGGTCCGGGTGGAGATGATCTGGCTGTAATATTCCGGACTGGTATCAAGATTGTGGTTATAGGCGGTGAGGCCAGCCCCGGCGAGGCGTTCGGCATGGCGGGTTTCGAGCATGCCAAGGGTAACGCAGGCCTCCATGCCGAGATTGCGGACACCGCGCACCATTTCGATCACGGCATCAAAGGCCGCACCATCGCGCACGCGTCGCCATGCGGCCCCCATGCAGAAACGATCCGCCCCGGCGGCCTTGGCACGCGCCGCCATTTTCAAAACCATACCGGGGTCCATCAACTGTTCCCTGCCCAGCTTGACCTCGCGGTGGTGGGCTGATTGCGGGCAATAGGCGCAATCTTCGGGGCAGCCGCCGGTTTTGATCGACAGCAGGCTGGCCTTTTGCACGGCATTGGGATCGTGATGGGTGCGATGGACCGCGCTGGCGCGGCCCATCAGTTCAAGCAGGGGCAGGCGATAGATCGCCTCGATCTCGTCCACCGTCCAGTCGTGACGGATGGTTTGATCAATTGCCGGGTTTTGTGCGGGAAGGCTGTTCATCAGGCGGTGCCGCCTTTGTTGCGTTTGATGAAGCGGGTGCAGGCGGCGCTGCCAAGGGCAACGAGGGAGATTTTGATGGTGTCGCCCAGAATGAACGGGGTGAAGCCGTATTCAGCAACCTTTTCAAGCGGCACAAAGGCGGCAAGCCATGCCAGACCCAGAACATAGACCGGGATCATACCGGCCATCATGATGCCAAAACGCGCCAGCGTACCGCGCCCCTGTGCCAGTGCGCCGACCAGCCATGAGGCAATCAGATAACCCAGCAGATAGCCGCCGGTCGGCCCGGCCATATAGGCAAGCCCGATGCCACGTTCCGGCGTTCCGGCAAAGACCGGCAAGCCAGCCGCACCCGCCGCCAGATAACCCAGCATGGTGGCACAGGCGACGCGTGGGCCGGTGGCGAGTGCAATAGCCATGATCGCCATGGTTTGCAGGGTCATTGGCACCGGCCAGAAGGGAACGGTGATTTTGGCGCTGGCGGTCAGGATGGCGACACCGGCCAGAACCATCAGGCTATATTTCATTCCTATCGAGATGCGGGTTTCGGCCGGTTTAGAGACTGCATTGCTCATGGTGATTTCATCCTCCTCTGGATCGCATTCAAAATTATAGATAAAAAACGAATCTCATCTATTAATTACGCCGTGATCGGAGGGTGAAATCAATCCCCAAAATAGATAATCGGATGAAATTGGCCGATATTTGCGGAAATGTATCGTTAGTATATTGATTTATATGTTATATTTTTATCTATAAAATTGGAGATTTGCACATAAACAGGCGTCCTGCATTGCCAAAACGCAGGCAGGAACAGGTTCGAACCGTGGATTTTGGGTTCGGGAGACAGTTCTGGAAGGGGTCAGGAAAGGGTTTGCGGGCGGATTTTAGGCCCCGGTTTGGTGCCGATCCATTTGACGTGACGCGCAAGGGTGGCGGCAGAAATGTCAAACTGCCGTTCGCGGAGCGCCTTCAGGATGGCGCGGTGATCCTGATCGGTCGGGGCTTCCCATTCCATGCGGAAGCCGGAAAACAGGAAGCGGGCACTTGCGGCATGCAGATCGTCAATGGTTGCCAGCAGGCGGGGCATGCCGCACGGGGTCAGGATGAGGCGGTGGAAGGCGCGATTGGCTTCTTCCCATGCCCGGACATCGGGGGCATTTTCGCCCGCACGGTTGATCGCCTCTGCCTCGTCGAGAATGGCGCTGGTCAGGTGCGGGGCGGCATGGCGAAGGGCGAGGACTTCGAGGGATGCGCGCATTTCAGCGACTTCGCGGACTTCTGCGATATCAAAGCTGGCAACCCGCACACCGCGGCGCGGTTCGCTGACGACCAGCCCCTGTGCTTCGAGGCGGCGAAAGGCTTCGCGCACTGGCACGTGGCTTGCGCCGAATTCCTCGGCAAAATGGTCTTGGCGCAACTTCGTACCCGGTGCGATATGCCCGGCGATGATGCGGTCAGCCAGTTCGCGGGTGATCCTGCCTGTAACGGTATTGTCCATGTCGCTTTTCATGATTTTATAGATAATTTGCGCGCCCGATTTTGTCGAGCACGCATATCCGTAACCGGTAAATTAATCGCGCGATATCAGAAGGTTTGTTTAGCAGTCCGGTGCACAATGTTCGTCAGGCATATCGGCGAATGCTTCGCGCAATGCCTGCGACCATGCGTCCGAAAGGGCTTTGAACCCGGCATCTTCGGCATCAATCCGGCGATGTTCGGAGAAATGGCACGATCCTTCGGGTAGGACGGCAAGATCAAGCGGCATGCCGACCGACAGGTTGGATCGCAATGTTGAATCCATCGACAGCAATGCGGCTTTGACGCCGTCGGCAATCGGCGTTTCCGGGGTGATCACGCGATCAAGGATCGGTTTGCCGTATTTATGTTCGCCGATCTGAAGGTAAGGCGTGTCTTCGGTGGCCTCTATAAAGTTGCCCGCCGCATAGACCAGAAACAGGCGTTGTGCCCCGCCCTTGCGCTGCCCGCCGACCATGATCGAGGCCGAGCTGCTTTCCTTGCGTTGTTCGAGCGTGTCCTGATATTTGTGCTGCACTTTCTGCATCGCCTCGCCCATCAGTTCGGCAACGCGGAACATGCTGGGTGCGCTCAGGATACAGTCGCCCGGTTCGGTTTCCGGGTTGTCGATGGCTTCCTGCAGGGTGCTCATGACTGCCTGCGTGATCGCGAGGTTGCCCGCAGTCAGCGCCACGATGGCGCGTTCACCGGGTACTTCCCAAGTGAACATCTTGCGATAACGCGAAATGTTATCAAGCCCGGCATTGGTTCGGGTGTCGGAGAGGAACACCATCCCCTCATCAAGCATCAAGCCCACGCAGTAGGTCATATTCTATTCTCGGGTCCGGCTATTGCTGTGATTGCGCAACGATGACTGTTACATCCAAATCCTCGTTTGCACCACCAGTATGTACACCCCGTATAGGTGTGGCACCCTGTGCATCAAGTCCAGACCCCAGACGAATATAATAATCGGTCGGGCAGCAGCGGTTTGCCGGATCAAACCCGACCCAGCCCAGTTCGGGCAAATGCAGTTCCGCCCACGCATGGGATGCTTCGTGTGATTTGCCATCCTGATCGGCAAACAGATAACCCGATACATAGCGTGCGGGAATGCCAAGATGGCGGGCGGCCGAAATCATGACATGGGCGTGGTCCTGACAGACGCCCTGACCATCGGCCAAGGCGTCGGCGGCGGTGGTATGGACATGGGTGCTGCCCGGGACATAGGCGACGGCATCGGACACGGCTGCCGAAAGGGCGTGGGCCCGTTCAAGCAGGTTATCCGGGCTGGTTTTCTTTTCGACTTTGGCGGCGAGTTTGCGGATCGCGGCACTGGATTTTGTTACGGGCGTTGAACGCAGGAACACGGTTGGAAAGGCGCGTTCCTTATGCCCGCGAAGCATGCCTGTGGTATCGGTGGTTTCGACTTCTCCGGACACAACGACATCAACAGAATCAACTGGCCCGGTTGCGGTCAGCGTGCTGATGGTGTCGCCATTGCCATCGACAAATTCTGAATTGATCACGCATCCCTCGGCCTTGATCGACCAGCGGATGATTTTTTGTCCGTCAAACAGGGACGGCGTCAGCTTCAGACTTTGCACGACATAGCGTGCCGACGGGGAAAACCGATAATGGGTGCGGTGTTCAACAGTCAGGCGCATCTTACTGGCCCCCGAAATAATAGGTTTCGGCAATTGCCGATGACAGGGTCTGATTTCGTTTGAGGAAATCAGACAGGAATTCGTGAAGGCCCTGGCTGAAAATTTCGTCCATGCGGGTTTGGGTCAGCAGGGAATATGTTTCGACTGCCAGGCTGTGCACCGGGCTTCGTTGGCCGTAATGGCGGGCCAGATGTTCCAGATGGTTGGTGATCTGTTCCGAACAATGGGCCAGCGACCGGGGACTGAACGGATTGAGGATCAGGAAATGCGCTATGTGATAGGGTGAATAATCATCGCGATAAACCCAATGGAAGGCACGCAGGGATGATGCTGCCCGCAGAACCGTCGTCCATTGATAGTTATCGACCCCGTCGCCGACCATGCTGGTTTCGGGTAGCAGGACATAATATTTCACGTCAAGCAATCGTGCGGTGTTATCGGCGCGTTCGATGAAAATGCCAAGACGGATAAAATCGTACCCGTCGTTGCGCAGGATTGTTGAATCGGTCGCGCCGCGAAACAAGGCACCCTGCCGTTTGACCCAGTCGATGAATTCCGGCAGATCGGTTTTTGCAAGGTTATGCATTGCCGTTCGGCGCAATTCCATCAGGGCATTGTTCAATGCTTCCCACATTTCGGCGGTGATGGCGGTACGCATGGCGCGCGCGTTGGCGCGTGCATTTTCAAAACAGTTCAGGATCGAAGACGAATTATCGCGATTGAAAATCAGATAATCGGCAACCTCGGCCTGACGGAGCGGCATGGCGGGATCGTAACCCTGGGCGCAGCCCGATGCAGACAGGACGGAGGCCCATTCTGACCGGTTACCGTCACCGGCGGCCGGCATCAGGGCCATGCGATAGCCCATTTCCATCAGCCGGGCCATGTTTTCGGCCCGTTCCACGTAACGGGACAACCAGAAAAGGTTGTCTGCTGTACGACTAAGCATGTGACTTCCCTTTCTTCTCTACTCGGCCATGATCCAGGTGTCTTTTACCCCGCCGCCCTGCGACGAGTTGACGACTAGTGATCCTTCGCGCATGGCAACGCGGGTCAGGCCACCCGGCGTCAGCCGGATGTCATCGCCGACAAGGCAGAAGGGCCGGAAATCGACATGGCGCGGGGCGATGCCGCTTTCAACGAAGGTTGGGCAGGCGGAAAGGGCAAGGGTCGGCTGGGCGATGAAATCGCCCGGATCGGCCTTGATGCGCTCGGCATAGGTCGTCTGTTCTTCCTTGGTGGAGGCCGGGCCAACCAGCATGCCGTACCCGCCCGAACCATGGACTTCCTTGACGACCAGTTCGCCAAGATTTTCCAGCACATATTTCAGATCGTCCGGGTTGGCGCATTTCCATGTCGGTACGTTATTCAGGATCGGTTCCTGCCCAAGGTAAAACCGGATCATGTCGGGCACATAGGTATAGATTGCCTTATCGTCGGCAACACCGGCACCCGGTGCCGAACAGATCGCAACCCCGCCTGATCGATAGACATTCATCAGGCCGGGAACGCCCAGCACGGAATCGGGCCGGAAACAGAGCGGATCGATAAAGGCATCGTCGATCCGGCGATAAATCACATCAACCCGGGCGGGCCCGCGCGTTGTGCGCATATAGACGCGGCCTTCGGACACGAACAGATCCTGCCCTTCGACAAGTTCAACACCCATCTGGTCAGCAAGGAAGGAATGTTCGTAATAGGCGCTGTTCATTGCACCCGGTGTAAGGACCACGATATTTGGCTCGCGATCGCACCGTTTGGGCGCGATGCTTTTGAGCGTCTTATGGAGCATGTCCGGATAGCTTTCGACCGGTTCGATCCGTAATTTCGAAAACAGTTCCGGGAACATCCGCATCATGATTTCGCGGTTTTCCAACATATAGGAAACGCCCGACGGGGTGCGGCAGTTATCCTCCAGCACATAGAAATCATCCGGGCCGACGCGCACGACATCAACGCCGACAATGTGGCTATAGACCTTGCGCGGGGGATCGATGCCGATCACGGCCGGCTCAAACGCGGCGTTCCTGAACACCAGATCGGCGGGGATGATCCCGGCCTTGATGATTTCGGCGTTGTGATAGACGTCATACAGGAAGGTGTTGAGCGCGCGTGCGCGCTGCTTGACGCCACGTTCGAGCTTGCGCCATTCCGTGGCGGTGAAAATGCGTGGAATAAGATCGAACGGGATTAGCCGTTCCGGATCGCCACCTTCGCCATAGACCGCGAAGGTGATGCCGATTTTGCGAAAAAGAGTTTCTGCCTCTAGTCGCTTCTGCTGGAGGGTTTCGGGCCCGCTGGCCTCCATCCAGTCAACCAGTGCGCGATAAGGTTCGCGTACTTCATCGTTCATCATCATTTCGTTGAACATGCACACTCCCCTTGCTTATCCTTTGATTAAAGGCGGTGCTGCAAGGGGCGGTCAAGCATGTTCACGGTTGAAATGTTTCTTTTTTCAGCAAAAACAGGATTTGCTGAAAATTTGGGCCGGGTCGTTTAACTGATTGTGCAAAAAACGGGCGTTTTACAGTTCGGTTACGGTTTTGCTGGCCGCAAAACATGGGTGTGATCGGCAGCATACAGGCGGGAATCGGTGAAATCCTTCCGCCCAAAGACCCCGCCCACCATGATCAGAGCCGTCCGGGTGATACCACTACCTTTGACCTTGGCGCGGATATCGCCAAGCGTCCCGTGGATGAATTGCTGATCGGGCCAGGTGACGCGATAGGCGACAACAACCGGGCAATCTTCCCCGTAATGCGGGATCAGATCGCGGACGACATTGACCAGATTATTGATCGAAAGATGCACCGCGAGGGTGGCGCGCGAACGACCCAATTCGGCCAGGCTTTCGCCTTCGGGCATGCAGGATGATCGCATGGCGGTGCGCGTCAGGATGACGGTTTGCGAAATATCGGGCAGGGTCAGCTCTGCCCCAAGTTCGGCGGCAGTGGCGGCATAGGCCGAAACGCCCGGCGTGATGTCATAGGGGATGCCAAGGTCATCCAGACGTCGGATCTGTTCGGCAATCGCGCCATAGATCGACGGATCGCCGGAATGCACGCGCGCGACATCCTGCCCCGCGGCATGTGCCATTTCAATCTCGGCCAGAATTTCATCAAGGTTCATCGGCGCGGTATCAATCACGCGCGCGCCGTCGGGGGCGGATTTGACGATTTCCTCGGGCACGAGTGACCCGGCATAGAGGCAGACCGGGCATTTTTCGATCAGTTTAAGCCCGCGAACGGTGATCAGATCGGGGGCGCCGGGACCGGCACCGATAAAATGAACGGTCATCAGTTTGCCTTATCGTTTTTGGGATCGTTTTTGGGATTATCGAGGCTGTGGACCGGGGCGTTTGCAGCGTCCGGGCCCTTTTTGGCATAGCCGCGCGGGGTATAGACCCAGCTGTTTTCGCCGCGTGTGATATGGCGGCTGTTGCTGGAGCCGACCAGAACGGTGGTCAGCATATCGACCATATCGACTTCAAGTTTCGCAAGCGGAACGACTGTTATCTGTTCGTCAGGGCGGCCAAGCTGTCGACCCAGCACGACCGGTGTTTCCGGCCCGCGATGTTCAAGCAGGATATCGCGGGCTTGTGCCAGAAGATCACGGCGGCGTTTGGATACCGGGTTATAGAAGGCGATGACAAAGTCGCCCTCGCCCGCGGCCTTGAGACGACGCAGGATATCCTCGCGCGGGGTCAGAAGGTCCGAAAGCGATATCGCACAGAAATCATGGCCCAGTGGCGCACCGATCCGTGATGCGGCGGCTTGCAGGGCGGAAATGCCCGGAGATACCTGCACGGCAACGCGGTTCCAGTCAGAACGATCTTCGCGATCCAGCAGTTCAAACACAAGCGTCGCCAGCGCATAAATCCCGGCATCGCCAGACCCGATCAGGGCGACGTCCCTGCCAGTGGCGGCCAGTTCAAGTGCGTGTCTGGCACGGGCCTCTTCGGCGCCAAGGTCGGAATGATGGCAGGATTTGCCGTCAATCAGTGGCCCCAGAAGATCAAGATACATCTGATAACCGACAATATCGGTCGCACGCGCAATCAGGCTGCTGGCTTCGGGACTGCGCCAGCCGGGCTGTCCAGGGCCGATGCCGACAATCGACAAACGTCCCTGCGGACGACCCGATTGCAGCGGATCAATGTCATCGATTGAAAGCCCAATGGCACAGGTGGCCCGTTTTAATTTCTGTTTCGAAACGATCAGCGTGCCGTTCGTGCCGATGGTGGCAAGGGCCGCGCCCTCAGCAACGCCATGGCAGCCGGTTTCGGCAAAGACGATATCGGACGGATTGGCAAGGCGGGGGGCTTCGGCTTCGAGTGTTGCGGCGTCATAGAAACGCGCGGGGACGCCCAGATGATCGGCCAGTGCGTGAACGGCGGCTTCATCGGCCTTAAGATCAATGGATGCCACGCAGGCAACGCTTTGCGCGCTCAGGCCATTTTCGGCGAGGGTTTCGGTGGCGAGTTTGATCAGCTCGTCCGGTTCGCAATGACGTTCGCATCCGACGCCAAGCGCCAGAACCGGCGGGTGATAGACAATCTCGTGATTGTTCTTGTCGTCCCTGTTCGTGTCCATCGCCTTGGCGGTGGTGCGAATGATGACCTTGCCAGTGTCGCTGCGTTCGATATTGCTGTTGGTCAGCCAGGCGGCTGATCCTGCCTCGACCTCGAACCGGGCGGTTTCACCAGCCAGAAGGGCTGCGGTGGCTGGTTTGACAGCCTGCGGATTAGCAAGATGCCAGCCGACCGGCGGTTCATCAAGGGCCAGTCCCAGCATCGCATCGCCCGGCGTGGTGATCGCCGCCTGCCCGCCCAGCCGTTCGGCCAGATCGCGCGCCAGCCGATTGCCACCGTGATGCCCGCCCAGAAGCGGGATGAAGGTGCTGCCGGCCTCGTCGACTGCGATGACGGCGGCGTCCTGCCATTTATCTGCCAGAAGCGGTGCCAGAGCGCGGATCAGGATGCCTGATGCGCAAACGCCGATGATTACATGATCAGTCGAAAATGTTTGTTGCAGATGTGTAATGGTATCCTCGAACGCGACATCGACATCGCTTGTCGAGACGCGTGTGCGCAGGCCGTGGACTGATGCACCCTGCAGGTTTGCGGCAATGCGTTTGGCGGTGGCAAGGGCGCGCTGCGTCAGACAGATGACCGCAATTGGCGCAATCGGGTCCGTCGGCAGGATCGGGTTGGTATTGCTGGCGGTGGGGATATTCGGGGGCGTCATCGCCATGCGTCTCCGCGACGGTGGATCAGGATCATCGAGAAATAGGGTGCTATGGTATCTTCCGGAAGGTCACCAAGCGGGACCATTTTCTGGGTTTCAAGCGTCGCGCGTTCGATATAGCGCGCCCGGTCGGTCAGGCCAAGTTCTTTGATCACCTTGCGGACTTTGGCGAAGTGGCGGCCAAGTTTGATGATGGCAGCCGCATCGGTATCGCCAAGTTGCGCGCGCAGGCGTTCTTCGGACAAGGGTCCCGGAATGACCTGCAACACATCGTTTCTGGCGGCAAGCGGTGCGCCAAGCTGGGCGGCGCAGGCCATCATGGAACTGACACCCGGCACGGTTTGAACCGGATGCCCGGCTTCGGCCAGACGGCCAAACAGATACATGAAGCTGCCATAGAAGAACGGATCGCCTTCGCACAGAACGGCAACGCTTTTTCCGGCTTTCAGATGGTCGCCGATTTCAAGGGCCGCGGCGTCATAGATCGGGTCGGCGGGCTGGCCCATGGTAATGCGGATGGCGATCTCTATCCGTCCTGTGGGGACATGCGGCGTGACGATTTGCCGGGCAAGACTGGCGCCGTCTTCGAGGGCGGGATAGGCAATCACATCTGCCTTTTGCAGTATGTTATAGGCTTTGAGCGTGATTAGGTCGGGTTCGCCCGGCCCGATGCCAAGGCCATAGGCCGTACCCGCCACGGGTAATGCGCTGGCGGGTGTTGTGGCCGCGTCGCTCATGCTTTTACTCCGACATAGTGGGTGACGGGGGCAAGGTTGCTCCAGCCCCTGAAACTGCCGCGTGGAACCAGCCGGGAAACCGACAGGCGCGATAGGGTGCCACCGTTTTTATTGTAAAACCGTAATAATTCTTCTTCGCCTTCCAGCGTGACCGTATTGGCCACCAGCCGCCCATGCATCGGCAGGATATCCCAGCACCGATTCATCAGACTGGATGTCGTGATGCCGCCGCCGACGAAAATCGCATCGGGTGTCGGAAGTTGATCGGCGAAGGCAATCACATCCTCGATCCCCTTTTGGCGGATCATCAGATCGGGTGTACCAAGGCGGATGGCATTTTTTGCGATCAGGTCGCAGCGTTTTGCATCGCGCTCTATGGCGATGGCCTGCCCCCCGGCGCGCATCCATTCGATTGAAACCGAACCGCATCCCGCCCCCAGATCCCAAAGCATGGCATCGCGCCATGGGGCAAGGGATGACAAGGTTTGGGCACGGATTTCGGATTTGGTGATCATCCCGTCATGGATGAAGGCATCATCGGGAAGACCGGCCCCATTGCCCAGAACGCGGCTTTTGGGACCGGCCACCAGATCAATCATGATCAGGTTCAGTGGATCAACCGGTTTGACATCGGGCATTGAGGTTGCCGTGGACTGCCATGTTTGGGCGGTCTGGGTGGTAATGCGTTCTTCTGTACCGCCCAGCCGTTCGCAAATCGTCATATGGCTTTGATCGTAGCCGGCTTCGCACAGCATGACGGCAACCAGTGCCGGGGTGCTGCCATCGGCACTGAGCGTGATCAGTTTGCCGCGCGGGCGCAGGTGCGATCGCAGGATTTCCGGGTCGCGCCCGTGCAATGTGATGACATCGCATTCGGCAAGCGCCCAGCCCATGCGGGCGGCGGCCAGACTGATGCTGGACGGGTGCGGGATCACGTTAATTGATCTGGAACCGAAATAATTAACCAGTGTATTGCCGACACCAAAGAACATCGGGTCGCCACTCGCGAGAATGACCGGGTTCTGATCAAGGCAATCCTCGATCAGGGGCATATTGGCCTCGAACGGGGTGATCCAGCTGTTCTGGGTGGCAATATTTGATCCGGGCAGCATGGCGATGTGGCGTTTGCCGCCAAAAATCACGCTGGCGGTTTCCAGAATCTGACGTGCAATCGTGCTTAGTCCGTCATAACCGTCTTCGCCAATGCCGATCACGGTGATTTTGCCGTTCAAGGGCGATTGTTCGTTCATTTGCCATTCCCCTTGTCAGGGTCGGTGGGTTTTGTGGCCGTGCCATCCGGTGTCTGCCCCGGCGATGCGAGGCGCGCCAATGCGTTAAGCGTTGCCGCGGTGACCGCACTGCCGCCAAACCGGCCGCGCAATGTGACGAACGGGATGTCACCGGCATGGGCAATCAGGGCTTCTTTGCTTTCCTCCGCACCGACAAAGCCCACCGGCATGCCGATGATCAATGCCGGTTTCGCCAGACGGTTCGAAATCAGGGCCTCAAGCAGATGAAAAAGCGCCGTTGGCGCGTTGCCGATGGCAATTATTGCACCATCGATATGATCTGCCCAATCTTCGATGGCGGCAGCCGACCGTGTAGTAGCAAGCTTGGCTGCGCGTTCGGCGTTGCCATCTATATTCAGGGTGCAAATGACCGGGTTCTGTTGGGGCAGAAGGCGGTAAATGATCCCGTGACGGACCATTTCCGCATCACACAGGATCGGTTTGCCATTTTGCAGGGACCTGATTGCTGCGGTCACCACGTCGCCGCCAAAAGCAATCAGATCTCCCTTTTCAACCATGCCACAGGCATGAATGATCCGTACGGCAACCGACCGCAATTCTTCGGGAAAGCGGGCGAGATCGGCTTCGGCTTCGATGGTTGCAAAGCTTTGCCGATAGATTTCCTGCGGGTCCCGCAGATAGTCGAACATCGCCACACCTTTCGCAAAGGAACGAAGGGCGACCGGTTAGGAACCGGTCGCTTTATTGGTTTCGTGGCTGTGATCGTGGCTGTGCCCGTGATCATGGCTGTGGTCATGAGAATGATCATGAGAATGACCGTGGGAATGCCCATGATGATGGTGACCGTGATCATGACTGTCGCCGTGACTATGCCCGTCGGTGCCAATCCCCATCACATGATGATGATGCCCGACCTGAGGTGTTGCAACGTCGCCTTCATATCCAATGATCTGTTCGCGATATTTGCAAAGCTGGCAGTTCATATTGTTGTCGCCGGTGTCAATTTCAGCCAGGCGTTCGGCAAAGCTTTCCAGCACCAGCGGATGATCGCGCAGATATTCCGCCTTGATGAATTCAACATCTTGGAATTCGGCCGCGATTTCGTCTGTATGGGCGTAAATCCGGTCGATCAGAATGCCAGCAAACAGGAAATACGGGAATACCACCACACGCTTGTAGCCAAGCTTCATGGCTTCGCGCAGACCGGCATTGACACGCGGATGGGCAACCCCGGAATAACTGATTTCGGTACGTCCGAAACCAAGCCCTTCCTGTAACATGCGTGCGACCTTATAGACGTTTGAATTGGCATCCGGGTCATTGGTGCCACGCCCGACGACCATCAGAAGCGTATCCTTGCGCGAGATGCTGTCATCAGCGGTTGCAAGGGCTTCTTCGATGCGATCAGCACTGGCACGCAGAAGTTTCGGGTCAATCGCCAGATCACGTCCGAATTTAACGTCGATATCCGGGTTTTCATGGGCGAAATTGTTCACTTCGCTTGGCAGGTCATTTTTGACGTGACCGGCGGCAAACAACATGCCCGGCAGGGCATAAATCTTCTTGTGGCCCATAGCTTTGAGTTTTTCAAAGCCATCGCGCAGGATCGGGTGCGCAAATTCGAGAAAGCCGCTTTCGACATCATAATCGGCCAGATGGGTCTGCTTCATTGTTTCAACCATGGCGTTGAACTGTGAAACAGCGCGCTCATCACGCGAACCGTGTCCGCATATCATTACGGCGCCTTTGGGGGACATAAAAGGCTGCTCCTTTGTCTCTCTCGTGTTTTGGTGCGCGACGGTCACAAACCGCCACGGTACCCGATGCCACCCCCGTTTTCACCGATTGGCCTGCGGAATGCAAGCCACAGCTGATTGGATAATCGTCGCAAGGGCGGGTCGGATAGAAAATACAAACTGTTGTGGTTTGTTTTACGGGTGATTGCAGATGTTGTGGTCACAAATCTTGCTACCCGAAATGATGGAAGGGGTAAGTAACAGGTTTGAGGCCTCCTGATCTGGATTTTGAAGTATGGTATGAAGAAAAAACAAAAAGTATGAAATTCTTTTATCAAAGCCCGTACCGATTGGCAAATCGTGCTGTTTGTTCGGTAATTTGCCCGTGTAATCCCGGATGATGATTGACGGGCATGTGCCTGCGACGCACATTGCCGCAATGGAAACCATGATTCTTGAATTTCTGATTCCGCAGCCCGGTTTCATGGGCCCGCTTTTCACCGTGCTGGTTCTGGCACTGGTGCTTGATGCGGTTTGTGGGGATTTCCCTTGGCTGTTCGGGCGGGTGCCGCATCCGGTGGTCTGGATTGGCAATCTGATTGACTGGTTTGAAAAGCGCCTGAACAAACCGCGATATGGTAACAGTGATCGCTTTTTACGCGGAAGCCTCTCCAGTCTGGCGGTGATTGCCTGTGCGGCGTCGTTTGGCGGCGTGATCCAGCTGATATCGTCATTTGGCGATGTTTTCCGGTTTGCCGATATTCTGCTGCTTGCCATCCTGATTGCGCAAAAGGGGCTTTATCAGCATGTCAAAGACGTCTCGGTCGCCTTAAAGCGCGATGGCCTTGCAGGCGGAAGGGCAGCGGTTTCGATGATTGTCGGCCGCGATCCGCAATCACTTGACGATGCCGGGGTCAGCCGGGCGGCGATTGAAAGCTGTGCGGAAAACTTTTCGGACGGCGTGGTCGCGCCGCTGTTCTGGTACGTGCTGGTCGGGCCGATTGGGCTTTGTGCCTATAAGGCGATCAATACGCTTGATTCGATGATCGGTCATCGCAGTGACCGTTATCTTTATTTCGGCAAGTTCGCGGCACGTCTTGATGATGTTGCGAACTTTGTCCCTGCACGGATTGCCGGTGGGGTGATCTGCCTTGCCGCTGTGATGGGCCGCAAAACTTCCGGCGCGCATGCCTGGAAAATCATGCTGCGCGATGCGTCAAAACACAAATCGCCCAATGCCGGGTGGCAGGAAGCAGCCTTTGCCGGGGCGCTTGACCTATCGCTTGCCGGGCCGCGCCAATATGGCGCGGAACTGGTCGAAGACCCCTATATCGGGGATGGCAGGCGGGATGCGGATGCCAGCGACATCGACCGTGCGCTAAAACTTTACACCACGTCCTGTATTCTGAACGCGGCATGGCCGTTGGTGTTAAAGATGATCTGGGTCGGGCTGGTCTAGTCTTTGCCCTGATTGATGCGCGCAATGGTCGATGTCGTCGAGAAGCCATCGGCGAGATTGGCTAGAACAACCTTGCCGCCATATCCTTGCACGATATCTGCGCCGACAACCTTGTCGATGGTGTAATCGGCACCCTTGACCAGAATATCGGGTTTGAGGGCCTCGATCACCGTGATCGGGGTGTCTTCGCCGAAAATCACCACACCGCTGACGGTTTCAAGAGACCCCAGGACAGCCGCACGGGCAGCCTCGGATTGCACGGGGCGTGCTTCGCCCTTAAGGCGTTTGACCGATGCATCGGAATTAAGCCCGACAATCAGCCGGTCGCAGTTGGATCGTGCCTGTTGCAGGAGGCTCAGATGGCCCGGATGCAGAAGATCAAAGCAGCCATTGGTGAAGCCGACCTTATAACCCTTGCGCCGCCAGCGTTCGACACGGTCCACCATGCGGTCAAGCGGCATCAGTTTGGCTTCGCCGATCATCAGGTCGTGATGATGCAGAACAGAAATCAGTTCGTCCGGATAAACAACAGCGGTGCCGATCTTGCCAACCACGATGCCTGCGGCAACATTGGCAATACGCGCAGCGTCTGAAAGTGATGCACCCCCGGCAATCGCCGATGCAAGGCAGGCAACGACCGTGTCACCGGCCCCCGATACGTCAAATACTTCGCGTGCTTCGGTCGGAAGGTGGGTTGCCTCACCTTTGCTGGTGACAAGCGTCATGCCATCCTGGCTTCGGGTCAGAAGGACGTTTTCAATACCGCATTCGGTGATGATTTTGGTGGCTGCGGCAATTGCATCCTCGTCACTTTGAATGTCGATGCCGGTTGCGGCCTGGGCTTCGGCTCGGTTCGGGGTGACGACCGTCGCACCGCGATAGATGCTGTAATCTGTACCCTTGGGATCGACAATAACCGGTTTTCCGGCCTTGCGCGCGGCAGCAATGGTTGCGGCGACAACGTCACCATGCAAAACGCCCTTACCATAATCGGAAAGGATAATGGCACTGACATCGGGCGCTAGTTGTGCAGCCAAGGCAGACAGGTTGCTGATGGTTGGGGCGGCAAGCGTTGCGGTAGTTTCGTTATCAGATCGTAACAATTGTTGTCCGCCCGCGATATAGCGGGTTTTGATCGTTGTCGGGCGGTTGCGTTCAATCTGGATATAGGGCTCGACACTCTTGTCATTGGCGACATATTCCATCACCTCCCGGCCTGGAAGATCATCACCGACAAGGGAAAGAAAACGAACCGATGCGCCAAGGGCCGTCGCATTGCGGGCAACGTTGCCCGCACCACCCAGCATTGCACTTTCGCGTTCGACCCGGATGATCGGGATCGGTGCCTCTGGCGAAATACGGGTGACCGAGCCATAGACAAACCGGTCAAGCATCACATCGCCGATGCAAAGTACCTTGGCATTGGGCAGTTGTTCAACCAGTTGGGCCAGATGGCTGAGATCGGTCATGTGCGTATCGTCTTCTGTTCGTTAAATCGAAAGTGGCTCGGATCAGGCCTTGGTCAGGCCAAGGGTATGTTCGAGTGCGCCAACAAGCATTTGCCCGAGCTGTATATGCATTTCCTGAATACGGGCGGTGGTGTTGCTTGGCACGATCATCAACGGATCACACAGATCAACCATGGCGCCACCGGTTTTACCGGTCCAGCCAGTGGAAATCAGCCCCATCTCGCGCGCCTTTTCAAGGCCGAGATTGACGTTCCTGCTGTTGCCGGACGTTGAAATGCCAATTGCGACATCTCCTGGCCGACCCAGTGCCTCGATCTGGCGGGAAAACAGATAATCAAATCCGAAATCATTGCCGATTGCGGTCAATGCCGAGCTATCGGTTGTCAGGGCAATGGCCGGCAATGCACGCCGGTCATTGATGTAACGAACCGTGAATTCGGTTGCGATATGCTGCGCGTCGGCTGCTGATCCACCATTGCCAAAGAACAGGAGTTTGTTGCCTTCGTTCAGCGCATTGGTGCAGATCGATACCAGTTTTGCAAAGGGCGCACGCGTTGCTTCGCGGGTTTTGTCGACCAGATCAAGATGCTCGTCAAATTCGGCATCGAAGAAGGCATTGATATCCATTTCTTCACTCATACAACTCGGTGATTGTCTAGCTGCGGTTTTTCACAAGATCACGGAAATAGTCGATGGTTGACGCCAAGCCGGTTTCTAGTGCGACAGTCGGATTCCAGTTCAGGATTGTTTGCGCCTTGGTGATGTCGGGTTTGCGCTGCAACGGATCATCCGCCGGCAAATCCTTGAATATGAGTTTGGATTTCGCGCCAGTCATATCAATTACGCGCTCTGCAAGTTCGCGAATTGTGATTTCATGCGGATTGCCTAGATTGATTGGGCCGCTGACCGATTTTTCGGTCGCCATAAAGCGGACAAATCCCTCAATCAGATCCGAATAGAAGCAGAATGAGCGTGTCTGCCGGCCATCGCCATAGATGGTAATATCCTCATCATATAAAGCCTGAATGATGAAGTTTGATACAACGCGGCCGTCTTGAGGATGCATACGGGGACCGTAAGTATTAAAAATTCGCGCGACTTTGATTTCCAGCCCGTGCTGGCGATGATAGTCGAAGAACAGTGTCTCTGCGCAGCGCTTTCCTTCGTCATAGCAAGCACGCGGCCCGATCGGATTTACACTGCCACGGTAATCTTCGGTCTGTGGATGAACTTCCGGATCGCCATAGACCTCACTTGTGGAGGCCTGGAATATCTTCGCTCCGACGCGTTTGGCAAGTCCGAGCATGTTGATCGCACCATGAACGCTGGTCTTGGTGGTTTGAACCGGATCGTGCTGATAATGGATTGGGGACGCAGGACAGGCGAGGTTATAAATCTCGTCAACTTCAAGATATAGCGGGAAGGTTACATCGTGACGCATCAGCTCGAAATGCGGGTTGTCGAGCAAATGGACAACGTTGTCCTTTGTGCCAGTGAAGAAGTTGTCGACGCACAGAACGTCATGGCCTTCCTGGAGCAATCTTTCGCAAAGATGGGAACCGAGAAAACCGGCCCCACCGGTGACCAGAATGCGTTTGCGCCGCCACATAATCTTTTAATCCTGACAGGTTGAACTTAAATCGGCCTGAAACTAGCAGCTTGGATGATCCATTGCCATGACTTATCGTTTTTAAAAGTGGTGTTTTCGGCAAATATCGGAACGTCAGGAAATGACTGATTTTCGGGTTTGGTTTCAATTTGTCACAATGATAAATACATAAGCTGTTAACGGCCCGCGAACTATTGTATTTCAATCGGAACTTTCGCCGCGCGTTGCACATTGGAAAATCTGGTCATTCTGAATGTCTGAAAGCACGTTACCCTCACCCGAAGCCTTTTTGGTCGATTATGTGCGCCGTCTTGAGCGTCGCAAGGATGGCGTGGGGGCGGTTCATGTGCATTTTTCAAAGCTGCTGCCGTTCAACCGGCGCGATCATCATATCCGGACGGCAATTGCATCATTCGAAGAAATCGTTCCTGATGTGACCGGGCGTATTTTCACGCTGTCCAATCAGGATCTGATTTTCATCTTTGATGCGGCCGAGATTGACGAGGTCAATGCAGTCATCTTCCGGCTCAAATTCCTTTTCAATGATGATCCGCTGATCAGTGACGGCAAGGATGAAAGCGGTGCGCCTGCGACCTTTACCGACTATTTCGATGTCGCACAGCAATACAAGGATTTCCTGCATCTGACACAAACGCTTGTGCGCTCAAACGCCAACCGTCCGCGTCAGGTCAGCAAGGCGGCCGAGCGTCACAACGACAGCCCGATGCTTGAAGATGATCGTGCACCGCTGACACCCAAAATACTGGGGCGTATTGACGAAGCATTGCGCAGGGCCGATCTTTCGAACCTGATGCGCAGGCAGGCGATTTGTGCGGTTGTCGGTGATGCGAACCCGACGCCGGTTTTTCACGAATTGTTCATTTCGATCAAGGATTTGCAGCAAACACTGCTGCCCGATGTCAATGTTTTGTCCAATCGCTGGCTGTTTCAGCATCTGACGGAAATTCTTGATCGTCGCATGTTGTCGTTGCTGACACGCAGCAATGATGCATCGGTGACCGGTTCGGTCAGTATCAATCTGAATGTTTCGACCCTGCTGTCGCCGGATTTCCTGACATTTGACAGCAACGTCAAGGCAGGTCAGCGCGGAACCATCGTGCTTGAACTGCAAAAGATCGATATCTTTGCCGATCTTGGCGCATTCTTCTTTGCGCGTGATTTCTGCCGCGATCGTGGTTACCGGATTTGTATTGACGGGATCAGCCATCTTTCGCTGCCCTATATCAACCGCAACAAGCTTGGCGTTGATATGATCAAGATGATCTGGGACCCGGAAATGGAAAATCTGGACGAAGAGCACGGCAACGCCATGCGCGAAGCTGTGGCGCAATCAGGCGATACGCGCGTGATCATGTGCCGCTGCGATGATGAGCGGGCGATCAAATTTGGTCATTCGATCAATATCACCATGTTCCAGGGTCGCCATGTCGAGCATCTGCTGAGCGAGCGCACCAAAAAATAACGCCAGCAAACGGCCGGTACCTTTTTAATTCCGAAATCAAAACGATTACGCGTCGCGGCTTGTGACACCTGCCTTGGCAAAGGTTGCCATGCCGTTGTGGCATTCCGCCGATGCCCGCAATAGCGGAATGGCAAGGGCAGCACCCGATCCTTCGCCAAGGCGCATGCCAAAATCGAGAAGCGCCTGTTTTCCAAGCTTTTCGATCAGTCGTTTATGGCCCGGTTCGGCCGAAACATGCCCGACCAGACAATGGTCAAGGGCATCGCTGCGAAGAGTGCCAAGGATTGCCGCGGCTGCACAGGAAACATATCCATCAAGAAGAACCGGTACCCGTTGGTAACGCGCGGCCAGAATGGCACCGGCCATCGCGGCAATTTCGCGTCCGCCGACACAGCGCAGAACGTCGAATGCATCATGGAACTGATTTTTGTGCAGGATGATGGCATCCCCGACCACGCGTGTTTTGCGTTTAAGCGTTTCATCGTCGATGCCGGTGCCGCGTCCGGTCCAGTCGGCGGCTTCACCGCCAAAAAGGGCATAGGCAATGGCGGCGGCCGAGGTGGTATTGCCAATCCCCATTTCACCGGGGACAAAAAGGTCAATCCCCTTTTCGATGGCGCTCATGCCAAAGGCCATTGCTTCGGCGCAGCCTTCGTCATCCATGGCGGGTTCTTGCGAGAAATCGTTGGTCGGGATTTCAAGGGCGACTTCCATCACGCGCAGTTCCGCGTCAACCGTTTTGCAGATCTGGTTGATTGCCGCACCGCCATTGATGAAGTTTTCAACCATCTGCTGGTTGACCTCGGCCGGGAATGCCGACACGCCCTGTGCACAGACGCCGTGGCTTCCGGCAAAGACCGTGACACGCGGGCGTGTCATGTTCGGTCGTGAATTTCCTTGCCACCCGGCCAGCCAAAGGCTGATATCTTCCATCCTGCCGAGCGCGCCTGCGGGCTTGGTCAATTGTGGCTCGCGCGTACTTACGGCTGCCTGAGCCTCTGCATCGACACCGGGCAATTGGGCCATCAGGGTGCGGATTTCATCAAGACTTTGGGGGGGATGCTTGGGATCGAACATGGAAAATCTCCGGCTGGCGGACAAGGATGCAAAGCGTCTTCTGCTTGGCTTCTGTCGCGCCCATGATTAGTCTGATTGCGTGCAAAATGCCAGTTCGAATATCGGAACACACCCGTGAACAATGATCATAATCAAACCGGAATGAATTTGCAAAACCTTGATGATGATCAAGTTGATGCCAAACAGCCAGAAACCGGATCTGAATCAGAACCTGAGCCTGAAGCCCCCCCCAAGGGGATGCTTGCTGATTTTTGGCGTGCTCTTGCCCTGCTAAGCCGGATACCGGTTTTCATTCCATGTGACTTCAGCGCGCATGCGATGGCACGATCAGTTTGGTGCTGGCCGCTGGTTGGGTTGTTCATGGCCGGGATTGCGATCATTCCGGCCTACGTCATCGAGATTCTGACCGGCAATGTCATGATTACGGCCATTGTCGCGACTTTTACCCTGATCGCGTTGACTGGGGCGATGCATGAGGATGGCATTGCCGATTGTGCCGACGGGTTTGGCGGTGGATTGGACCGTCAACGCAAGCTTGAAATCATGCGCGACAGCCGGATCGGGACTTATGGTGTTGTTGCGCTTGTTTTATGCCTAGCGATGCGCATCGCCCTTCTGGATGCTGCGGGTGAAAGTGGCAGCATGGCCGCCATCCTGATTGTGATGGCGACACTATCGCGCGCGGCGATGCCGATTGTGACCTATGTGTTTGATCCGGCGCGTGAAGATGGTCTTGGCAAAAGTGCCGGGCGACCCGACATCAAAGTGGTGAGCGCGGGTATTGCCATCGCCTTGGTTCTGGTGGTGATTGTTGCGGGTGCGGTGACCGCGTTCATGTGTCTGATTGCCATGATGGTCGGGGCATCGGTTGTCGGATGGATCGCCCGGCATCAGATTGGTGGCCATACTGGCGATGTGCTGGGCATGACCCAAATCATCTCCGAACTGCTTGTCGGTATTGCATTTATCGCGATACTTCAGATTGCCTGATGATAAGATCATGAAAAGAACCGTTCAAAACCGAGCCCAAACCCGGGTCGTATTTTTCGACCGCATTTTTCCTTGGGGGAAGAATGGACAAAGCAGTGACAACCCGTTGGTGGCTTGTTCGCCATGCGCCGGTTCTCAACCCGGAACGGCTTGTCTATGGCCGAAGCGACATGCCGGTTGATCTTACCGATGAAAAGGCATTGCGTGCCCTGTCACGCCATTTGCCAAACGACGCGGTCTGGATTACGAGCCACCTTTCGCGCACGCTTGATACCGCGCTTAAACTTCTTGAGCTGATGGATGAAAACATCCTGCCGACGCGTGAAACCGGCTTTGCCGAACAGCATTTTGGCGCATGGGAAAAGAAGCACTGGAATGATCTTCCCAAAGGGGAAACCACCCGTTTCTGGGCCGATTTCGCGCGCCAGCATCCTCCGAATGGTGAAAGTTTCAGCGACGTTGTCGAACGGGTTGGGCCAATATTTGACCGGCTGACAAGATATTGGGCCGGGCGCGATATTGTGGCCGTTATTCACGGCGGGACGGTGCGCGCGGCCCTTGCCAATGCGCTTGGTCTGTCGCTTGAGGCTGCCTTATCATTTCATATTGATACGCTTGGCGTGACACGGATCGAACATATAAACGGCGTCGATCAGCCGGGCTGGCGGGTGACCGGGGTTAATCTGCGTTACTGATAAAAGGGGACTGGGCAGTACCCATCTGCCGATACCCTGTGGGGCTTGAATGAAATGCCACACAGGGTATCAGTTTTCAGGCGGATTTCCGTTGATCGTTTTCCTGCGCATCGACAAGCGCATATTCCGACAAAAAGCGATCTACCATATCGGCAGAGACATCGTATCTGCCACAGATTGACGCGACATCGTCGAGATAGGCTTCGTAGTAAGGAATAGGCCGGCTGCGCGATTTGCCGCGAAGCTCGTTGATTTCCGTAAAGTCGGATGCAAATTCCGGTGCTTCAATAACCTGAATGATCGTGTCGTCGATGATGGCGGCGGGTTTGCCTTTGTATTTCTTACCACAGGCTGAAAGCATTTTGCTGGCGGTCGGGATGGATATCCCAGGCTGGCCCAGAAGCAGTGACATTTGATCTTCGTCGAAATCGTCATTTTCGAACAATTCCACGAGTTTCGTCAGGTCACGGACCAGAAGCGAAAGCGCATTTACGCGGATGCCACGCGCATGCGACCAAATGATGGTCGCGACAACACCACAGGTCGGGCGGCTGGCATAAATGTTTCGAACATCACGACGCGCCAATGATATTTCACCATTTACAGCATGATGTTGCAGGAATTCGGGAAAGGATTGATCATTATAGCTCAATCTATCCAGCAGCCCGCGCCACATGTCTTCGCGTGATACGGTTTGCCAGGTTGTTGATTTCAGATTCCGAATTCGTTGAATTTGTTCATGAATTGCCATTTGATCAGCAAATTTCCAATTAACCCCAAGAAGTTTTTCCGAAACCGTTTGCGGTTTCGGCATCCGGACTTTGTTTGTTTTGTAATGTCCGGCGGTCACGCGGGCGGCTTTTGTCGGCTCTGATCCAACGTGACAAAATTATGTTCTCCTAAAGAATAACCGCCGACAAGCAGTCAATTCTTACAAATACTGACCTTATGGTTAGGTCGGAGTTTGGGCTTTGGTCGTGGGGGTAAAGCTGCTAGGTTCGGCGCTGCCGTTTGGTGATGGGAAACCGGTGTGATGCCGGTGCTGCCCCCGCAACTGTAACGGGTTGGGTGATCCGGGTGATGTGATGTCACAAGCCACCGGTAATGTTGATTTGCAGACAACATGCCGGGAAGGCGGATTGCTTTCATGCCCGCAGCCAGGAAACCAGCCATCGGTATCCCTGTTCGTAAGGATATGGGGTAACGCAATCCGGCCTCGGTGGGAGGTCAAAGCGAAGGAAGGCGGCTATGACCCATAATATGGCTGATAACAGCCAGTTTGCCGGGATCCATCTGATCCTTGGCGGTGCCAGATCGGGCAAAAGCCGGTTTGCCGAAAACCGGATCAACCATGCAGGCGGCGGTATTTATATCGCGACCGGCCGGGCATGGGACGAGGAAATGGCAAATCGCATCGAACTTCACAAATCATCGCGCGGCGAGATATGGCAAACGATTGAGGAACCGCTTGATCTTTTCGGTGTCCTGTCTGCCTGCAATCGCGACGGCAGCAAACCGGTACTGGTCGATTGTCTGACGCTTTGGCTGACCAATCTGATGCTGGAAGATCGCGATATCGAGGCCGAGTTTGACCGGCTTTGCGACCTTTTGCCGGAGCTGGATATCCCAGTTCTTCTGGTTTCGAACGAGGTCGGTTTCGGGATTGTGCCGGAAAATGCCATGGCGCGCAGCTTTCGCGATCATGCCGGACGATTGCATCAACGGATTGCCGAGCTTGCCGATCAGGTGACGCTTGTGGTTGCGGGCATTCCGATGTCGGTTAAATAGATCAGAATTCATAGATTTAAGGGTAATTGAATATGGCACAGCTTGGAAAAATTCCGGCAACAGTGATCACCGGTTTTCTTGGTGCAGGCAAAACCACGATGATCCGCAATATGCTGGAAAATGCCGGGGGTAAGCGGATTGCGCTGATCATCAACGAATTTGGTGATCTGGGCGTGGACCGCGAAGTGATAAATGGTTGTGGCATTTCGGGATGTGCCGAGGACGACGTTGTCGAACTTGCAAACGGTTGCATCTGTTGCACGGTGGCCGATGATTTCCTGCCGACCATCAAGGGCCTGATTGATCGCGACACGCCGCCTGATCATATCGTTATCGAAACATCAGGGTTGGCACTGCCAAAACCGTTGGTCAAGGCGTTCAACTGGCCGGAAATCCGTTCACGGGTCACGGTAGATGGTGTGGTGGCTGTTCTGGACGGGGCGGCATTGCGCGACGGGTTGTTTGCCCATGATCATTATGCGGTTCAGGCCCAACGCGAGGCGGATGATAATCTTGATCATGAAAGCCCGCTTGAGGAACTGTTTGAAGAGCAGCTTCATTGCGCCGATATGGTGGTTCTGAACAAAACCGATTTGCTGAGCGCTGCCGAAGTTGCCAAGGTCGAGGCAGATATCCGGGCCGAGCTGAAACGCCCATCGGTCAAGATCATCGCGACCGCGCATTCGAAGGTCGAAAATGCTGTTTTGCTGGGACTTGGAGCGGCGGCCGAAGACGATCTTGATAGCCGCCCCTCACATCATGACGATGGTCACGAACATGACCACGACGATTTTGAAAGCTTTGTCGTGTCACTTGACGCGGTTGACGATGCGGCCGTGCTTGAAAAACGCCTGATTGATGTCGTGCGTCAGTTCGATGTCCTGCGGATCAAGGGTTTTCTCGATATTCCCGGCAAGCCGATGCGCCAGGTTGTTCAGGGCGTTGGTGAGAGGTTCCAGCGTTATTTCGACCGGCCGTGGGCCGAAACCGAAACGCGCCGGTCGGAACTGGTGGTGATCGGCCTGCATGGCTTGGATCGCGGTGCCATCGAAGCGGCAATCAAGGCATCGTGACGTTTTGAAATTGTAAGATCATCCGGTCGACAACGTTGTGCGGGCGGATGATCTTGAACCAGCACACGATAAAAGAAACGGACATTTCCGATGCATCTGCTTGCCGCCCAGCCTGGACTTGTTACCGATGGAAGCGAAGCCGTCGATCTGGGGCAAAGCCCGGGCGATGTCGTTATCCTGTCGGCAGCAGAGTCCGAGCTTGCCTGTCTGGCCGGGGCGCAGGCGCGATTGCATTCAGCATTTGGCGACGCGACACCGTCGCTGCGATTGGCAAGTCTATTGCAGCTGGGTCACAACATGTCGGTCGATCTTTATGTCGAGGATGTTCTGACCGATGCTAAATTCATCATCGTGCGCATTCTGGGCGGGCGGGGATATTGGGAATACGGGATCGAACAGCTGGTCGAACTGGCCCGTCGCAACGACGTGCCGTTGGTACTGTTGCCAGGTGACGATCAACCCGATGCGGAACTGTTGTCGTTATCGACGGTAAAGGGTGCAACGTATCAGCAAATCTGGCGTTACCTGATCGAAGGTGGTCCGGGAAATGCTGAACATTTACTGCGTCTTATATATGAAAAATTGAACCCGTCTGTCAGTTGGGACTGGAAGCCGGCGGCACCCTTGGTCAAGGCAGGCCTTTATTGGCCGGGGAAAATCACCGCAAATCTCGAAGAAATTGAACAGAATTGGAAACAAAATCATACTGTTGTCTCGATCATCTTCTACCGTGCATTAATTCAGGCTGGTAATCTGGATGTAATTGATGCGCTGGTTGAGGAGTTGTTGGGTAATAGCCTCAATCCATTGCCTGTTTTTGTTGCCAGCCTCAAAGACCCGGTTGCGGCGGCCTTGGTTGAAGAATGGCTGGGGTCAACACGTGCGGATTTGATCCTGAACACCACCGGCTTCTCTCTTTCCGTTCCGGGTGTGGAACGAAAAGATGGGCCGTTTGATGTTGTCGATGCACCGGTTTTCCAGGTGGTGCTATCTGGCGGTGGTGAAGCATCGTGGCGGGATGGGGTGAACGGCCTTGCCGCGCGGGATATTGCGATGAATGTCGCACTTCCCGAAGTGGATGGCCGTATTTTATCGCGCGCCGTGTCGTTCAAGGGATCGGCGGGCAAGGATGCCCTGACCCAGATTGATCTGGTCAAATATATCCCGGTGCGCGATCGGGTGGCGTTTGTTGCCGAACTGGCGGCCAATTGGGTCAAATTGCGCAAGACGGATGCCCCGGTGCGCAAAGTTGCGATGATCATGGCCAATTATCCCAACAAGGATGCGCGCCTTGGCAATGGTGTGGGGCTTGATACACCGGCCGGGATGATTGAAACCCTTCGGGCGATGAAGGATGCCGGGTACAGGATTAATGAGCTGCCGGAAAATGGCGATGCCCTGATCGCGGCGGTCAAGGCCGGACCGACGAATGATTTCAAGTCGCTGGCGGATCGCACCGTTCGTGTGACGATCCCGGTTGCCGATTATCGCGCGGCATTTGCCGTCCTGCCCGCACGCATCCGTCAGCAGGTAACGGATGCCTGGGGAGAGCCGGAGAGTGATCCGTTTTATCTGCCGGATCGGTCGGCGATTGCCCTTTCGATCCTGCCGATGGGCAATGTTGTGGTTGGGCTGCAACCGGCACGCGGATACAATATCGATCCGCTTGAAAGCTATCATTCGCCCGATCTGGTGCCGCCGCATAACTATTTCGCGTTTTATATCTGGCTGCGCCATCATTTCGGGGCGCAGGCAGTCATTCATTTCGGCAAACACGGCAATATGGAATGGCTGCCGGGCAAGTCATTAGCGCTGTCGGAAGAATGCTTCCCCGAAGCCGTGTTTGGCCCGACACCGCATTTCTATCCCTTTATCGTCAATGATCCGGGGGAAGGCACACAGGCCAAGCGCCGTGCGCAGGCGGTGATCCTTGATCATCTGACCCCGCCTTTGACGCGAGCAGAGAGTTACGGACCCCTTAAGGATCTTGAGGCACTAGTTGATGAATATTACGACGCAGCAGCAGTTGATCCACGCAGATTGATCATCCTGAAGCGTGACATCCTTGAGCTTGCTATTCGCATCGGGCTTGACCGTGATTGCGGAATAGAGCCAGACGAGGACGAGGAAAGCGCGCTTGCCAAGCTTGATAACTATCTGTGCGAGTTGAAGGAACTTCAGATCCGCGATGGTCTGCATATCTTTGGTAAGGCACCGGAAGGCGATCTTTTGACCGATCTTCTGGTCGCACTAGCAAGATTGCCGCGCGGGGCGAGCGAGGGGTCGAAGGCGTCACTTCATCGGGCCTTGGCCGCCGATATCCTTGGTGATCCCGATTTTGATCCGCTTGATTGTGCCTTTGCCGAATTCTGGCCAGGAATTAGGCCCGAAATTCTTGCGCAATATGACGTTGGTGCGTGGCGTACCATGGGCGATACGGTGGAGCGGATCGAGCTTTTGGCGCGTGATCTGGTACGTGGGGAGGTGGTCGCGGATCAGGCATGGCAACGGACAATTGAAGTTCTTTCCGATATCGAAATATCTATTCGTCCGGCGGTGACAACCTGTGGCGAGGCAGAGATTGCCGGATTGCTGCGCGGTCTTGCGGGCAAGTTTGTCGAACCGGGGCCATCGGGGGCGCCAACGCGCGGGCGGCCAGATGTTTTACCGACCGGGCGGAATTTCTATTCGGTCGATACGCGCACGATCCCGACCCCGGCGGCATGGCAATTGGGGTGGAAATCAGCTGAATTGTTACTGGAACGGCATGTGCAGGATCATGGTGAATGGCCCGCAGCCCTTGGTCTTTCGGTTTGGGGCACCAGCAATATGCGTACCGGTGGTGATGACATTGCCCAGGCGCTTGCCTTAATGGGGGTTCGGCCAACATGGGACAGCGCATCGCGCCGGGTTACCGGGTTCGAGATTATGCCCGCATCCCTGCTGGGGCGACCGCGCGTTGATGTGACGTTGCGCATATCGGGGTTCTTCCGCGATGCATTCCCTGGCCTGATTGACCTGTTTGACAGTGCGGTACGTGCGGTCGCCGCGCAAACCGACGAAGCGCCTGATATGAACCCGATTGCGGTTCGGGTGGCGGCAGAAACGGTAAAGCTGTGTGAGGCCGGGGCCAATCCTGATCAGGCCAGAAAACAGGCGGCATTTCGCGTGTTTGGTGCCAAGCCCGGTGCCTATGGCGCGGGGTTGCAGGCAATGATTGATGAAGAGCTTTGGGAAGATGACGACGATCTGGCGGATGCCTATCTGGCGTGGGGCAGTTATGCCTATGGCAACGGGGCGGAAGGCGAAGCCGCGCGTGATCTGTTTGAAACGCGGCTGTCGCGAGTAGACGCGATTGTCCATAATCAGGATAACCGCGAACATGATTTGCTGGATTCCGATGATTATTATCAGTTCGAAGGCGGAATGACATCGGCGGTCCGGCATTTATCCGGCAAACAGCCGACGGTTTATCATAGCGACCATTCCCGGCCGGAAAGCCCGAAAATCCGTACATTGGAAGAAGAAATTGCCCGTGTGGTCCGGGCACGCGTGGTCAATCCGAAATGGATCAAAGGCGTAATGCGCCATGGTTACAAGGGCGCATTTGAGATGGCGGCGACGGTGGATTACCTGTTTGCCTTTGCCGCAACGGCGCGCTGTGTTGCGGATCATCATTTTGATCTGGTTTATGATGCGTATCTTGGCGATCGCGATGTGCGTGAATTCATCAGGGATCATAATCCCGATGCGCTTCGCGATATTCGCAACCGCCTGCGCGAGGCGATTGATCGTGGTTTGTGGCAGCCGCGCCGAAATTCCGTATCAGTCGATCTGATGGGGAATGGCGCGGCATAACCGGGCCTTAGACGTTATCGTAAATCACGAGAATTTTACCGTTGAAATGGATGGTCGGAACAAACCGGGCGGTTGAAACGTTTCGTTTTCGCACCATATCTCTTTTAACCAAGTGTTAATCTATTGGTTGAGGGACGGGGCACACCTATCGAGCCGATAACCGCACAAGACGGATCGGCAACAAAGTTAGGAGGCCACTATGGAAAGAACGAAACACGTTCGTTTGCCTGACTATCTGCGGACCCCTCTGCCGGTTCATGCCGGACATGCAGAAATTGTCGATTTCCTGCTTGCTGATGCCGACCTTCCTGACTGGTTACGTGCCGATTTGCACGGCCAGGGCCGTTATCGCCCGGCCCGCGGTGCGATCCGTTCGGTTCTTGACCTGCGTGAACGGTTTCACGGCGTTCATGCACCGGTCAGTATTGAAGAATTCCGTGATGATCTGGACGAACTTGCGCGCCATCTGCCGGGGCCGGATCAAACAACCATTGAAATTGATGCCAAGGTCCGGATTTACTGGCGTTACCTGCAAGGTGTTGAACGCCAGATATGGCGTGCAACCATTTCAAGGGCTCATGTGGCGTTAAATCATTTCCCGGTGGTTCGCGAATTGAAGTCACTGATTGCGGATGTGGTTTCGACGCGCAACTGGCTTGAGCGTCGGCTTGAAGTGATCGAAAAAAGCTTCCAGAAACCGGTTCATGCCCCGAATGATGCGGTGTGCAAGGCATTGCTTCGCCTGCGTCAGATGTCGCCGGGCGACCGGTTGCAGTTATTTAACAAGGCGCGGATGCGTCGCCCCGAATTGCGTAATACCGACATGCGTGAGCCTGATAAATGGGCCGATTTGGTGACCGGCGACCTTGGTTTATCGTCAGGCTGAAGGGCTAAAAGATATATCGATTGACCAAGCCCGGCGGGTTTCGGGGGATCGCACCCGTTACGGGTGCAAGAGCGCGGCTGGAAACGGCCGCGCTTTCTTTTTGGGTGGTTGTCTATTGCCTGCCAGACGGGCAAACTCAGAAAATTGATTTTCCGGGGGTATGGATGCGCGCGTTTGTTGCCGTTGCTGGTTTTGTTTTGCAATTTTCTGCAGGGGTCGGCATCGCGGCGGCGGATGACTGGCCAACGGTGCCGGACGGGCCGCTGCATTGGCAGTTGCAGGGTGACATTGATGTTAACGGCAATATCCGCGTAATCGATAGCGATCTGTTCGAAACGACGGCCGATCAGGTTCGGGAATGGCGCGCGGCCGGTATTTTCCCGATTTGCTATATCAATGTTGGTGCGGTCGAGGAATGGAACGACGATTACGGACAATTCCCAAAGGGTGTCATCGGGAATCCCTATTGGGGGTGGGAAGGTGAAAACTGGCTTGATATCAGCCGGTTTGACCAATTCGCCCATATTATGGAAGCCCGGCTTGACCTGTGTCGGGAAAAGGGTTTTCTGGCTATTGAGCCGGATAACATTGATGCCTATGAAGCGGATACAACCAACAAGAAAACCGGGTTCGATCTGACACGTTCCGATCAGGTTCGATATATCGGATGGCTGATTGAGCAGGCGCATGCGCGCGGGCTTGCCATCGGGCAGAAAAATGCTGCCGAACTGGTGCCTGATCTGATCGACAGAATGGATTTCTCCCTGCTTGAATCATCCTATCGGTTTGGCTTCATGGATGCTTTTTTGTCCTATGTGCAGATGAACAAGCCGGTCTTTGCCATTGAATATATCGAAGAAGGGGCCGATCCGGACCGGTTTTGCCCTGAAGCCCGCAAATACGGTTTTCAGGGTGTCATCGCGCATGTCGAACTGGATCGAAAACCCGAAAACTGTCCTTGATCCGGCGTACGCTTCGCCGCATTGTTCGGGCAGAAATGCAAAGGGATGAAGCAATGACCGACACCAACACGCCCGATACCGATCTCAATACCCGCCACGACGAAAAAATGAAGAAGATCAAGGCCGCGCGCGACAAGATGATGGCGCAGAAGATCGACAAAAAGGGCCTGATCATCGTTCATACGGGTAAGGGGAAAGGCAAATCATCGTCGGCATTTGGCATGGCGATGCGCTGTGTCGGGCACGACATGAAAGTTGGCGTTGTTCAGTTCATCAAAGGCGGCTGGGAAACCGGCGAGGCAAAGCTTTTGAAGAAATTCCCCGATCTTTGCGAATTTCACGCCATGGGAGCGGGCTTTACCTGGGAAACCCAGAACAGGGCGCAGGATGTGGCTTTGGCGCGTGAGGCCTTTAACAAGGCGCTTGAGATGATGCGTGATCCAAGCTTTGCCATGGTGATCCTCGACGAGATCAACATCGTTCTGCGCTATGATTTCCTGCCGCTTGATGATGTTCTGGCAGCCTTGGCCGACAAACTGCCCGACCAGCATGTAGTCCTGACCGGGCGTAATGCGCCTGATACCCTGATCGAGGCGGCAGACCTTGTGACCGAGATGACAATGATCAAACATCCGTTCCGCGAACAGGGCATCAAGGCACAGATCGGTGTCGAGTTCTGATTTGCGGTCTTGGCATACAGCCAGATAAAAGAAAGTTTTGAAACCGGAATGAGCGTGCGCCCTGTTCCTGCTTTGATGTTGCAAGGTACCGGTTCGGATGTTGGAAAATCCTTGCTGGTGGCGGGCCTGTGCCGTGCCTTTGCGCAACGGGGGCTTCGGGTGCGACCATTCAAACCGCAAAACATGTCCAATAATGCGGCCGTAACCGAAGATGGTGGCGAAATTGGCCGGGCACAGGCGTTGCAGGCGCGGGCGTGCGGTGTGCCTGCGTCGGTCCACATGAATCCGGTTCTGTTAAAACCCCAAAGTGAAATTGGTGCTCAGGTCGTGGTACAGGGCAAGGTCCTGACCAGTGCCAAGGCACGGGATTATTATCGGTTAAAACGCGATTTGCTGCCGCGTGTGGTGGAAAGCTTTGATCTGGTTTCTGCTGATGCCGATCTTGTGCTGGCCGAAGGTGCCGGATCACCGGCCGAGGTTAATTTGCGTGCCGCCGATATTGCCAATATGGGCTTTGCCGAGGCGGCCAAAGTTCCGGTCGTTCTGGTGGGGGACATTGATCGGGGCGGGGTGATCGCATCAATCGTCGGTACGCATGCCCTGCTGTCCGAGGGGGACCGTCACTGGCTGCGCGGTTATATCATTAACAAGTTTCGCGGCGATGTGTCGCTGTTTGAGCCTGCCTTGCAGATCATTCATGATCAAACCGGGCTTGAAAGTTACGGTATCGCAACATATTGGCAGGGGGCCAATCGCCTGCCGGCCGAGGATGGCGTGGCGCTTGAAAAAGCCGGGCGTTATGTGCGGTCGGGCGTGGATGAGAACCGGATCAGGATTGCAGTGCCGCACCTGCCGCGGATTGCGAATTTTGATGATCTTGATCCGCTTGCCGCCGAACGAGATATTGATCTTCTGATCATTAAACCGGGCGAAGTTATTCCTGCCGATATTGATCTGGTACTTTTGCCTGGCAGCAAATCGACCACATCCGACCTTCGTTTCCTGAAACAGCAGGGCTGGGATATTGACATTCTGGCGCATTACCGCCGGGGTGGCCATGTCGTCGGAATTTGCGGTGGTTATCAGATGTTGGGGCGCATGGTCCATGATCCCGATGGTATAGAAGGTGCGGCGGGATCAGAAGCCGGGCTTGGATTGCTTGACGTTGAAACCGTGATGGGCGGTGACAAGACGCTGCGTCAAACCACCGGGCTGGCGGGACTTGGTGGGGTTATGGCCGATATCCCGGTCAGTGGTTATGAAATCCATATGGGCGAGACAACCGGGCCGGATCGTGACCGAAGCTGGCTTTGTCTTGATGGCGGGATTATTGACGGTGCGCAAAGTGCCGATGGACGAGTTACGGGATGCTATTTACATGGCCTGTTTGGCAGTGATCCGTTCCGGTCGGCTTATCTGAGCGCGATCGTCAACCGGGACCGGAACAGTACCATCGATTTTGAAGCTGGCATTGATGCCGCCCTTGATGAACTGGCCGATCATGTTGGGGCGTGCCTTGATCTTGACGGGCTTTTGGCATTGGCACAAAGCCGGTCAGGATGACAGGATGACAAAAAGCGCAAGATTGGTGCTGTTTGGCGCGACAAAGCCTTTACATCGGCGCATTTGCGTGGTTTGAGAGAATTTGAAATTCCGGTCCTGTAATGAATGGCGCACAGACGCCATATGGTATCAAACTGCCATATGCGGCCCGGTTTGCAAAACGTTCATCCTTGGTTGGGTATCTTCAATTCCATGCGTCAATTACATCATTTCTGGCTATCACCGTTTTCGCGCAAAGTGCGTCTGGTTCTGGCCGAGAAGAAGCTTGAATTCGAGCTTAAGGCAGAACCTGTCTGGGAGCGACGCGATGCGTTTCTGTCGCTGAACCCGGCGGGCGAAGTGCCGGTTCTGGAAGAAGAAGATGGTACGGTGTTGTGCGATTCAACCGTCATCTGCGAATATCTGGATGAAGTTTATACCGACACGGCGCTTTTGGGTTCGGATGCCAAGGAACGTGCGGAAATCCGCCGCCTTGTTGCGTGGTTTGATGGTAAGTTCAACCGCGAGGTCACCGATCATCTGCTCGGCGAGAAGTTGTTGAAACGATTCTTTTCGACCGGGACGCCGGATACCAAAATCCTGCGCGCCGGGCGGACCAATGCGGCCTATCATCTGGATTATATCGGCTGGCTGTTTGAACGCCGGAACTGGCTGGCGGGGGAACATCTGACCATGGCCGATATTGCTGCCGCGGCACAGATTTCTGTCATTGATTATATGGGTGACATCAACTGGTCGAAACATCCGCGTGCCAAGGATTGGTATATGCGGATCAAAAGCCGCCCCGCGATGCGCGATATTCTGGCGGACCGGCAGGCAAGCTTCCCACCATCCCCGCATTATGCAGATCTGGATTTTGAATGACGGGTTCGTCGAAGGTCGACAGCTTTTACCCGCAAGGTGGCCTTAACGCCGCCAGCTACGACCTTCGTGCCGACCTTGATCGCAAATTATTCGAAGATCCGATCCCGTTTTATCGCGATATTGCCGTCAAATCCGGTGGCCCTGTTCTTGAACTGGGATGTGGCACCGGGCGCGTTGCCGCTGCCATTCACGAGGCCAGTATCGCGATTGAAGGACTTGATCTTTCCGATGCGATGCTGACCCAGGCACGGACGAAATATCCCGATATGGTCTGGCACAAGGGCGATATGTGCGACTTTGATCTGGGACGGAGATTTGCCCTGATCATCATCCCGTTTCGTGGGTTTCAGGAAATCACCGATGGCGAGGACCAGAAACGCTGCCTGATGACGGCCTTTGATCATTTGCTGCCTGGCGGGATGCTGGTTCTTGATCTGATTGATCCCGACCTTCAGTATTGCCTTCCGGAAGGTGATCCGGAAAGTGTTGAACTGCCGCTGTTTCCGATGCCGGAAGGTGTTGGAGCACAAGATAGCAGGTTGCGGATCACCGCAATGGAGCGAACAAGCGACCCCCTGACCCAGCGGTTTGAAGAACACTGGCGGTTCGAGGAAATCGATCCGTCAGGAAAGGTTCTGCGATGCGAGGATTGCTGGCATCACATGCGATGGGTTCATCGTAGTGAAATGCGCCTGATGTTAGAGATTTCAGGTTTCATTTCGGTGTCGGAATTTTCGGATTTCAAAGGCAGCCCGCCGCGATATGCTGCCAATCAGGTCTGGATGGCAAAACGACCGGACTGATGTCCGGCCGTTTGTTCATCCATTTTGCGCGGGCTTAGTTCCCGACGAATTTTTTTGCCCCGGCAAGGGCGTCGGCACGTTCATCATCGGGCAACGGGACCAAGCCATTTTCGGCAAGCAGGCCTTCCTCGCCAATCACCGTGTCCGAGGTATAGGTCGAAATGAACGAGCCAAGCGTTCTGACCAGTTGCTGGTGATCATCTTTAACATACAGGTAAAGGGCGCGCGATCCAGGATAGCTTCCGTCAAGGATCGTATCGTAATCGGGGGCAACGCCATTGATCGATACACCCTGCATGGTGTCGCGATTGCGGTCCAGGTTGTTGAAACCCATAATGCCGTAGGACTTCGGGTCTTTCTCAAGTTTGCTGATGACCAGACGATCATTTTCACCGGCAGCGATATAGGCACCGTCTTCGCGGATGGTGCGGCACAGAAGGCGGAAGCTTTCGGGGTCGCTGGCTTCGAGGCTGGCGATGTCACTGAAAGTTGCGCATCCCTTGTCCATGAGAAGCTGTCCCATAAGGTCGCGTGTACCCGATGTCGGCGGCGGACCATAGACGCGTATCGGAATATCGGGCAGGTCGGCATCGATATCGGACCATTTGACATTCGGATTGGGAACGCTTGCGCCCTGAACCGGGACAGTACGGGCCAGTGCCAGATAAAGCTGCCGTGCAGTCAATGACATGGTCGGTGCATTACGTCCTCCCATAAGCACGATGCCGTCGTAACCGATTTTTATTTCGCTGATATTGCGTACCGAATTGGCAGCACAGATGGCGGTTTCCGACCCGGTGATCTGGCGTGATGCATCGACAATATCGGGATATTCCGCACCGATCCCGCCGCAGAACAGTTTAAAACCGCCACCAGAACCGGTGCTTTCAACCACCGGGGCGGGTTCACCGGTGGTCTTGCCAAAATATTCGGCGACCTTGGTGGTCAGCGGAAAGATGGTCGAAGAACCGACAATTCTTATCTGGTCACGCGCCTGCGCAGTGTTTGCGGCAAGCATCATGGATATGGACGCGGCGATGGCGGTCGTGGCAATCAAACGACGCATGGGGTCCCCCGGCTGAAAATCTGGCGATATGGTCCCGAAACCGACGGGCACATATCAAGTACGGATCAGAACCTATTCCGATCCGGTTTGAACATCCATCTTTTCTATATTCGCTCTTGCCGCATCAGCGACAGGGGTTCCGTTTGAATTTTCTATGACAGTTAGATAATCCTGACGCGCAAGGTCATTGTCTTTGTTGATCCGGTGCAGGTTCGCACGTTCAAAAAGCGCCTGAATATTTTGGGGCGAGAGTTCCAGCGCGCGTTGAATATCGGTCATGGCAAGGTCGTATGTTTCAAGCATGCGCCACGCCGTGCCGCGATAAATCAGTGCTTCGACATTGTTTGGATCAAGATCAAGCGCATTGTTAAGGTCATCGATTGAATCCCAATACTGACCGGCCATGCCAAGTACCATTGCCCGATCAACCCAAAGGGTCGGATCGTTTTTAACAATGCCAAGTGCGCGGGACTGGTCGCGCCAGGCAAATTCCAGATTTCCCGCCATCATCCAGCTTTGTCCGGCCTGGGCCAAAAGCCCGGCGACAACCTGTTGCGGGGATGTGCTTTCATCGGCAAGGGCATCAAGACGGGTTGCGGCTTCTTCGTATTTTTCAAGTGCAATCAGGGCGACCGCAACGCAATGTTTCGCCGGTTCACCGCCGCCCATATCGCGCCATGCGATGGCGCTTTCAAAACCGTCTTCGGGTTTCAGGCGGGCGAGTTTCAGGCAGTCCTGATATTGTTTGGCGTCCTCCGCGCTCATATCCGTGCCTTGCGCCAAGGCTTGCCTTTGCAGGCCGAGCGAAACCAGAACCATGCCAAACAAAGTCATCGTAACAAGGGATGATGCGCGCAGGGTTTTGCGTGCAAGCAGTTCAGACATGATGGGCCTTTCAGTTTGGCGTTGGTTGCAAGGCGGATCGATAATGATCAGCATAGGCGGCTGTTGTCGATTCTGATCTGACCAGAAGCCGTTTATAAGGGCCGCATTGCAAATCATGAAAGCGGCAAGAAAATGATTGTGATTTCAAAGTTTCCGAAAACCGACCGGAAAGCTTTTGTCATGCGCGTTCAGGGCCGATAGTGTTCCACACACAAAGATAGTCGCCCCGGCATATGGATTTGATAATGACCGAAAAGCTGTTTTGCTTCGGATTGGGATTTTCAGCGCGCCTTGTCGCAAATCAGTTACGCGAAGAAGGCTGGGAAATTGCCGGTACCACGCGTAGCGCAGAAAAGGCCGATAAACTGCGCGGAGAGGGGATCGAGCCGCACATTTTTTCCGATGACAAGCCGGTTGCCGATATTCGCGATGCCTTGAAAGATGTGACACATGTCCTGATTTCTGCACCGCCGGGTGGAAATGGTGATCCTGTTCTGGCCCATCATGCCGGTGATCTTGCCGCGCTGCCGGGTGGTACATGGATCGGATATCTGTCGACAACAGGTGTTTATGGCGATTACGACGGTGCGACCGTCACCGAAGATGACGACCTGATGCCAAGCGGCAAACGTGGTCGCAGACGGGTGGCCGCAGAAAAGGCATGGTTCGATCTGGGGCAGCGTCATGATCTTTGTGTGCAAAGTTTCCGATTGGCCGGGATTTACGGACCGGGACGTAATGCTCTGGAAACGGTTCGATCCGGATGGGCGCGGCGGGTTGTAAAGCCCGGACAGGTTTTTTCACGTATCCATGTCGAAGATATTGCACAGACGGTTCTGGCATCCATCAAACGTCCGAATGCCGGTGCGTCTTATAATGTGTGTGACGATGATGCCGCTCCTCCGCAGGATGTGATTGCGTATGCCTGTGGTTTGCTGGGTATGGACCCTCCGCCGGAGGAAGATTTCAAGACGGCATATCTGAGCCCAATGGCTGCAAGCTTTTATGAAGATAACAAGCGGGTTGCCAATGACCGGATCAAAGCCGAACTTGGTGTGAAGCTGCGTTTTCCCGACTACAAGGCGGGTTTGCTGGCGCTCCATGATGAAATATTGGCCAAAATCAATGGGGGCGGGACACATGCGCTTTAAAAGCGCATTGTTGACGCACCCTATGGGTCGTATATAACCGCTTAGGAATTTTGATCGGGGCCGAATTTGGCCCTGATGGTACCCAGCGCCGGATCGTGATGGCGGGATCATCGCGACATTACCGACCGGCAAGGAGAGAGCAAGCATGGATCGTCGTATCGTAACCGTTTTTGGCGGCACCGGATTTGTCGGGCGTCATATCGTCAAGCGTCTGCTTGAGCGCGACTTTATCGTCCGCGTTCCGACCCGCAGCTTTGAGCGCGTCAAGAAACTGAAGCCGATGGGCTATCTTGGGCAGGTGGTTCCGGTGCATTGCGATGTCCGCAATGAAGAGTCGCTCAAAAGCGCGATCGAAGGTTCGGAAGCGGTGATTAACCTGCTGGGCATTCTGTATCAGCGCGGCAGTAGCAGTTTCATGAATATCCATGTCAAAGCGGCCAAGCGTATTGCCGAGGAAGCCAAGGCATGCGGTGTGAAAACCTTCCTGCATATGTCGGCGCTTGGTGTGGATAAGAACCCGCATGCGCTTTATGCGACTTCGAAACTGGCTGGTGAAAAAGCTGTTCGCGCAGCCTTCCCGGATGCGGTGATTTTCCGTCCGTCGGTTATCTTCGGCCCGGAAGACAATTTCCTGAACCAGTTTGCCACCATGGCGCGCTATTCCCCGGTTCTGCCGGTCATTGGTGCGCCGGGCTTGCCGAAGGTTGAACTCGACAAAGGCAAGGTCGACATGCTTGGCGATGGCGGACCGAAATTCCAGCCGGTCTATGTTGCCGACGTTGCCGAGGCATTCGTGACGGCACTGGTCGAAGGTAAATCTGCGGGTAAAACCTATGAACTGGGGGGGCCGGAAGTCTATAGCTTCATGGGACTCCTGCGCGATATGCTGCAGATCACCCGCCAGCGCGCCATTCTGATGCCGGTGCCGTTCTGGCTGGCGTCGATCAAGGCGTTTTTCCTGCAATTCCTGCCAAAACCGCTTTTGACCCCGGATCAGGTTCGTCTGCTTAAAACCGATAATGTCGTGTCTGACGGTGCCGAAGGTTTTGCCGAGCTTGGCATTACGCCCAACAGCGTTGAAGCAATTGCGCCGACCTATCTGAAGCGTTTCTGTCCGCCGCGCAAAAGTGGTGAGTTCCGGCGTTTCGTCTAATCACTAAATCTTTCAGAACTGATATTAAAACCCCCGCCGATCATTTCGGCGGGGGTTTTTGCTGATTTCAGGCATTCTCAAGCAGCCTAACCGGCGCGAACACGGGCTACAAAGCTGTTGGCTTCGTCTTGCAGACGATGGGCCTTTTGCAGAAGCTCTTCGGCAGTGTTGCGGGTTGAACCTGACAGTTTCTGAACCGCCTCGGCGGCACGTGATACATTGAGCATGTTTTCAGACACGTGACGCACACCGTTGGCGGCTTCTTCCGATCCGCTGGCAATCTCGGCCGTGGCAGAACCCTGTTGACGCATGGCGGCTGCGATCGAGCTTGAGATCGTATCGATTTCGCCGATAGTCCGGGCGATGGTCGAAATCATCTCGACGGCTTCGCTGCTGACCGAACGCATTTCTTCGATCTGCTTGCCGATATCCTCGGTCGCGCGCTGGGTTTGGGATGCCAGATTTTTGACCTCGTTTGCGACCACGGCAAAACCCTTGCCGGCGTCACCGGCTCGCGCGGCTTCTATGGTAGCGTTAAGGGCCAGCAGGTTGGTTTGGTCAGCAATGGTCGTGATCAGTTCAATGACTTCGCCAATGCGATTTGCCGTGTCAGACATCTGGCGAACGGTTTCATCAGATTTGCGGGCTTCGGAAACGGCAGCGCGGGAAACTTCCTCTGCCTTGGAAACCTGTCGTTCGATTTCGGCAATCGATGCAGACAGTTCCTCGGTTGCGGACGAGACCGAGCTGACATTCTGAGATGCATTCTGGGATGCTTCGCTGACTTCGATTGCGCGGTGAACGTTGTCACCGGCGTTATGTGCCATGTTGTCGGCGGCATCGCGCATGTCACCAACCTGGGACAGCAGTTCCGTGACCAGCCCATTGACGGAGCTTTCAAAGCCGTTCGCCATTTCCAGCAATGCTTCGCGACGTTGTTGTTCCGCACGAATTTCTGCGGCTTTGTTTTCTTCCCGAAGACGTTCTGCTTCCTTCGCGTTTTCCCGGAACAATTCGACTGCCGATGCCATATCTGCAATTTCGTCGCTGCCATGATCGGTTACCGGTGTTTCAAGGTCGCCTTTGGTCAAGCGATCCATGGCAACGTTCAATCCGATCAGACGGGCCAAAAGGTTGCGTTGGACATAAAGCCATATGATCAGTGCAGAAATAATCAGTGCTGCGGTCGCAACCCCGATCATGATGTTTTTCGCAATGCCGATGGTGGTTGTAACCCCCTGATTGGCATCGTTGATTTTCGCGCGCATATCTTCCAGAAGTTGTTGCGCGGTTTGGGCCATTTGTTGGGATGTCTCTGTTGTTTGTGTCAACAGATCGGTCAGCAAAGCTTCGCTAACGAATTCGTTCTGACGCAAATTGAACAGATTGTTACTGCCGTTCGATGTCAGACCATTTGCAATTGTTTCAACCGACGATCTTGCCGTTTCGCGATCTTCATCCGACGGAATTTCATCTGAGCCACTTTGCATTTGGGGGATAAGCGGCGTTGATAAATTCTTGATCTTGTCTAGTTCTTCGGGGCTGCTTGCCGTGAAAGTCATGCGGGCCAGTGCGGGAATCTTAAGTGCCACCGCGCGCAGTTCCAGCATGTTCTTTGTTGTTGGCGCGTCCTCTCCGCGAAGCGTATTCAGCGTTTGAAAGACTTCTTTGGTTTTCTCCGGATTGCGGACCAGGCCATATAGCTGGCTTAAGTTGTTTTCCAGATTGCTGTTCGCCATGTCACTGGCGCTGATTGTGATCGATTCAATTTCATTCACGGCGCGAATGATGTCACTCATGATAAGTTGACGCGTTTTCTGCGTGTCAAATCGTGACTTCATGATATCGGACAAGCTATTAATATTATTGATCATCTTCCCTGTTTGTTGGGAGAATGAGCTTAGTATTTCGCCATCAATATCGTATCTGGCCAACTCGGCGATTTGATCGTTCATGCGATTTTCGATCATGCCGAGTGCTTTGGTCGTGTTTTCCAACTGTGCTTCTGATTGCGCAGTTGTGACACGACGCGCCATGCCGGTGACGGCATCGCTAAACGCGCTTAGTTCCTGGCCGGAAATCAGGGCCGGGATAGCTTCTTCTGCTACGACTTTTTGCTGTTGTTCTGTAATTTGGAAAGAAAAAACCGCTAGGGCGGCGGCACATACAGCGAGCAAGGCGATTGGCACAATTGCCAGCATCAGCCTTCCGCGCAAACCAATTTTGCCGGTCATGACAATTCCCATTAAAGGATTTCAGGGTGTCGGCGGCTTATTTTGCCCTTCTCGACTGTTGTTACTTGGACCGCCCTGAAAGGTCCAAATCACGAGAAGAAATATCTTTTTGAGTCAGTGTTTTGCAAGCGTATTTCTGATTTTTTCTATTATTTCTTGTATTTTCTCTGCTTGTTCAACCGGAGCTGCACCGGGCCGTTCAACCATGATGATCGGTATGTTCAGTTCGCGGGCAGCCAGAATCTTGGCTTCGGTAGCATCACCGCCGCTATTTTTGCTGACAATGACATCGATTTTGTGGCGTTGCAGAAGTTCGATTTCCCCTTCGACCGTGAAGGGACCACGGGCAATCAGCCATTCACCCAGAGTCAGATTGAATGGATCTTTGGGAGACTCGACAGTCCGCACAAGCAGCCATGTTTTTTCCAAGCCTTCGAAATGGGCAAGATTCTTGCGTCCGCTGGCGATCAAGGCGCGTTTTCCGTGTTCGGGCAGGATTTGAGCTGCCTCTGCGAGGCTTCTGACGATGATCCAGCGGTCTTTATCCGTTTTTTGCCATGCTGACCGCTGAAACTGAATGCAGGGTGTCGCCACCGCGTGACAGGCTTGGGCAATGTGGCTGGATATCTGTGTGGCATAGGGGTGAGTTGCATCGATCACGAGATCGATTTTTTCCGAACCCAGACAGGATATGATGCCTTCGGCTCCGCCAAAACCACCAATGCGGACGGGGATGCCATCCGGTAATCTTGGGGCACTGGTACGACCGGCAAGAGAAAGCTGCAGACGCACATCTGATCCGAATTCCTGTAACAGGTCAGCAGCGATACGGTTGGCATCCCCCGTGCCGCCAAAAATAAGAATGTTCAGCGGGGTTTCTGTGTTTCGAGGGGGAGTCATATGTTGCGGGCCTGTTCTTGTTCATTTTAAAGGTTCGGGTTTGTGCCTTCGGCAGGAAGAAAGGCGTCAAAATCACCATGTCCGGCACGGGCGATGATTCTGCCAACACGATCAACAACGACAATTTCGATGGCGGAAGCACCGTCGATGGTTGCGCGGGCGGTTTCACCAGCCTGAAGGGCAATGGTGCGTGCTATATCAACGTTTCTGGATGAGCAAAGTTCCAGAACCTGTTTGGTCGTATTGGCGTTGGCAATTTCAGATACCAGTTCGGCATCACCGCCAAGTGCGGCAACTGTATCAGAGAGCTTGTTGAAATCGACTTCGGACCGGCTGCTATGCAGATCCATATGGCCCTGCGCCAGTTTGACCAGTTTGGCAAATCCGCCTGAAATCGTGATATAATCGACTGGATGGCGACGCAGATATTTTAGCATGCCGCCAACAAAGTCGCCCATATCCAGGATAGCCTCGTCCGGCAGATTATAAAATTGCCGAATGGCAGCTTCGGACGTTTTGCCGGTGGCCCCGGCAACATGTTTGCGGCCGGTGGCGCGCGCGACATCAATGCCACGATGGATGGAATGAATCCACGCCGAACAGCTGAACGGAATCACCACGCCGGTGGTTCCCAGTACGGAAAGACCGCCAACAATTCCCAGTCGCGGGTTCCAGGTTTTCAGAGCGATTTCCCGCCCGCCGGGAATGGAAATTTCAATTTCGACATCGGTAGTCGCGTTAAACCTGTTTGCCAGTTCGACGATCTGCTGTGTCATCATTTCGCGCGGTTTGGGGTTGATCGCGGCTTCGCCCACCGGGATGGGCAGGCCGGGTTTCGTAATCATCCCGACACCGTCGCCGGCATGGAAGGTGATGCCGGACCCCTGTTGTCCATGGCGGATTGTTGCAATGATTTCCGCGCCATGGGTGACATCGGGATCATCGCCAGCATCCTTGATCACGCTTGCCCGTGCCCAGCCATCGCCGGTTTCAGCCTTGATCAGGTTAAAGGATGGTGTTTCACCCCGGGGAAGGATGATGGTGACCGGATCAGGAAATTCGCCAGACAACAGCGCTTGCCACGCCGCGCGGGTTGCCGCGGTGGCACAGGCCCCCGTTGTCCATCCCTTGCGTAGTGGTCCGTCCGGTTTTCGGGTCATGGGGCGGGCGATCCCGGTTTATGGCTTTGAAGATTTGGGTTAACCATTATTATGGCACCACGCATTTTTTGACAAAGCTCATATATTAAACATTATAAATGATGTGGTATTAGGTAAATAACGAAAAAAATACGGATTAATATGTTGGACGTAGCACCAAGATGCTGTTTAACATATCCAAACGATCCGGTCCTGCACAGATGGACCAGTTGGCTGAGAGATAAAGAATTCCGCAATGACGACACTTGGTCTTGATTTTCCGGTATTTGAGCCGGGTTGGGTTTGGCTGGTCGGCGCAGGTCCGGGTGATCCCGGTTTGCTGACGCTTCATGCTGTCAATGCGATGCAGCAGGCCGATATTGTTGTCTATGATGCGTTGGTTGATGACCGGATTCTCAATCTTTTGCGTTCGGATGCCAAGCGTGTTTATGCCGGGAAGCGCGGTGGTCGGCCGTCTTCAAAGCAAACGGACATATCCCTGCAGCTTGTTGATTACGCCAAGCAGGGCTTAAGGGTTCTGCGGCTTAAGGGCGGTGATCCGTTTGTTTTTGGCCGCGGTGGTGAAGAAGGTCTGACGCTGGTTGAACATAATGTGCCGTTCCGGGTCGTTCCGGGTATTACGGCGGGGATTGCCGGTGCGGCCTATGCCGGGATTCCAACAACGCATCGTGATTGCAATTCATCGGTAACCTTTGTTACAGGCCACGGTTCAAGTGGCGAAATGCCCGATAACATTAATTGGGCGGCTCTTGCCAAAGGGGCGCCGGTATTGGTGCTGTATATGGCGATGAAGCATTTGCGCCGTATTTCATCGGAACTGATGGCCAATGGACGATCCGGTGACGAACCACTTGCTGTTATCAATCAGGCAACAACCCCCAATCAGGGCATTCTGATTTCAACGCTTGCCAATGCGGCCGATGATGTCGAAAAAGCCGGTGTGGAACCGCCGGCAGTTTGTATTCTGGGCAAGGTGGTCGACTTGCGCGACCGGTTGAACTGGCTTTCGCCGCAGGATGACGTCAAAGCCGTGCGCCATGTTCCGTTCGAACAGGTTCTTGACCTTATTACCATGCCGGTGGATGCGAACGTTTCCAAATCCTGAGTTCCGGATTGATCTATATCGTTGTTCACAATGGATCGGCGCGTCACAATCGACGTAACTGATCATTCCGGGTGGATCATGGACGAACAACAGATACTGATCCGCATCATCGAAAGCGGCTGGGCACAATGCGTGACTGTTTTGCAAGAAGACAGCGGCGTTTTGGCGACAGCATTGATTGCCGGACTTGTCGGCAGTGCCACCCACTGTGTCGGGATGTGTGGGCCATTTGTGATCAGTCAGGTCACATCGCGCATGGAAAAGCTGCCGCTTGAAAAGATGAGCGAGCTTCGCCGACTTACCGGGGCCGCCTTATTGCCTTATCAGTTTGGCCGATTGACGACCTATACCCTGCTTGGTGTGATGGCGGGATTTTTCGCCGATAGCATCACGGTGCTGACCAAAATCTGGTGGTTGGGGCCTATGTTGCTTTTGTGTGCGGCACTTTTCTTTCTGGTCTTCGGGGTAATCGGTCTGGTGCCACATCTTGCCGGGCTGTTTCCAAACGTGGCTGGAGGAAACGCTGCGGGGGCATGGTGGAACCGTGTGGTTGGTGACCGAACCAAACCGCTATTTGGTGCGCCATTTGGCTGGCGGGGTTATCTGCTGGGGATCATGCTTGGATTTATTCCCTGCGGCCTGATTTATGGTGCGCTGGTTCTGGCGGCGGCAGGTGGCAATGCATTGACCGGCGGGTTCGTCATGGCGGTATTTGGTCTTGGCACCGTGCCGATGCTGTTTGCAACGGGCGTGATCGGCCAGTATGCCACCCGACGTTTTCGTGCTTTTATGGCACCGGTCGGTCGGGGGCTTATGGTCGTTAACGCCATCATCCTTGCCATGCTGGCATTTCATCAGATCGGATAATTTTGCGAATTCGCAATGACGCTATTGTGAGCCATGGCACAGTCACGGGTCTTGCATGATCGTTTTGCGGATTTATAGTGCCCGCAAGACAGTGGGTTATTCATCCGGTTGATTGCGGCAAAGGTAATCCCGGGACAAAAGGAACAGGTAGCGGCGTGAGCAGGAAAACACTCGTAATCATTCTGGCGATTGCACTGGTTCTCGGAATCGGATTGACCTATCGACTGATGATGATGGGATCGGAAACCGCATCTTCAAGTTCGGGTGCTGCGGCAATTGGCGGCCCGTTTGAACTGGTTGATCAAAATGGTCAGACCCGCACCGAACAGGATTTCCGCGGAAAATACATGCTGATTTATTTCGGTTATACCTATTGTCCGGACGTTTGCCCGACCGAATTGCAGGTGATGGGCAATGCGCTTGATGCCCTTGATCCCGAAATTGCCAATGAAGTAACACCGGTCTTTATTTCGGTTGATCCGGAACGCGATACAGTTGACGCGATTGCGGCTTATGTTCCGCATTTTCATGAACGTATGGTCGGCCTGACCGGAACGCTTGAACAGACTACAGCCGCGGCAAAGACTTTCCGTGTGTATTACGCCAAGGCATATGCCGACGGGGAAGCAAAGGATTCGGATGCCTATCTGATGGACCATTCGTCCTTTGTGTATCTGATGGGACGTGATGGGTCATTTATCCGTCACTTTAATTACGGAACAGCCCCGGAAGATATGGCAAAGGGCATTGCCGAAGTCGTTAAGAAGAACGGATGATTACCGCGTTTCTGTAGGGATCAGTTTGTGCGGCATTCAGGGAAACCGGAAGAATATGGAATTATCTGCAATGCAGCTTCCGGGCCTGATTATTGCCGCACCTTCGTCAAATAGCGGCAAGACGGTTCTGACGCTTGGCCTTTTGCGTGCACTTGCCAATCGGGGTGTTCGTGTTACGGCGGCGAAAACCGGACCGGACTATATAGACCCGGCATTTCAGGCCGCTGCATGCCGAGAAAAATGTATCAATCTTGATCCCTGGGCGATGTCCGGTAATCAGATCGTTGCGCTTGCCCAGCGGCAGGCCGGGGAGAAGTCACTTCTTCTGTGCGAAGGTGTGATGGGGTTGTTTGACGGGGCGGCGGACGGCAGTGGGTCGACGGCCGATCTTGCGGCGATGATGAATTGGCCGGTGGTGCTGGTTATTGACGTCAAGGGGCAGTCGGCATCGGCTGCCGCGGTGATCGCCGGGTTCGCCGGCTTTCGCAAAGATGTGAAAATTGCGGCTGTGATCCTGAACCGGGTTGGCAGTTATCGGCATCGTATGATGATTGAAACGGCATGCCGCGAACATCTTCCGGAAATTCCTGTGATCGGGGCGGTCCGGCGCAGTGATGCATTATCGCTGCCCGAACGGCATCTTGGCCTTGTGCAGGCAGGCGAACATGACGCGCTTGATGTGTTTCTTGATCAGGCGGCCGGGATTATTGCCGAGGATGTCAATCTTGATCAGTTGATCGGTCTGGTACGCGGGCGGAAACTTGCGGTGGGGGCTGGTGATGGTTCGGATGCGGTTGGCATCGGTATCCCGCCATTGGGGCAGCATATCGCCATCGCACGGGATACGGCTTTTGCCTTTGCCTATCCCCATCTTCTTGAAGACTGGCGCCGTCAGGGGGCGGAATTATCGTTCTTTTCCCCGCTTGCCGATGAAACCCCAAGCAATGGGGCGAACGCGGTCTATCTGCCGGGCGGTTATCCGGAACTGCATGGGGAACAACTGGCGAATGCCGGAAATTTCAAAGCGGCACTCGCGGCGCTGGCAGCCAGAAATATCCCGATCTATGGCGAATGCGGTGGCTATATGATGCTGGGCGAGGCATTGATTGATGCAACTGGCCAACATCACCAGATGCTTGGGCTTTTGCCCCTTGTGACGAGCTTTGCTGATCGCAAGCTGCATTTGGGATATCGAACACTGGTTTTGTCCGGGGCAACAGCTTTGGGGCCGGTTGGGACCGTTCTTCGCGGGCACGAGTTTCACTATGCCTCGACCATCAAAGCCGATGGTACGCCCCTTGGAAACATGGCCACGGCAATTGGTGATGACCTTGGCAGTGCCGGTTTGATGAAGGGCAGTGTTTTCGGCTCGTTCTTTCATCTGATCTGCCAGTAGCTTCGATTGGTGATCTTTGCGGTTTGGAAGTCCGCCATATGCTATAATCCAAAAATAATAAAATGATGCCGGACGAGAGAGACGATGACAGAGCCGACGGTTGAGACAGGGAATGAACCGTTTTGGGAAACCAAGACGCTTGATGAAATGACTACCGAGGAATGGGAGTCCATTTGCGACGGATGCGGCAAATGCTGTCTGCATAAGCTGCAGGATGAGGACACCGACTTTGTTTATTATACCTCGGTAGCCTGTCGATTACTCGATTGCGAAACCTGCAGCTGCAAGGATTATCCAAATCGAACCCAGCATGTGCCTGACTGTGTGCAACTTTCACAGGAAAACGTCACGACATTGTCCTGGATGCCATCGACATGTGCCTATCGTTTGATGGCCGAAGGAAAAGGATTACCTGACTGGCACCCACTAATTACAGGACGCGCAGACTCAACGATTGCGGCGGGAATGTCGATCAAGGGAATGGTGATCTCAGAGGATGACGCCCACCCTGATCTGACCCGATATATTGTAAAATGGCCAGCTTGAACGTATAATCCAAAGTATGTTCACCTATGCTAAAATAGGCGGTTGATTACTTCATCGGTATAGATATCCTGTGATCCGAACAATTGCGCAGTATATGCGGAATTGTTCGTTTTTTTTATACAGGCCTCTAAATGACCGGGTCTTCAGTTAGAAACCCGGGCAACACAAGGAAGACATTCGGATGGGTTTTGCGTCACTTTTCAGTAATGACAAGTCGCAGGAAGGTCAGCAGATTGTAAATGCGCTTAGCCTGTCGATGGCTGTTATCGAGTTTTCGATTGATGGCAAGATTCTGACGGCCAATGATAATTTCCTGAAAACAATGGGTTTCTCGCTGGAGGAAATAGTTGGTCGGCATCATTCGATGTTTGTCCCGCGTGAAATCAGTAATGGCGAAGAATACCGGAAATTCTGGGAACAGCTTCGTAGCGGTAAATTCTCGTCGGGTGCTGTGCCGCGTGTGCGCAAAAATGGCGAGATGATATGGCTTGAAGCAACTTACAACCCGATTCTTGGCAAAGACGGAAAGCCGACGAAGGTCGTCAAATTTGCATCCGACATTACAGCGCGTCGCGTTGAGCGTGCGGTTTTGCAAAGTGTCTTTGACGCGATGGAAAAATCGCAGGCCGTGATCGAGTTTGACCTGAACGGCATTATCCTTAAGGCAAACAAGAATTTTCTCGATGCCATGGGATACAGACTCGATGAAATTATCGGCAAGCATCACAGCATGTTTGTTGAGCCAGAATATCGTGACTCTGCCGAATATCGCTCGTTCTGGGAAACCCTGAAAACCGGGAATTTCCATACGGGCCAATTCAAACGCGTCGGCAAGGGCGGCAAGGAAATCTGGATTGAGGCGTCCTATAACCCGGTGCTTGATCCGGTTGGAAAGCCTTTCAAGGTGATCAAGTTCGCGACAGATATTACCGAGCAAACCCTTCTGTTGCTTGAGCTCAAGACCATGATTGATCAGAACTTTACCGAGATCGATAGTAACATCGCCGCTTTGGGCAATTCGGCCAATCAAAGTGTCAGCACATCCGAGGAAACCTCGCATACGGTGCAGACCGTTGCGGCAAGTGCCGAGCAGATGGCGGCATCAATTGCAGAAATTTCGCGTAGTATGGCGCAGTCTCGTGACGAAACAGAGCGCGCATTTGATCAGACGATCAGCGCCAACAGCTCGACCCAGCGTATGGCGGAGGTTGTCGAGTCAATGGGGAGCATCGTTGAAGTCATTCAGAATATTGCCGGGCAGATCAACCTTCTGGCATTGAATGCGACGATAGAGAGCGCGCGTGCGGGCGATGCTGGCAAGGGGTTTGCCGTTGTTGCCAACGAGGTCAAGAACCTGGCCAATCAGGCCGCTCGTGCGACCGAGCAGATTTCCGATGAAATTTCAGGCATTCAGTCGATCTCGTCGGAGGTTGTCGGTGCCCTTGAAACCATTCGTCATTCGGTGGAAACGGTCAGGGACAGTGTCACCAACATATCCTCGGCGGTTGAGGAACAAAGTGCGGTGACCGAAGGCGTTTCGGAAAACATGCGCATGATGGCAGGTGCGGTTGACGGTCTTGCCCGGAACCTTGATAATATCAAGTCCACCACGGGTATGGTCGCCGACTCGGTCAGTCGAACTCGCAAGGCTGCGGAAGTCCTAGCGCGTTAACCGTCTGATTTCCTATACAGATGTATCGAACTGCAGGATGGCCGATGCATTCAGCCACCCAGTTTTCTTTGTGCGGTGACGGTTTTGAGACTTTATCGCGAAAACAAATCTGAACAGCTTGCCTAATGTTCACTGTCTCAGCAAAAATAGACACTCATTGCAAATGATCCGCAAACAGCGCGGTGACAGGGAATGTCGAGTGAATATATGCGCATAGATGTTCTGGGTGTTGGCGAGGCATTCGATCCCGCCTTTGAAAACTCATCCGTCGTGGTGAGTGCAAATGGCTATCGGTTGATGATTGACTGTGGGGCAACGGTGCCCGGATTGCTGATGCGCAAGTTTCCCGATCCGGATGCCATTGATGCGATTTATTTCACCCACATGCATCCCGATCACGTTTTCGGACTGGTGCCGGTTATGCTGAACTGGCGCGATGACGGTCGATCAAAGCCGATCCATATCATCGCGACACCTGCGGTACGCAATCATCTGGAAAAGATCATGGAGCTTGGCTTTGCCGGGCTTGGAAGTGCGTGGCCGTTTGAAATTATCTGGCATGCGGTGCCGGAAACCACGCAGATAGGTCCGTTCGAAACCAAATTTGCCCGTTCCGATCACAGCGTTCAGAACCATGCAATTTTGCTGCGTTTCGAGAATAAGGGTTTTGCCTATTCCGGTGACGGTAACGTGACAGCCGATACTACAGCGCTTTTTACCGCTGCTGATCTGGTGTTTCAGGAAACATATTTGCCCAAGCATGATCCAAAACATGCCGCGCACTGCGATTTGGAAACTGTTCTGCAATTGGCATCTGATATGCCCGGATCACGTTTCTGGCTCTATCACATCAAACGTGATGTAAGACGCGAGATTGCCGAACTTCTGCGCGAAAATCCGCAGGTACGGGTTGCCGTACCTGGCGAAGTGATCGAAATCCGTTAGGGTGACGCCTCATCAAACCCAGCAAAAAGGCAGCCCATCGGCTGCCTTCTGATTTCCGCGATATCCCGATCGGGTCGTCTTAGTGAACCGAACGCGGGTCCATGTCGTGCTGGCGGATTGCCGCATGGGCTACGGCCTGACTTTCGAACGATGCGATATGGGTACCATCGGCGGTAAATACCCCAAAGACCGTTTCGTTGCTTTCGTCTTCGGGATTGGCCATCGCGCGCACATAAGCAAAATCGTGAATGCCAAGCATGGCAAAATCACCAGACGAAAGCAGGTTCAAATCCTGTTCCGCGCCGCGGGTTTCTTTGGTCTCATGGTCTGAGATGCGATTGCTCATAAAACCACTCTCCTTGTTACGCCTTGCGGCTTTTATCTTCGACCGCGTCTGCGCCATTTTCAGCATCGACGGTCATATCTATGGTGCGTGACGAGACGGCTTTCTTCTTGGCAGAGTTGATCGCAATTTCACGTACAACCGGTTCAGGAACCGGACGGTTCAAATCCACATGCAAAAGTCCGTTATCAAGATGGGCGCCAACAACTTCAATACCCTCGGCCAGTACAAAGGAACGCTGGAACTGGCGGGATGCTATACCGCGATGGATATAGATGCGGTTGCTGTCGTCTTCCTGATGCTTGCCACGAATAATCAACTGGTTGTCTTCGGTCGTTACCGACAGATCGTCTTCGGCAAATCCTGCGACCGCGACCGTGATACGCAGATGGTTTTCGCCGATTTGCTCGATATTGTAAGGCGGATAGCCTTCTGCCTTGGTTTTGGAAACCTGATCAAGAACACGTTCGATCTGGTCAAACCCCAACAGCAGCGGACTGTTAAACATTGAAATTCGTGACATAGGCAGCACCTCCTCAGTAGAGCGAGTGTGATATCGACCAGACCCCACGCTTTTGGCGTTTCGGGCGTCTGAACATCTGACCCGACCCGTTCGGCATCAGACATATCTATCTAATCGAATAAATGTGGTTTTCTATCGCATAGTCAAGACCCGGATTGATACTGTAACCGCGGAAACCTTGGGAATATGCGATATCAGACCTGTGTAATACGCAGATCATGACCGATCAGAGATGATCATACAACGCGTTCCGGCAGTTCGGGCATATTTTCCAGTGCATAGTAGGCAACAGTCTGATCCTTTCCGCGCAAGGCCACTTCATGCATCACCGCATTTTCAGGTAATGGAATCGGCCCATGGTCGAAAATTGCCTTTGATATCACCAACGGCACACCATGCTTTTTGGTCTGGCTTTCCAGTCTTGCCGCCGTATTGATCGTGTCGCCGATGGCGCTGATGTTTTCGCGGCCGGGAGGCCCCATTTCGCCAACAATCGCTTCGCCCATGTGAATGCCAATACCGATGCGCAATGTATGCGGAAGCTCTGATTTCAAATGTTCATTCAGATTTTCGATTCGGCGCAACATCCCCGCCGCCCCGTGAAGGGCATCACGGATCATGGTTTCCGTATCGTCCGTATCAAGACCGTAAAGCGCCATCAGGCCATCACCGGTGAACTGGGCATAGAGCCCGCCACTTTCGCGCAAGGCTTCTGTCATTTCGGCAAAAAACTGGTTCAGGATGAACAGTACATCGTAGGGCATTTTCTTTTCGCCCAAACGTGTCGAATCCCGAAGGTCGGTGAATATTGAAACAACCTGACGTTCGCTACCGGACAGACCGCCGGGGCGGCGTCCATCCTGTGCGGTGGCGTTCGGCGGCAATAACGGCGCAACCGCAAGATCGTTTACCGGTTTGATCTGGCAGGCCAATCGCATACCACGCGGCGCGTGGATGCTCTCAAGCGCGGCTGCTTCGATCTTGCCGGGGGCTGCAAGCTGATCAATGCCCGATCCGCAATGGATGCGGCATGTCGTGCAACGACCATGTCCGCCACAAACCGATGCCATCTGCACACCGGCATCGCGAAGGGCTTCAAGTGCCGTTGCCCCGGGGGCGACGCGGATCAGCTTGCCGTTGGGCATCGATAGCATCGGTCCGCGTTTGATGCGATCAACGGTCTGGCGAATTTGCCGCACGACAAAGGGTGCCAAAGCCAGAGAAATGGCAATTATCGTGCCTGGGAGAAGCGCATTTTCATAAAATTTTACTGCCGCGTCATTGACGTTTGCGGCATCCAGAACACCAAAAACATATTTGCGTCCGCCTTCTTCGGTCCGGCGAATGATTTCAGCGGATGCCGCGCCAAATCCGGCCAGTGCCAGTGTCGGGACAAGTACTGCTGATGCGCTAAGCACACCGCGCCAACGCGGGTAAAATGGCTTTAATCGCAGCCAGAAATGAATACCGATACAACCATGGGTCCAGACGACAATCACAGCGATTGCATGCAATACGCCCTGGCTCGGAATAAACACGGCAAGATCAAGCAAAACACGTTCAAACGCGGAATCGACACCAAATCCGAGGTCGATGATCCGTGTTGCGATGATATGGCGGAACAATAGAAATGGAATGCACAGACCAAGGACCATCTGTGTCCATTCGGATTTGCGCAGGCGCAGAGAGCGCCTGCTGGTCAGTCGCGCTGTCGCCAGAAGGAAATGCGTGATCGCAGCGCATAAAAGAAGAATTTCCAGCGGTGGGAATTGCCAGATACCGGTTGTAACCGGGACGATGGCTTCCATTGCTTCGGGCGAAATGATGCCAGCGGCCTGATTGATCAGATGCATGAAGACATATGCAAACAGCGTCAGACCGGAATAAAGCCGTAAATTCTGGATCATGGCATTCCATTTTACTGGCAGAAATTTTGCTAAAGTCCAGTATCAGGCGCAATCATAAACAAATCGTATTGCGGAATGTTCTGAAAACTTCCAGCCGGTTGCGCATGCATCACTATATCTTAAAACGCAAAACGGACCGCCATCGAAATGCCGCGGTCCGTTATAAGGGGATAATGCCTTCCCGATCCTGGGTCAGGCGGCTTTAACCGCCCGATTACCCCGCAGGAAATTGAGCATCCATTTGGCAAACAGTTGGCTATCAAGCTTTTCGTCAAGTGACTTGGTTGCCTTTGAATGTACGTCTTCGGGCAACAATGTGTATCGTGCCTTCAGCAATGCTTCTTCATAGGGGCGCTGGAATTCCGGATGCGGCTGGATCGAAGCAGCGGTTTCGCCGTATTGAATAGCGGCATAGGGGCAGAATTCGGAGCTTGCCCAAACATTTGCGCCTTCGGGCAATTCTATCACCTGATCCTGATGGAATGCGTTCAGCTTGAACTTGGCTGGCGCATTTCCAAGCCAGATCGGGGCCGTTTTGCTGGTGGTGTATTCATGAACACCAATACCCCAGCCTTTGTCAGATTTGACGACCGTGCCACCAAGGGCGGCTGCCAGAATCTGGTGACCAAAGCAGACCCCGAAAACAGGAATTTGTGCGGCGACGATATCGCGAAGCAATTCCTGCAAACGGATCATCCAGGGTTCGTTTTCATAAACACCATGCTTTGATCCGGTCACAATCCAGGCATCGACGGCATTCAGGTCTTCGGGGAATTGATCCAAAAGTACAGTCCAGGTCTGGAAGGCAAGCTCGGGATCCAATGCGCCAAGCATGGTTTCGAACATGGATGGATAGCTTTTGAATTCATCGCGAAGTTCTTCCGGAACAAGACCGGTTTCAAGAATGCCGATTTTCATGCGAGGCCTTTGAAATCATACTGTGATGTTGTTTTGCACATATGCCAGTGTCGCTGCAAAGACAAGCATGTTGCAGCAAGATTTCAGGCTTTCCAGACTAGTCGCCACAAATTTTGAATGCTAACAGATTGATTTCCCTGCGAATGGCAATTTGTGGCGTATGGCTGGTTTGCGTGGCGCACTTGCCATAAAGGTTAAGGTTTTCGCTATTTTTGCGCGATTGCGGCCTGATCCAATGTGTTCATCATCAGTTTATGCACGATCATTCCGGCGATCATCGCGATCACAAAAATGATTGTTTCGATATGCCCAAAGGCAAGCGCACTAATCGCGGGACCCGGGCAATAGCCAACCATGCCCCACCCAATGCCGAACAATAGCCCGCCAATAACCAGATTGCGGTCAATGTCGCGTCGTTTCGGCAGTTCTATTGTCCCGCCGCAAATGGCAGTTCTGCGGGATTGGGCAAAGCGAAATATCGGGAATGCGATAACAAGGGCACCCGCCATGACGAACGCAAGGCTGGGGTCCCAGTTTCCGGTCTGGATCGCTGCGATATCAAGGAAACCAAGAACCTTTTGGGGGTCTGTCATCCCCGAAATGATTAGGCCCAAGCCGAACAGGGCGCCACAGAAAGCAGAAGCAAGAATACGCATTGATTTAGCCCCCGATAACATGACGAATGACAAAGGTACTGGCCATGCCCGCGCCCATGAAACACAGGGTGGCGACCATTGATCGTGCTGACAGACGCGACAGGCCGCAAATTCCGTGTCCGCTGGTGCAGCCACTGCCAAGTCTCGTGCCAAACCCGACGATCAAGCCGGCTGCAATAATGACCGGCCATGAAGCGCTTACAATGCTTTGGGCATTGATCGGGGTGAGGGCCAACAGGATCATTGGAGCAATGATCATGCCAGAGATAAAGGCAAGTTTTTCAACGCGACCCGATGTCGGGCCTTTGCTGGTAAGCAGGCCTCCAAGGATGCCGCTGATGCCTGCAATGCGGCCATTGAGCAAAAGGTAAAGGCCTGAAGCCAGTCCGATCAGCGCACCACCCAGAAGTGCGGAATAAGGCGTAAAGTTTTCCATCTTGTTTCCCGGCAGCAAGAGGTTGAGGTAAATATTTATATTAATACATTATGTTTTAATCAAGTTATTCTGGTGATCGCCCGGATCATCCAAGACTATTCATCAACTGCGAAGTTTGTCGTGAATTCTGATGCAGAGGGACCAGATAAAATGATTTTGCAGCGTGCAAAAGCGATAAAATTAGATAAACATCTGATTTTAAATGATATTATCCATATTGCCAAAAGCGCGGATTCAGCTGATATAGCGATGATCGAGTTTTGATGCTGCCGGTCATTTGGCCGGAGCCTTTTCGGATTTCTTCATATACATGAGCAAAGATCGTTTGTTGGCCAGTCGGCGGCTTGATGTCGCGCTGGCGCTTGTCGGGCAGAATGATACCGAGGCCGCAATCGATGTGACCCGGGCGGCAATTTCGGCTGATCCCGATTGGGAAGAAGCACATTTTGTGCTGGGCGATATTTTCGAACGCATGGGACAGCACGAAAATGCGATCGAAGCTTTTCGTCAGTGCCTTGCTCTTGATCCGGTTGACCGTATGGGAGCCGAAGTTCGACTGACTTTGCTGGGTGCGGTTGCCATGCGCGATCGCTTGCCGCCTGATTATGTTCGGGCCCTGTTTGACGACTATGCACCACGTTTTGAAATCTCGTTGCGGGATCGCTTGGCCTATCGTGGGCCGGAGCTTCTTTTTGAAGCCATCCGGCCATACTTGCCGGAATTGTTGCGCCCGTTGCGGGTTCTTGATCTTGGTTGCGGTACAGGATTGGTCGCGGACGTTTTTGCGGGCCATGTTGACGTGATTGACGGTGTCGATCTATCGCCGCGCATGATTAACCGGGCAAAGGCAAAGGGTCTTTATCGAAATCTGATTGCCGGGGACATCACGGATTTGCCTGATGCGCTTGATCGCGACTATGGCTTGGTGGTTGCTGCTGATGTTCTGAATTATCTTGGCGATCTTGTCCCTGCGCTGCGGGCTGCCCACGAGCGGATTGTACCAGGTGGATTGATGGTTTTCTCACTTGAACATGGTGACACATTCCCGTTCGATCTTGGGCCGGGGCAAAGGTTCCGCCATCATGAACAGGCAATTCATGACTGGTTGAAAGATTGCCAGTTCAAAGTCATTGCCGATGTGATTGGAATTTTGCGACAGGAAAAGGGGAACCCTGTTTCAGGCCGTATTATGGTGGTTCGTGCAGGAGATGGTATCGCCGAATTGCTTGATGGTTTTGGACATCTTCCCGATCCGGAGCGTTCAATCGATCGCACCGTGCACTAAGCAGTATTTTGCATCCAGACGCTTTTGAAGGTCGTCCTTTGGACGGCCTTTTCATTTGGGAAAAGAATACTGAAACGACAAAACCCGTCGCTTTAGGCGACGGGTTTTGATGGTGGAGCCGATCAGGATCGAACTGACGACCTCTACAATGCCATTGTAGCGCTCTCCCAACTGAGCTACGGCCCCATTTTAGTCCGCGTCGCAACGATTTTGAGTGTTTCCGTTGCGGCGCGGGCGATATTTAGAAGGTTCACCAAATCTTGGCAAGACCTATTTTTAAAAAATCCTAGCGGTCGTCTTCGTCGCTTTCGACATGTTCGAGAACTTCGCCAAGATCATCGTCATCTTCACCAAGATCAGACGCATCCTCAAGGATATCGTCATCAATATCGGTGTCGACGTCGTCATCGAGATCGACGTCATCATCAAGATCTTCGTCTTCTTCCGGCTTCGGCTTTGCAACCGCGGCTTTCTTGATTTTGGTCACCCCGTCCGGGGTTGCGCATTTGGGGCACACGACCGGCGTACGATTCAAATCATAGTATTTGGTACCGCAGGCTTGGCAGTGACGTTTCTTACCGCGTGCTGACATTACGGCAAACCCTCTTAAATACCGTTTCATCAAAGAATGGGTTGAAGGCCGAATTCACCTTCTTCTAGTTGGCCCAATTGCCATCTTGGGGCGGGCTTGTCAAAAGGAAATTGTCCGATTTTATTCCAAGCCTCAAAAAGGCGGGATTCTGCGCTACGCACCGCCATAAGCTTCAAGCAAAATTTGGCTTCGATACTGGTGCGTCAAAAGCGCATATGATACGTGTTTGCCCCCCGGCAATCGAACGTACCATTTGCGCCTGGACTTGCGGCGGCATCAAGGTACGGTTCAATGGTCGGAAAACGATTATTTGATGGTCACAACAAGACATAGACAGGCAGGCCCGATGAGCTCTTCGCAGACCAAACGTCCGCTTCAATCGCTGAAGTCCCGTGCGCTTAAAGGCGATATCCGGGTTCCCGGCGACAAATCAATTTCCCATCGTTCCCTGATGTTTGGCGGTCTTGCCATTGGTGAAACGAAAATTACCGGCCTGCTCGAAGGTGAAGATGTACTGGCAACCGCAGAAGCCATGCGCAAGCTTGGCGCGACCGTTAATCGCGATAATGACGGGACCTGGCATGTGACTGGTGTCGGGGTTGGCGCCTTGCGGGAACCCGATAGCGTCATTGACATGGGCAATGCGGGAACCGGTATTCGCCTGATGGCCGGGATTGTTGCGACCCATCCGATCACCACTTTCTTTACCGGTGATGCGTCGCTTTGCAAACGTCCGATGGGGCGTGTTGCCGACCCGCTTGCTGAATTCGGTGCGCAATTCATCACGCGTGAACGTGGTCGCCCGCCGATGGCCGTCATTGGAACCGATGAAGCAAAACCGGTGACATATACGCTGCCGATGGCATCCGCGCAGGTAAAATCGGCCGTGTTGCTTGCCGGTTTGAATACCGCCGGAACGACCACAGTGATCGAACCGAAACCATCGCGTGATCATACCGAACGCATGTTGCGTCATTTCGGTGTCGATGTTGATGTCAGCATCAATGACGATGGCGGCCGCACGGTCAGCCTGACCGGCCCGGTTGAAATGAAGGCGGCTGATATTGTGGTTCCCACAGATCCGAGCTCGGCGGCATTTCCGCTGGTGGCGGCTTTGATCAATCCGGAATCACAGGTTACCATCCGTGATGTCTGTTTAAACCCATTGCGGACCGGCCTGATCACGACGCTTATTGAAATGGGCGGTGACATTACGATTGCTAACGAACGTGAAGAAGCCGGTGAAACCATCGGTGATCTTGTTGTTAGTGGTAAAAATCGCCTGACCGGCATTGTTGTGCCAGCAGAACGCGCGCCATCAATGATTGACGAATATCCGGTGCTGGCTGTTGCTGCTGCTTATGCGCAGGGTGAAACCCGAATGTGCGGACTTGAAGAATTGCGGGTTAAAGAATCGGATCGTCTTGCCGCTGTGGCCGCGGGTCTGGCAGCAAACGGGATCATTCATCGTATCGAAGGTGACGACCTTATTGTTACGGGTGGCGATGTGCCGGGTGGCGGCATGGTTGAGACCCACCTTGATCATCGCATTGCCATGTCGTTCCTTGTTCTTGGACTGGGCGCGAATGATCCGGTTGCGGTTGATGATGCCAACCCGATTGCGACCAGTTTTCCGAGTTTCGAAGCGCTGATGCGCGAACTTGGGGCCAACCTTGCCCCGGCTGGTTCGTAATCTGTTTCGCGGGCGGGCTTCTCTATTCACATACCGGGGCTCGTAATGCCGTTATTGGCACACAAGTATTAAGTGACATCAAAACAAACAGGGGCACCCGCGCATGATCATCGCAATTGACGGACCGGCAGCATCGGGAAAAGGTACTTTGGCGCGTCGAGTCGCTGCAGCAATGGACTATGCCTACCTTGATACCGGACTTTTATACCGGGCAACGGGCGCAAAGGTTTTGGCGCTTGGGCTTGATCCTTCGAACGAGGATGCAGCGGTCGGGGTGGCAGAAAAACTTGGTGCCGACGATCTTGAGAGTGAAGAGCTTCGTAGCGAAGAAGTTGGAAGTGCCGCATCAAAAGTTGCAGCGATTCCAAAGGTTCGCGCGGTGTTGCTAGCTTTTCAGCGCAACCTTGCCAGCAGCCCGCCTGATGGCAAACGTGGTGCTGTTCTTGATGGTCGTGACATTGGCACGGTTGTCTGTCCGGATGCCCCGATCAAGTTCTATTTGACGGCCAGTGTCGAAGAACGTGCAAACCGTCGGTTCAAACAGTTGCAGGAAAAAAATCCCGCTGCTATATACGAGCGCGTTCTCAAGGAGCTTGAAGAACGGGATGCTCGAGACAGTGCGCGGGACGTTGCGCCGCTCAAGATGGCATCGGACGCAATCCACATCGATACGGATCGTCTGAATGCTGATGCGGTGTTTAATGCAGTCATGGCGCATATTCGGACCCATATGGGCGAGAATGACTGACACACGGGCGTTTTAACCGTCAAGCGACAGAACGATCTCAGGGGTTGTTACCCTAAGGTGAACGACATGTGCGTTCACCTTTTCGTCTATGGAAAACCGTTTGGTTTTTCGCGAACGGGATCGGGACATCGATTGGCAAAAACCCGCCGCGATTTTGTGGCAAGACCATCGGATACAACCGATTGGCCGGAATAGTGACGATACACTCGAAAGGAAGTCTCTTTAATGACAACCGCTGAACAAGCACAATTCTCCACCGGCGAAGATTTCGCCGCCCTGCTGGCCGAAAGCCTCGGTTCTGAAGACGAGGGCTTTATTGGCCGCGTGATGACCGGTACGGTCGTCAAAACCACCGACGACGATGCAATCGTCGACGTGGGTCTGAAGTCCGAAGGCCGCGTGCCGCTTAAAGAATTTGGCGCAGGCGACGTTAATATCGGCGATACCGTTGATGTTTATGTCGATCGCTATGAAAACAAAGATGGCCTGATCGTTCTGTCGCGCGAAAAAGCGCGTCGCGAAGAAGCCTGGGTCGAGCTGGAAAAACAGTTCAACGAAGGCAAACGCGTCGACGGTACCATCTTTGGTCGTGTTAAAGGCGGCTTCACTGTCGACCTGTCGGGCGCCGTGGCATTCCTGCCGGGCAGCCAGGTTGACATCCGTCCGGTTCGCGACGTTACCCCGCTGATGAACAACCCGCAGCCGTTCCAGATCCTGAAAATGGATCGTTCGCGCGGTAACATCGTGGTTTCGCGTCGTGCCGTTCTCGAAGAGACCCGTGCTGAACAGCGCGCCGAACTGATCCAGAACCTCCAGGAAGGTCAGGTTCTTGACGGTGTTGTCAAAAACATCACCGATTACGGCGCATTCGTCGATCTCGGCGGTGTTGACGGCCTGCTGCACGTCACCGACATCGCATGGAAGCGTATCAACCATCCGTCTGAAGCCCTTCAGATCGGTCAGACCGTCAAGGTCCAGGTTATCCGCTTCAACAGCGAAACCCAGCGTATCTCGCTTGGCATGAAACAGCTTGAAGCTGACCCGTGGGAAGGTGTCGAAGCCAAATACCCGGTCGGTTCGAAATTCGAAGGCCGTGTCACCAACATCACCGATTACGGCGCATTCGTCGAACTCGAAGCTGGTGTCGAAGGTCTGGTCCACGTTTCCGAAATGTCCTGGACCAAGAAAAACATCCACCCGGGCAAAATCGTTTCGACCTCGCAGGAAGTCGAAGTCATGGTGCTCGACGTCGATGCACAGAAACGCCGTATTTCGCTTGGTCTCAAGCAGTGCACCTCGAACCCGTGGGATGCCTTCTTGGCCGCTCATCCGGTCGAGTCCGAGATCGAAGGCGAAGTCAAGAACATCACCGAATTCGGTCTGTTCATTGGCCTTCTGGGCGGTATCGACGGTATGGCGCACCTCTCGGACCTGTCATGGGACCGCGCTGGTGAAGAAGTCATCAAAGAATACAAAAAAGGTGACATCGTCAAAGCCAAGGTTCTTGACGTTGACGTCGAGAAAGAACGCATCTCGCTTGGTATCAAACAGCTTTCGGGTGACCCGTTCAAAGAAGCCGTTACCGGCATCAAACGCGGCGAAACCGTAACCTGTGAAATCACCGAAGTTAACGATGGTGGTATCGAGGTTGCTGTTGGTGGCACCGATCTTAAAGGCTTCATCCGCAAGGCTGAACTCGCACGTGACCGTTCGGACCAGCGTCCGGAACGTTTCGCAGTTGGCGAGAAAGTCGATGCGCGTGTGACCACGATCGACGCCAAAACCCGCAAGGTTACCCTCTCGGTCAAAGCTCTTGAAGTTGCTGACGAGAAGAAAGCCATGGCGGATTATGGTTCGGCTGACAGCGGTGCATCGCTTGGTGATATCCTTGGCGAAGCACTTCGCAAGAAACAGGAAGGTGCCGAATAAGGCATCTGTTCCTGATCAAACAGGGTCTGCGACGGCAGATCATGAAGACGGGTCGTGCATTGCACGGCCCGTCAGACTGCTGACAAAGTCCTCGCCATTGGCGGGGACTTTTGATTCAATGGGGAATGCTTAAGAAACCCAGCCCACATCAAACCGAACTAGAGAT
>NZ_JBEPTC010000007.1:0-221446 GCF_040549275.1 Thalassospira sp. MBR-102
CGATAAGCCGCAGCGAGACGCACTGCCGTGCTCGCAGAAACACCGAATACAGCCGCCGCCGCACGCGCTGAATGGCCCTGCTCTATATATCTAACGATCCGTTCCCGAAGATCCAATGAGTACGGTTTGCCCATGAAGCACCTCCTGACGGAAGTGAATCACATAAATACACTAAGGGGAATCCCTTCAATGATTCCTATAAAACGCAAAATGCTTTAGTTTTATCGCAAATCGGCTGCGTTCGGGCTCCTGAAGTCGATGTTTGATGGGCGAAAATGCTTTTTCGGGTAGTTTTTTCAACCTTCCAACAATCTTGTGAAACGCAGAAAACCGGCCCGTTTCAAATTAATTTTCCACCTGAATGCATCTGTCTAAAAGGCGATGCTTGCATGACATGATCGAAGTTTGTATTAAGGCGCACCCACACCGGTACTTCCGGTGTGTTTGGTATGCTTGTGTGCGGGCGTGGCGGAACTGGTAGACGCGCTGGATTTAGGTTCCATCGCTAATATGTCCCACTAATGCACAACACCCTCCGAACGTAGAGCCAGCCTTGGTTTCAGGGCTGGTTTTTTCTTTGCCTCAATACATCCCACTTTGGCGATGGATATTGGTGCAATACCCCAATGGTGCAATGGCGGTGCAAAACCGCAGAAAACCGGGCCTCTCCAATTAGGTTGCACCTTAGATAAGCCGGTTACTTCCCCATGAGATTTACGCCAGCAAAAGGAACATCGAATGACCGCTACGAAACTTGATGAACTGAACCTGAAGACCACTTATGGCGAGCCTTTGGTTGCCCGTCAGATCGACCTGGAGCTTCGGATGTTGGGATTAGGTAAGGACGCTTTTCAGAAGAAAGTCACAGACGCCCGCCAAAAGAAGAACGAAGCCGGGACCCGGTATGGTCAAAGCCTGCTCCTTCATGGCCTTGATCCGGTGGTGAAGGGGATTGAAGATTTTATGGAACAGGCAAACAGTGGTCGGGCAGGTAAACGTCACACCGCTGTCCACTACTTCAACGAAATGGATAAGCAGGTCGCTGCTATGCTGGCGCTGCGGGTTGTCATTGATGGTGTAACAGCACGACGTACCCTTCAGGCTCTTTGTATCCAGATTGGGAGCCGTCTTGAAGTGGAGCGCAGGTTCCACGCATTGCAATCTCAGGATCGCGTGATAGACGGTGAGACAGGCAAGGAGAAGGAAGGTAAGACCATCAAGTATGTGAAGAAGAAGGTCGCCAAATCAGCGGACTTTGGATACCGCCGTAACATCCTTGCAGTGGCGATGACCCGTAATGACTTCGATTGGACCCCGTGGCCGGAGGTGGATAAGCTCCATGTTGGCCTGAAGATGCTTGAGATTATCATTGAGCGGACAGGTCTGGTTGAAATGATGGACATCCAGAAAGGTAAGCACAAGACCGTCCGCTATGTGGTATGCAGCGAAAAGACAAAGGGTTGGATTGATAAGCAGGTGGCCCGTTGTGAACTCCTGACCCCTCAATGGCTCCCTACAATCATCCCTCCTGTCGAATGGACCAATACCCGTGACGGTGGATATCATACGGATGCAGTGCCGCAACTCCCGCTGATCAAAGCTGTTAATCATAACTATCTGGATGAACTGGACCATCGCACGGATGGAATGCCGATGCTGTATGAGGCTGTTAACCGGCTTCAACAGTCGGCTTATCGTATCAACTCGGAGGTGCTTGAAGTGGCCCGCCAGATTTGGGACAGGGGCAACGATGTTGCAGGTCTCCCGATCCGTGACGACGTGAAGCATGTTCAATGTCCGAAGTGCAATGCCGCAGTGCCTCTAGGGACCACCGCCAGTGGCCGTAGAGAAGCTTGGGGTCACGAGTGCTTCGAAAATGATGAGAACGCCCTGAAGGACTGGAAACGGCGAGCAATGCGTATCCACGAGCTTAACCTTGCTATGGGGTCGAAGCGCGTCCAGACCAACCGCACTCTTTGGGTAGCTGATATGTTCAAGGACGATGCGGCGATCTACTTCCCGTATCAACTCGACTTCCGGGGACGTATCTATGCAATTCCCTCGTTCAATCCACAAGGCCCGGACCTGATGAAGGGTCTTTTGACATTCGCTGAGGGGAAGCCGATCAATGATGGTGTCGCCGCAGGTTGGCTTGCTGTGCAGGGTGCGAACGTCTTTGGATATGACAAAGCCAGTCTTGATGACCGCATCGGGTGGGTTGAAGATCGCAATGAGAAGATCAAAGCGATAGCTGAAGACCCGCTCGGGACAATGCACATGGATTTAGGGGAAGGTAAATCATGGTTGGATGCTGACAAACCTTGGCAGTTCCTCGCGTTCTGCTTTGAGTGGGCCGGTTTCCTGACCGAGGGTTACGGCTACAAGTCCAGCCTTCCTATCGCTTTGGACGGTTCTTGTTCAGGTATCCAACACTTCTCGGCAATGCTTCGCGATCCGGTCGGGGGCAAGGCTGTGAACCTTGTTCCATCTGATAAACCTTCAGACATCTATGGGATAGTCGCAGAGATTGTCAGGGAAAAACTGCGTCTAATGGGTTCCACAAGTGGGACGCATAAGCTTGACGCAGAGAAACTTCTTGCACTCGGGATCGACCGGAAGACCACCAAACGTCAGGTGATGACGTTACCCTACGGTTCAACGGTATTTTCGTGCCGGGAATATACGGAGCAATGGATGCGTGAAGAACGGGGTGATCGCCTTGGTTTCCCTGAAGAAGACCTGTTTCGTATGAGCCAGCTTCTCAGCACCCAAATTTGGGATGGCATCGGTGAAACTGTAATCGCGGCAAGGGCCGCTATGGAGTGGCTTCAGGGTTGCGCCAAAATCGTTGCAGGTGAGGGCCTACCGATCACTTGGACAACACCTGTAGGTTTCCCGGTGCTTCAGGAGTACCGGACCATTGAGCATTGCAGGGTTAAATCTAAGATGGGGGATAGCGTTATCTTCCTATCTCTCGCAAAGGAGAGCAAACGCCTAGACAACAAACGGATGCAGTCCGCAGTCAGCCCTAACTTTGTTCACTCAATGGACGCAGCCCACCTCATGATGTCCGTGGATTACGCGGCGCAGAACGGGGTGACACACTTTGCGATGATCCATGACAGCTTCGGGACACATGCAGCGGATACTCAGATGCTTGCTGCGTGTCTCCGGGAAGCCTTCGTGGATATGTATGAGGAACATGATGTTCTTCAGGAGTTTCGAGAGGCCATCGTCTCTCAAGTCTATGATGACGAGAAGAAACTGAAAATCAAACCGGTCCCGCCCAAAGGCACCTTGGATTTATCCTTGGTAAAAGGGTCGGACTTCTTTTTTGCTTAATGCATCCCACAAGTGAGATATAATCAGTAGACACCTGTTGGCACACCTTTAGCTCTCCCTATGCGGACAGTGAAATCTCGTTGTCCGCATTCGGCACACCTCAAGCGTCTCGTGAATGTCCAGATGCCAATCTCAAGGCCGACCATCTTAGCCAGCTCGGCGGGGGATTTGCTCACGTGGCGATGACAGGTCCGACAAGTGAAGTGGATTTCTTCATAGTCATGGCGGACCAGCTCCGACACCGGGACGCCCTCATTCTCAATATCCATGTGCTTCCTCAAAATAGAAGCACCCATGCCCTTCACAGACCTTAGCGGAAACCGAGGCAGACCGCCAGTTTCCAATTAGGTTGCACCTAAGAATGAACCAACGTTTTTACGTATCCGACAACCGGAAAGGAATACATATGGCTGAAGCCAAGAAGATCACCAAAGAAGTCATGAAGTCGGTCAAAGAGGACCACATCGTTCTTGAAATGGATATGAAGGAAGCGCGGGTGCTTCGCGCCCTTCTTGGGGCCTGTCGAACCAAAGGTAGTCCCTCGGGTGAGTTGAGCTATCGCATGTATTCGAAGCTACAAGATCAGCTCCTTAAGATGGGCGACTGTCAGATGGTAAGTTCCACCACCTACTTCGATCAAACTCCGATCTGGAGAGTTGACGCCAACATTGGCTAACCCGCAGCCAGCCTAAAGAAATCAATTAGGTTGCACCTAAGAATTACCAAGCCGGTCCTCATGTCGAGGGCCGGTTTTTCTTTTGGCGTTCTTACGCACTCGACAAATGAGAAAAAGGAAAACTCCATGCCTATCATTAAGCGCGAAGGTCCGGCCTTCATCCGAGAGAAAACGGTTGAGGTGACCACGAAGGAAATCCGCCAAGGTGTGTCTCGCTTCGGTGAGCTGTTTGTGCGTTGCTGTGGCCGTACCGATGCTGTGGTCCGCCTTGGTTTCAGTGCATCGCCTCTCGGACACCCTCCTGTCATTTTTGGTCTCGAACCGAAGGCTCTCCGGTCACTGGCTGAGACCTTTAACGGGCTGGCAGATGTTATCGAAGGGAACGACAATGGCGACTTTTGATATCGAACTCAGCACCCCGCAGCACCGTACCACTTGGTTGCGTGAAGCGGTGGCCGAAGCCCTTTTCAACGGCGCTTTCGGAAATGACCACGAGGTTATTTGTGACACCCCGGCTGAAGCCATTGCCTTTATCCGCGAGCTTGCCGCTGTTGATGCGTTCGACCTGATCGACCCGGCTTCCGTGACCATCACGGTTCGCTCAACGAACACCACGAAGAACCTTGACGTGGCCCTTTGTGAAATGGGTCGTCAAATGGATTTCGTGACCGGCAAGCTCCACAAAGTCCTGCTGGATTACCGCAACAAGCGTCCGCAAGGAGGTCTCAATGTCGCGGCTTGATCGGGACCTTATGACTAACCTGCCGGTTAAGGCTGCTGCGGTCTCGTCAATGACCGTGATTGATAGCCTTCAGGATATGACGCCGCATGAGCAAATGGTTGGCATCACGTCAACCTTCCTACTGGCCTGTGAGCATCACAAGGTCAATCCCCAGGACGCATTTACCTGCGTCGATAACATCATGAACCATGCAGAAGGCCGTCGTGCCGAGTTCATGGCGGTTCGCAAATACATGGAGAATGAGTGGTGAACAAACTCGAAGCTTTCTGCGGAAAGCACAACATCAAGCCGGACGTTACAGCTATTGTCGTCGGTATCCTTCTGATCCTGTTCGGGATCATATTCGCCAACTGGCCGTCCACCGCGCAAGCTGGTTATTCTTCCTTCCGTTCGACCCCGAGTTTCTCCCGGTCGTACTCCTATTCCCGACCGTCTTATCGGGCCACGCCAAGCGTACCCAAGGTCAGCTCCCCGAAGGTGACAGCGCCAAAGGTCAGCAGCCCGAAGCCCTCAACCACGAAGGCTTCAAGTCCGATCACGAAGACCCAACCTGCTGCCTCGGTATCTGCCCCGGTTGTGTCTTCGCCTTCTCCGCTTTGGTATATGGTGCCGTTCATGTGGATGGGGCTGGTTGACAACGACGGGCCAGACGCGGAGGGCGATGAATGACCCGACTTATTCCTGTTCTCGACCGGGTGAACACCAAGCGTCTTCTCGGTCATATGGATGTATCCGAATTCAACCGGCCACATAACCACTATACCGTTCACTACTTGGTGCAGGACGAGCCGCGCTATCGCGAGCCGTGGTCTCCATTCGTCGCAAACACCCGCCAAGTTCGGCTCCACGTTGAACATGTACCGAGTGCGGATGGATGGGATGTGGAGACCATCTTCCTTACCGATGCGCCTCTTGAAGACCTAATGAAACTCCGTCAGTTTCGCCCGATTACAGGACGTAACAGCCTGACCGCTTATGAAAAGGCACGGGAAGAATTGGAGCGTCTCTATCAGCGGCGACCTGATTTGTTTCATGTAAACCCCGCCTTACAGTTCCCCCGGTATCCCATCGCTTACCACCTGTAACCACAAGCCACACAAAGACAGCCGAAGGACCTACAACTGGTAATCGGCTGTCTTTAACTCTCCACATATGCAAAGGAAATACATGGCCCTTAAAACTGAATACAGCCCGAAAGGTAAATTCGTTTACCCGAAGTTTCTTGTAGCTGACACGAAGTTTGATGCTGAAGGTATCTATTCCGTGAAGCTGATCCTTGATGCGGACACCGCTGGTTCGTTTATCGAGAAGATCGACGCAGCCATTGAGGCTTCCTATCAGGATGCTCTTGAAAAAGCTGAGACCCCGGCCAAGAAAAAGAAGGTCAAGAAAGCAGACGCGCCTTACAGCGAAGTTCTGGACGACGACGGTAACGAAACCGGCGAGATCGCGATTAACTTCAAGCTGAAAGCCAAAGGCAAGAACTCGAAGACCGGCGAGACTTGGGATAACTCGGTCAAGATTTATGACGCCCGTGGTCGTGTCATCGCTGGTGCAAAACGCAAAGCCTTGAAGATTGGCTCCGGCACGGTCGGGAAGATCGCTTTCCAGATGAACCCATTCTTCACCGCACAGGTTGGTGCCGGTGTCAGCCTCCGTCTCCTCGGCGCTCAGATTATCGAGCTGGTCGAATTTGGTGGCGGTGATCTTGCTTTCGGTGCTGAAGAAGGCGGCTTCGACGCTGACGATATGGAAGATGGCTTCGGCGACGAAAGCGGCGAAGACCAGTCCGATGATGGCGATGATGCGGGTGACGATGAAGAAGACTTCTAATAGCAAGAAGTCTGCCTCCACGCCACAACAGGTCGGCCTTAAGTACGGCTTTCGGTCGGGGCTGGAAGAAACGGTAGCAAAACAGATTGAACGGGCAGGGCTGAAAGTCCGCTTTGAGACGGACGTAATTCGATACGTAAGACCCGCGTTCAATGCCAAGTACACCCCCGACTTCATCCTTGAAAATGGAATTATCATCGAGACCAAGGGACGGTTCGTAACCGAAGACCGCCAGAAGCACCTGCTGATCAAAACGCAGCACCCTGCGCTGGACATCCGGTTCGTGTTCTCCAATCCGAACTCCCGTATCTCGAAGCAGAGCAAAACGACTTACGCAATGTGGTGCGACAAACACGGCTTCAAGTATGCCAAGGGCACGATCCCCTTGGTATGGCTTGACGAAGCCCTGTCCACCGAACGCGGGGATGCGCTCTCTAACGTAGGTATCAACCTGAATGCGTAAGGTAACAGACTTCATCATCATTCACTGCGCTGCCACCAAGCCCTCAATGGATATCGGTGCAAAAGAAATCGACCGCTGGCACCGTGAGCGCGGCTGGCTAGGCATCGGCTACCATTGGGTCATCCGTCGCGATGGTACAGTAGAGCGTGGCCGCGATGTCAATCAGGTAGGCGCTCATGCCAAAGGCTTTAATGACAAGTCGGTCGGTATCTGCCTAGTCGGCGGTGTCCACGAGACGCTCATTAAGGATCGCCACCCGAAACCTGAAGCCAACTTCACGCCGGAACAATGGGAAGCACTGGATGTCCTCGTGGACCAGATGCTTGAAATGTATCCGGGCGCGGAGGTCATCGGTCACAACGAGGTGGCTGATAAAGCTTGCCCTGCGTTCAATGTGCAGGACTGGCTTGCTGATCGCAAGGTCAGCGAAGGTGAGCGAGACGGGCGGGCCTGTAAGGCTTGCAACCATTGCTCAAACTGCGGTGCCGCCAATTAGGTTGCACCTTAGATCAGAGTAGCGGCTGGTCATTTTCATCTCTCCCTGTCAGGGGCGGGCATCTTCGGGTGCTCGCCCTTTTCTTTTTCAGTTTCCAGCGCCGGTTTATGCGCAACCAACAGAAGGAAAGGAAACGTATGAGTAACCAATTTGAAGTAGGCATGGTCGTTAAGGCTTTGTCATCCGCTGGCCGTGCTGAAGGTCACGTCGGGGTTATCCGTGAGGTCAACGCCCGTGGTTATTTTGTCGAGTTCAATACCGACTTTGATGGTCACACAGGCAATGGCGTGGGTCGCCGTGCAGCCGAGCCGGGTATCATCGAAAAGCCTCATGGCTGGTATCTCAGCGGTCACGCCCTTGTCGCTGTCCAAAGCGAGGAAGCCAAGGAAGCCGGAATTATTGGTATCCCGGATATCCCGATGCACCTTCTGTCTCCGCAGGAACAGACCATCTTCAAACACATTGTCAGCGCCGGTCACATCACCGCCCTTGATGCGATGGTCAACTATGGGATCACCAGTGCTGCCTTGTCTCGCCGCATCTGCGACATGGAAGACCTTGGCGTCCGCTTTGAGCGTGAACGTCGTCAGCATCCGGTGACCAAGAAGCGTTACACCCGGTACAAATTCTCGGGCAGCTACAAATGAGAAAGGACCTCGTTGGGAATGCACTGGCAGTCGGTGACACGGTTGCTTTTGATGTCCTGAGCTACCGCAGCTCCAGCCTTCGCTGTGGCGAGATCAAGAAAATCACTGAAGGCACTTTCGGTTCTCACTACGCAACCATAGGCTATCAACTCCACGGGAAAAACCGAACCATCACCCGCTTAACCACGACGGTTATCAAGGCAATCAAGGAACTCTAAGAATGATCTTCAAGAAAAACCTCGACACCATCCTGTCCAACTTCCGCAAGACCCTCGACCAGCTCGAAGCCCACATGGAAACGACCGCCGATAAAATCCGGGCGAACCGCCAGATCATCAAGTCGATCCGTGAAGAAAACTCGGCGCTGGCCGACGAAAACAACCGCGCTTTCAAAGCTGCGAACAACCTGAAGACGTTCCTGGGCGAAGGTGCCTAAGACATTTTCGACGCTATAGGTAACCTGATTGCCGAGGGAGACCTTGTAGCCTGCAAACCTGATGGCATTTGTGAGCCTCGGGTAGGGCGCATCCTCTCCCTCAAGCAGTCCGATCAAGACCCTTCGGTGACTATCGAAATTATCACCAAGGGCATCATCGCTGAAATCACCAAGCACCCGCGTTTCACCCTGAAGGTGAGCCGGGTGTTTTAATTTGAAAGGGACTTCATGGGTCTTTTACTTGTTCTTCTGACCGTACTTTTCGTCGGTCTTAAACTTTGCGCTGTGATCGCTTGGTCGTGGATTTGGGTGCTCGCTCCTCTCTGGCTTGGCTTCCTGTGGGGCGTGATATGGGTCATCGTCATTGTCGTTGGCGGTCTTGTCCTAGCCTCTAAGAGCCGTTCTGTTTGGTGCTAACTTGACAGACCGCGACGATGACAGCGAGTTCCTTGAAAAGGGACCCTGCGAGGAATGCGGTTCAAGCGATGCCTGTGCTTTGTATTCAGACGGGCATCGCCACTGCTTTTCCTGTCACCACTACTACCCGCCCGAAGGCGAGGAACTCCCCCAACGAAAGAAAACCCGCGTGTCCGCAGACCTCCTAAAGGTCGAGCCAATCGACCGCGTGATCCGGGAGATAACCCCGGATACCTTCAAGAAGTTCGGATATGGTGAAGCCACCATGTCAGGCCAGCGTGTCCATGTTGCATCCTACCGCGATGAAAGCGGTACTGTGATTGCGCAACACGTTCGAACGAAAACCAAAGATTTCCCGTGGATCGGGGACAAGAAAAAGACGCAGCTATTCGGTCAGCACCTTTGGCGTGACGGCGGCAAGATGCTCACGATTACCGAAGGCGAACTTGATGCTATGTCCATGTCACAGATATGGGGCAACAAGTATCCCGTAGTCAGCATCAAGTCTGGCGCACAGGCTGCAAAGAAAGATATTGCGCAGTGGCTCAACTGGATCGAACAGTTTGAGACCGTCGTGTTTCTGTTCGACATGGATGATCCGGGACAGGAAGCCGCACGTGAATGCGCCCTGATGCTTACCCCCGGCAAAGCCAAGATCGCCTCGTTGCCACTCAAAGACGCAAACGAGATGCTCAAAGAGCGCCGAGGTAAGGAGCTAATCGACGCTGTATGGGGTGCAAAGGTCTATCGCCCCGAAGGCATCGTGACGCTATCAGACATCAAAGGTGAGGCCCTGAAGCCTATTCAGGTCGGTCTCCCTTGGGTCCTCCCGACGCTCACCAAGTTAACCCACGGTCGGCGCTATGGTGAAATCTACGGTCTTGGTGCCGGGACAGGGGTTGGTAAGACCGACCTCCTGACACAGCAAGTTGACTTCGATATCACCGAGTTGAACCAGAAGGTCGGGTTGTTCTTCCTTGAGCAACAGCCGGTCGAGACTGCCAAGCGCGTAGCAGGGAAGAATGCCGGTCGCCGCTTCCATGTCCCGGACGCAGGATGGACTGAGCAAGAACTTATCGACACCATTGAGAAACTCGAAGTCACAGGTAATCTCTATATGTTCGACCACTTCGGGACAGCCGATTGGGAGATCATAGAGAAGCGCATACGCTACCTGTATCACAGCGAAGGCGTCCGCATCTTCTATTTGGACCACCTGACGGCGCTTGCTGCTGCCGAGGAGGACGAGAAGAAGGGCCTTGAGCGGATAACTGCTGACATGGGCGGTCTGGTCAAAGAACTAGACATCATGATCATCCTCGTTTCCCACCTTGCGACACCTGATGGTAAACCGCACGAGGAAGGCGGGCGCGTTATGATCCGGCACTTCAAAGGCTCACGCGCTATCGGCTTCTGGTGCCATTATATGTTTGGCCTTGAGCGCAACCAGCAGGCCGAAGACGAAGAAGAACGCCAGACGACAACCTTCCGCGTTCTCAAGGATCGTTATACCGGCCAAGCAACCGGCCAAGTTTTCTATCTCGGATACGACCCCGAAGAAGGGCGACTATTCGAGAAGCCCGGAATGTTCGACGACGAAACCGGCGAGAGCTTTTAGCTTTTACATTCCACTAGTGCAATCCAGTTCTGACTTCCTCCCTCAACTTGCGGGGTCGCCTTCGGGTGGCCCCGTTCTTTTCCAGTCACTCCAGCGAGAGGACGCTTTTATGATTTTCAAAGCACCAAAGATTACAGGTTTTCGGACCACTGAGCTGCCGTTGCCTACGGTGGAACAACTGCAAGCCGGTCCCTGTGGTATCCACCGGGGCACCTATGGGGACGTTCTGGAACACTTCCCGGAGCTGGCTGCGGTCATTCGCTGCTCGCCTATCCCTCTCTTGGGGGACTATGAATACGATGTCAAAATCCACATGCTGTTCAAGGGAATGTATCCGTGCATCCCGAACTGGCACTGCGACAATGTGCCGCGTGGTGACGATGGGAAGCTTGATTACTCCAAAGTCGATCCCAATGCGGACCCGATGTTTCTTTGGGTGAGCGGGAAGCCGACCACCGAGTTCATGGGGCAGGGCTTCCAGTTCGAGTATGCACCGAAAGATCATGGTGACCTCGACCGTCATATGAAGAAGGACCCGCTGAAGGACCACAACTTCGCAGTTCCTTCCCAAGAATGGGTCCAGATGGATCAGCTCACCCCGCACCGTGGCACCGCCGCGACCGAGGATTGCTGGCGCATCTTCATCCGGGCAACTCCGAAATCCATTGCCCCAAGCCGTCCTGTGGTGAGCGTCGTTCGTCGCCATGCCCAGGTGTATCTCCCTCACGATTTTCACTGGTGATCTATGACAGCCGAAATCCCTTCTATGGAGATGGTTGCCCGTCTCCGAAATGAAGTGAAGCGGGCTGCTAAAGTTTTCAACCGGGCACCCTCGGTTAACACAGCAATCCGCCTTCAGAATGCAGCAGACAAATATGAAGCTGCTTTTCTTGCGCGGCGCAACTCAATGCGACTGGTTGTCGATAACGAGTGAACCGCCTGATCTTTGACTGCGAGACGAACGGTCTCCTAGATACGATGGATACCGTTCACTCGTTGGTCCTGAAAGACCCCGACGCCGGGGCAGTGCTCTCTTGTTGCGAGTGCTACAACGTTCTGGACCAGAAACCAGACGTTACCTACATGAGCATCGAAGACGGCCTTCGTCTTCTGATGGAAGCTGATCAGGTGATCGGCCACAACATTATCAACTTCGATATCCCCGCCCTCCGAATTGTCTACCCTTGGTTCAAGATCGAAGAAAGCAAGGCGCTGGACACCCTGATTATCTCCCGCCTTATCTGGCCGGAAATCCGGGACAACCACTTCAAGTTCGCCAAGAAACACCCTGAGTTCCCTAAGCAGCTAATCGGAAGTCACGGCCTCGAAGCTTGGGGTCATATCCTCGGCTTACACAAGGGCGACTACTCCAAGGAAATGAAGGCAAAGGGTCTTGATCCTTGGGCCGCTTGGAACATCGCAATGCAGGATTATTGCGAGCTTGACGTAGAAGTTACCCACGCTCTCCTCCTGAAGATCGAAGCCAAGGAATACAGCCAGCAGGCCATTGAGCTTGAACACAAGTTCGCTTGGGTCATCTGGAAGCAAGAACAGTTTGGCTTTCCGTTCAACTCCGAGAAGGCTTTTGAACTCCACCGGAAACTCCTGACCCGACGACTGGAGCTTGAACAAGCCCTTCAGGAAGCATTCCCGCCGTGGGAAGTGAAGACACCTTTCGTACCCAAGGCCAACAACAAGTCACGCGGTTATGTCAAGGGACAGCTCACCTACAAGACAAAGCAAATCGTCTTTAACGCTGGCTCCCGTGATCATATCGCAGATCGTCTCAAGGCTATCTATGGGTGGACACCATCTGAGTTCACGACCAACGGCAAGCCGAAGATTGACGAGACCACGTTGGATAAACTGGAGTGGCCTGAAGCCAAACTCCTGAACGAATACCTGATGATCCAGAAGCGCCTCGGTATGTTGGCTGAAGGCCGCAACGCTTGGCTGAAGATGGTGTTGTCCGATGGGCGTATTCATGGCCGGGTAATCACCAACGGCGCGGTCACTGGACGCTGCACCCACCGCAATCCCAACGTCGCTCAAACCCCTTCCGTTCGCGCCCCCTACGGCCATGAATGCCGAGAGCTTTTCTACGCCCCTGAAGGGTGGAAGCTGGTGGGGGCAGATGCCAGTGGTCTTGAGTTGCGCTGCCTCGGTCACTTCATGGCGAAGTACGATGCGGGCGCTTACGTTGCGATCCTGCTTAACGGGGATATCCACACGGTCAACCAATTGGCCGCTGGACTTCCGACCCGCGATAACGCCAAGACCTTTATCTATGCCTTCCTGTATGGGGCAGGGGACGAGAAGATTGGCTCAATCGTTCTTCCTCTCGCCAGCCCTCAGCTCAAGAAACAGAAGGGTAAGGCTCTCAAATCTAAGTTCCTGAAAGAGACCCCTGCGCTCAAACGTTTGCGCGAAGAAGTCGCAGCCGCAGCAAAGCGCAAGAAGTACCTCAAGGGTCTTGATGGTCGCCGTCTACACATCCGGTCGGCCCATGCTGCCCTGAATACCCTCCTGCAATCCGCAGGTGCGCTTATCGTCAAACAGGCGACGGTCTTCTTCTACGAGGAGCTGACCGCTCGTGGTTACGTCTTTGGCGTTGACTATGCCTTGGTAGCGCACGTCCACGACGAACTCCAGACACTCGCAAGAGAGGACATTGCCGATGAAGTCGGTCAAGTCGCAGTCGAGTGCATCCGCCGAGCCGGGGAGCACTTTGGCTTCCGTTGCCCTACCGATGGTGAATACAAAATCGGAAACAATTGGGCCGATACCCACTGATCACGAGGGCAAGAAACTCCTCAAAGTGATCCACCGGGCCTATCTCAAACCCTTCACCACCAGATCTAATTTCGCTCGGGTCCATGCCGAGGTCGTGGCTCAAGCTGCATGTTGCGGTCTGATCACCACAATCACCGATAAGCGGACCTTCAGTAACACCTTCAGGCCAACGCCGTTTGGGCTGGTTTATCTATGGGAGCACTTCAGTAGTGACTGATGCAGAACGTGAAGAAATCGAAGCCCTCGTTGAGGCGGCAGAGCAGCCTTATTGGGTGGTGTCCCGACCTGATATGACACCGCAGGAACGCGCTAAAGCCTATGCAGAACGAGAACGGAAGATGGCTAAGTGGAAACAAGGCCGCAACCGTCTTATTGAACGGATGCAGAAAGCCCTGAAGCGTGTGCTGGATAACCCGAAGCATTTTGAAGTATGGAGCAACAAATGACCCCCGGAGATTTGATCGGATATGGGCTTGCTGCGGTTGTATGGATGTTCGCCCTTATACTCGCTGCGTTCCTACTCCAAGTGGTTTTCGGGAAAGAACCTGAGAGCGACGTGGTGTGTTTCTAATGGCACATTACGATTGCTCCCGGTGCGGTCATCACCAAGGAATTGCGCCACCGTATTGCAAAGTCTGTACTACCCCTGAAGAACTCAAAGAACACGAGACTAGCTTACAAGAAGCCAAGGCCATCCGTGAGGTTCGCGAGGGTCTATCTGCTTTAGGGATTGATTTTATGGCTGACTACAACCGACGCAAGACCCTTGTTTCTCAACAAGTTTATAACTTCCTAGGTCCGCTTCCCGGTCTGGAAGTGAGGGAGGATACACCTGACAACACTTTTGATTGATGGCGATGTCGTCGCCTACAAAGCCTGCTCGTCATCCGAAGTTGCCGTAGAGCTTGAACCGTTCGAGTGGCAACTTTGGGTGAACGAAAAGGAAGTCCGCGCCAAAATCAATGCGGAAATCCAAGACTGCATGAAGAAGCTCAAAGCTGATAAGGCAGTCATTGCATTGACAGACAGTGACGGGAACTTCCGAAAGAAAGTACTGCCGACCTACAAAGGCAACCGTCTTAACACCCGCAAACCGATCGCTCTCAAGCGTATGCGTGAATGGTTGATCGAAGAAAGCGGGTACGAAACCTTCCTTCGTCCCGGTCTTGAAGGGGATGATGTCCTCGGTATTCTGGCAACGTGGCCGAAGTTCAAACGCGAGCACGGCCAGCCGATCATCGTCTCTCTCGACAAAGACATGAAGACCATCCCCGGTCTGTATTGCCGCCATCTTGAGGACGGTGTGCAAGAGATCAGCCCTGAGGAAGCAGAGTTCTGGCATATGTTCCAGACGCTCACAGGGGACACCACGGATGGTTACAGCGGTTGTCCGGGGGTAGGCGCAGAGAAAGCCCGGAAGGCGCTGGAAGAACTCCAGAAGCTCGTTCCATATCGCCATGAGATCACCCGAGGTAAGCGCAAAGGCCAGGTCGAAACCCGCTACGAGTTCGCAGACGCGGACAGCATGTGGGATGTCGTTGTGTCCTTCTACGTCGCTGCCGGTCTTTCTGAAGCTGAAGCCCTTACGCAGGCCCGAGTGGCCCGTATCCTCCATTACGAGGACTACGACTTCAAGAAAGCCAAGCCGATCTTGTGGTCTCCTAAATAAGGAACTCAATGCAATCAAATATCAACATGCCGGGGGTCCGTGAAGTGCCGGACCTCATAGGCATCTATTCCCCCGTGATGGGGAGCGGTAAGTCTGAAGTCGCTAAGGTCCTGATCGAAGAACACGGCTACAAACTCGTGAAGTTCGCCGGATGCCTCAAAGATATGACACGAGTGTTCCTTGATCATCTTGGGTTTGAACCTGAAACGATAGAGCGGATGGTTGAAGGGGACTTGAAAGAGGAAGGCATCGGTAACCTTCGCGGATGGGTCACCACCCGTCGTCTGCTTCAGACCCTCGGAACGGAGTGGGGCCGGGAGCAAATCCATAGTCACCTTTGGGTGGACGTGGTGAAAGCCCGTATCGAGAACCTGCTATCCAAAGGACATAACGTTGTCGTGGACGATATGCGGTTCCTTAACGAAATCGAGCTGATCCGTTCGCTCGGTGGCCGCACCATCAAAGTGACCCGTCCCTCCGCCAGTAGCACGACAAACTCCCACCCGTCCGAAGGTGCTTTGGATGGACTTGAAGTTTTTGACTACTGGCTTCTCAACAAGGGGTCCCTTGAGGACCTGAAGCATATGACAAGGAGTGTCGTGAAGTGAACGAAGAAGGCTTCATGAAGAAAGGAATGCGCTGGCTGGCGAAGACCAAAGCGGGCCGTGTTGTAATCCTTGTGTCCCTAACGCTCACGCTCCCATTCATCGTAGCGTGGTGTCTTGGGGAACATTTGGTCGATAATGTCTGGCCCGAGCTTAAAGAGTTTCTGAAGGATTACCGCGAGTTCTACGCCAACGGTTACGACTGAGCTTAATTAGGTTGCCCCTAAGAGGAAACCCTAGATGAACTCCAAGTCTATCCCATCCTGCCCTGACATCCCTCAATCACTTATTCGGTATTTGAAACATATGTTTCCCGAAAAGTCCCCGTCTCCGGGGGAGACCCATAGTGAACTCATGGTCAGGGCAGGGAACGCTGAAGTCGTTCGTCATATTATGATGAAGTACGACCAGCAGAATGAAGTCCAGTACGAGGATTAACTATGTGCGTGGGTAGTAAACCCAAAATCCCCGAAACCAAGATGCCTGAAACGCCCAAAGCTCCACCTGAGCCTGAGAAGGTCGCTGAAGCTCCTGAAATGCCGGTGGACCGTGAGCGAGAAGGTAAAGATGTGAAGGCGAAGAAGAAGGGGACTTCGGCACTTCGTATTGATCTTGCAGTGAACCAGCCTTCCGGCAACGGCCTGACCGTACCGCAGGGCTAGACCATATGGCAGATCAGAGTGTCGGCACTGCCGAAGCTCGCTATAATCTGCTGAAGTCTGACCGCCAGCCTTACCTTGACAGGGCAATCAAATGTTCTGAGTTAACCTTGCCGATGTTGATCACAGATCAGCACCGACCGGCAGGAAGTAAAGTCAAAACACCTTATCAGTCAGTAGGCGCACGTGGGGTTAACAACCTCGCGGCTAAACTGCTGCTTGCCCTCCTTCCTCCGAACAGTCCGTTCTTCCGCCTGATAATTGACCGGGCAGTATTGAAAGCGGACGATCAGGAGGAACTCAAGACTGAGCTTGATCAGACTTTAGCCGACTACGAGAAGGCAGTCATGGAGGACATCGAAACAGCCGGTGTCCGCCCCCAAATCTTCGAAGGTCTCAAACACATGATCGTAGGCGGGAACATCCTGTTCTACGATGACGATGATGGCACCCGAGCTTACCCGCTCAATCGCTATGTTGTTAAGCGTGATCCGATGGGGTCTGTGCTTGAGATCATCACACACGAACAAGTCGCGCCCGATACTCTTGAACCCGGCTTCCTGTCCCGCTTGAAGGGGCAACCGGACTACAAGGAGAAATCAGGAAGCGACCGCGTTCTAAACATCTATACCCATGTGAAGCTCTACGGCGACCAATGGCAGGTCTATCAGGAGTGCATGGGCCAAATGATCCCCGGTACGTCCGGGACATATCCCAAGGATGCCTGCCCGTTTATTCCGCTCCGCTTCAATCACATTGATGGTGAAGATTATGGGCGCGGGTATGTCGAAGAAATCCTTGGCGACCTGAAGACCCTTGAAGGTCTGACCAAAGCTATCACGGAAGGCGCGGCTGCTGCTGCCAAAGTCCTGATCTTGGTTAAACCGAACGGCTCGACCAGACCGGATACGATCTCGAAAGCCCCTAACGGTGCAGTCCGTAGTGGTGATGCTAACGATGTGTCCACCTTACAGCTCGACAAGTTCGCAGATTTCCGAGTGGCCTATCAGGTCATTGAACGCATTGAGGAACGGCTTGCTTTTGCCTTCCTGTTGAACACGTCAATCCAGCGGAACGGCGAGCGTGTCACTGCTGAAGAAATCCGGTATATGGCCGGAGAACTCGAAGATGCCCTTGGCGGTGTCTATTCGATCCTCTCCCAAGAATTTCAGCTTCCCTTTGTCAACGTCAGGATTAACCGCCTACAACGTGAAGGCAAGCTTCCGGTCCTCCCTAAAGATATCGTCAAGCCGACAATCGTAACAGGCGTAGACGCTTTGGGTCGAGGCCACGACCGTAACAAACTCGTGTCGTATCTCACAACCCTAGCACAAGCAGTCGGTCCCCAGGCTATCCCGCAGTATCACCATGTCGAAGAAATCTCAAAGCGACTGGCGATGTCGGAAATGTTGGACCACCAAGGGCTAATCAAGACACGCGAAGAAATCCAGCAGGAACAGCAGGCACAGCAACAGCAGGCCATGCTGGCACAGTTTGGACCCGAAGCCATGAAGCTTATGGCGCAAACCCCTCAAGCAACACAAGGAGAGTAACCTTTGAGTGAAGAAGCGAAAGGCTCACCGGCAGAGAAAGACGCACCCGTGATTGGTCGTCAGGATGCCAAGAAACCCAAAGCCAGCAGCCCGAAGATTGCCCGCGAAGTCAATAAAGCAAAGCCGGTCAGCACTTCGGAAATGCGTGGTGGCACCGTCCGTGAGGACTACTAATGACCACTTTCATTGAACCCGAAATCACCGGCCCGGACGCACCGAAGCCTGATGAAGCCCCCGAGGTAATCACCGAAGGTCAGCAGGCGGATGACCAGAAGGAAGCTGAAGAAACTCCGAAGACCGAAGATGCTCCCAAGCAGACTGAGGATGAAACCCCGGACCCCTATGGGCCGGTAATCAGTTCTGCATTCGATCAGGCCGGTTTAAATGCGGCAGAAGTGACCGCCCATTTTGAAGAACATGGCGAAATCACCCCTGACCATTATTCGGCGCTGGAAGGTGCGGGTTTCTCTCGCGATCTTGTAGACATCCACCTCGCAGGTGTCAAAGCCCTTAAAGCCGAGGCCGAAAAAGCCGAAAAGGCGCAGGAAGAACAGGTAGTTGAACTCGCTAAGGCAGATATCACCGCAATCAAAGCGGTTGCTGGTGGCGACGATGGTTACTCCAAGATGGTCAAATGGGCGCAGCAGGCACTACCGGATGCTCAACTTACCAGCTTTAATGAAGCCGTATCCTCGGGTAACCGGGCGATGGCGGAATGGGCTGTTAAAGGTCTCCATGCTGAGTTCATCAAAGCTACCGGATCGCGTCCGCAGTTCGTCCGTGGTTCGGCTGGTGATGATGGCCCGGTCGGCTTCCGGTCGCGTCAGGAACTTGTCGCGGCTATGAGTGACCCTCGTTACGGCAAGGATCGTGAGTTCACTGCTGATGTTGAGGCCCGTGTAGGTCGCTCAAGCATTTTCGGTCGTCGCTAATGATCCCTGCCGGTGCCCTAATCACAGGGGTCGTTACCCTTATCTCGAAGTTCTTTGAGCGCAAACAGGTGGAAGCTGAAGGCCGTATTGATATTGCCAAAGCTGAAACCCAAGCCAAGGTTCGTCGTGTTCTGTCCGAACAGGAAGCCGACCAGAAGTGGGATGAAGCCCAAGCTGAAGGTTCAAAGGACTCATGGAAAGACGAGTTCTGGACAATCCTGCTTGCTATTCCGTTGGTCATGCTTTTCTGGCCGGACCCTGAGATCAACAAAATTGCGTCATCCGGCTTTGCCCGCATGGATGCTGCACCCGATTGGTATGTGGGGGCTGTCATGTTGGCTATTGGCGCAGCTTTCGGATACCGGAAGTTCATCAAACCGTTCATTGAAAAGAACAAGAAGTGAGCTTCCAGACATCTTCCGGCTCACCCTTCGGGGTGGGTCGGTAAGCCTTTGTAACCCTGACTGAAATTCGACCGCGCACCTCTTTAGGTGGCGATCAGGAGGCCCGCTGTTGGGTCCCTGAGCTTATTTCAATTACAGGGAATAAAATACATATGGCTGATCTTACCCTTTCGCGTCCTGGCGTTGTTAACGCTGCTGACCCGGCTGGTGCTTCTTACACCTACGAAGAACGCACTGCGCTGTTCAAGGACGTATTCGCTGGCGAGGTCCTGACCGCCTATGAGAAGGCTTGCGTATTCAAGGAACTTCAGCTTGAGCGTACCATCTCGAATGGTAAGTCTGCTTCCTTCCCGGCCACGTGGCGTCTGTCCGCTCGTTACCATACTCCGGGCACCCCGATCCTTGGTTCTAACAAGCTGGAGATCAAAGAACGCATCATCAAGATTGACGACCTACTGATCGCTGACGCGGCAATTGGTGATCTTGAAGACGCTATGTCGCACTATGACGTTCGCCAAATCCACTCGACCGAACTTGGCCGCGCTATGGCTCAGGCTTATGACAAACGTGTTGCTCAGGTCATCGTGAATGCTGCCCGTGCTTCGGGTAACACCGCGTCGTCTCCGGGCGGCTCGCGTCTGACCAATGCTTCTGCCAAGACGGACGGCGAAGTTCTGGCTTCCATGATCTTCAACGCCAATCAGGTTCTTGATGAAAAGGATGCCCCGGAAGATCGCTTCTGCGCCGTTAAACCGGCTCAGTTCTATCTGATGGTCGAAACCACCAAGCTTCTTAACCGTGATTGGGGCGGCGCTGGTTCCTTCTCGGACGCGGCCCTGCCGAAGGTTGCCGGAACGCGCATCGTGAAGACCAACAACCTGCCGACCACGAATATTGCTACTTCGGTTGCAGGTGAGAACAACGATTACACCGGGGACTTCACCACGACTGCCGGTGTCGTTGCGACCAAACAGGCTGCTGGTACTGTCAAGCTTCTGGACCTGAAGATGGATATGTCGGGCAATGACTTCAACGTCATGTACTCGGCTACCCTGATGAAGGCTTCTCAGGCTGTCGGTCACGGCATCCTTCGCCCGGAATGTGCGGTCGAGCTGGCCACCGCCTAATCTTCCGACATTCTTCTTTTGGGGGCAGTCCTTTGGGCTGTCCCCTTTTTTTCTTGAGGCCCACCATGAGTAGCTTTGTTACCCCGACGACCGAACTTGAGGCCGTCAACATCATGCTTCGGACCATCAAGGAAGCACCTGTCAACAGCCTTTTGAACGATCAGATTGTTGATGCGGTCATCGCTCGTGATCTTCTCAGGGAAGTCTCCCGAGAGGTCCAAACCGAAGGCTGGTACTTCAACACAGAAATCAACTATCCGATTGTACCCAACGCCCAAGGAGAGCTTCGGCTCCCTGAGAATGGCGTAAGGTTTAAACCGGATCGCTACAAGACTTATGACAGGTCATCCCTCGTGATCCGTGGTCGCCGTCTTTATGACCGCACCCGGCATAGCTTCAAGTTCACCGAAGCGGTCTATGGTGAACTTCTCATTCTCCTACCTTTTGATGAACTCCCCGAAACAGCCCGCCGATACGTGCTTATCAAAGCTGCCCGAGTGTTTGTGAACAACACGTTGGGAGAAGGCGATCTTGAAGGGTTTGCTTTACGTGATGAATACACGGCCCGGTCTATCCTGATGGATGGTGAAACCGAGGACGGTGATCACAGCATCATCTTTGACGAGGTAGGGACCTTTGACATTCTTCGGAGGTAATATTGGCGCTCGTAAGCGATAGTATTCCAAACCTCGTAAACGGTGTCAGTCAGCAGCCCCCCGCCCTCCGCATGGCCTCACAGGCCGAATACCAGAAGAACTCCATGTCCTCTTTGGTTGACGGGATGGGTAAACGCCCCCCGCTCAAGCATGTATCCAAGGTGCATGATGGTTCATTAGGTGCTGCCTACACCCACACAATCAACCGTGATGTAGCCGAACGCTACAAGGTGATCATTCAAAATGAGAGCCTGAAGGTGTTCACCTTGGGAGGCGAGGAGCGCACCGTAGCTTTCCCGGAAGGGAAGGCATATCTGGCCTCAAGTAATCCCCAAGCTGACTTCAGGACTGTTACGGTTGCCGACTACACGTTCATCGTGAACCGCTCCAAGATCACGGGGATGGACAGCACGTCTATCCCTGAGAAACCTGTTGAAGCAATCATCTTTGTCAAGCAGGCAAACTATTCGACCGACTACAAGATCAAAGTCAATGGCACCGAACAGGCATCCTTTACAACAGGCTCCAGTGGCGACCTTAAAACCACGACGATTGCCGAAGACCTCAAAAGCGACCTAACGACCAATCTTGGGGAAGGCTGGTCTATCGTCCGTGAGGGCGCTGTTCTCCACATCAAGAAAAACGATGGGTCGGACTTCGAGATTAAAGCTGAAGATAGCCGGTCGGGTACGCAGCTTGTTGCGACGAAAGATGTTGCGCAGAAGTTTTCTGATCTTCCTACCGTTGCCCCTCGTGGTTTCACGGTTGAGATCGCAGGAGACGAAAGCTCAAAGTTTGACAACTATTACGTTGAGTTCAAACCAAACAACGACACTGCGGATTTTGATAGTGGCGTCTGGAAGGAGTGCGTTGGTCCGGGTATTCAAACCAAGATTGACCCCGCAAATATGCCTCATGCTCTTGTCCGTCTTGCGGATGGAACTTTCGAGTTCAAGCCCCTTGATTGGGCCGAGCGTAAGACGGGCGATGAAGATAGTAACCCTGATCCCTCGTTCATAAATCGCAAGATCAACGACATTTTCTTCTACAAGAACCGCTTAGGTCTCCTTGCAGACGAGAACGTGATCTTCAGCGAGGCTAGCGAGTTCTTCAACTTCTTCCGAACCACCGTCACCACGATTGTTGACAGCGATGTAGTGGACGTAGCCGCAAGTCACGTCAAGGTCTCCATCCTTCAACATGCTGTCCCGTTCAATGAACGCTTGCTGCTGTTCTCAGATCAGACACAGTTCACGCTTCCTGAAGGCCCGATCCTTGCTTCTGAGCCGCCTGATATTGAAGTGCTCACAGAGTTCGAGAGTTCGCTTCTGGCGAAGCCGGTAGGATCAGGTAAGACAGTGTTCTTCGCTACCTCACGCGGGGAATATGCGGGCCTGCGTGAATACTACGTCATGCCTGAAACCGAGATTAGCGATGCGGCTGACATTACGGCGCACGTCCCTGCCTACATCAAGGGTCGCATAACGAAGCTGGCTGTGTCCTCTAACGAAGACATCCTGTTCTGCCTGACCGACACCGAGCCTAACAAGGTGTTCGTCTACAAGTTCTTCTGGCAGGGCAATGAGAAGGTTCAGTCGTCTTGGTCGTTCTTCGAGTTTGAGCCTGAAGCTACCGTATTGAACGTGGACTTCATTGATAGTGAAGCATTCTTCGTCACTCAATATGCGGACGGTGTTTACCTTGACAAGATGCCAGTCCAGCCTAGCCCGGTCGATCCTAACGCGCCCTTCATGTATCTTCTGGACCGCAAGGTGTCGAACCTTGAGTGCCCTTCAGTTACCTACGATCCAATCACCAATTCGACCTCCTACGAACTTCCTTATGCTGTGCTTGGGGATATTCAGGTGGTCTCCCGGCACTATGATCCTTTAACCGAAAGCAGCCCAATCGCTTCGGGGGTTGTTCTCACGAAGGAAGAACAGTCCGGGAACATCGTTCGGGTGAGGGGAAATCACGCTACCACTCCAGTTTATATCGGATTGAGGTATGAACAGCGTTACCGCTTCTCCACGATCTATGTGAAGGCGGATGCATCGGGTGGTGGTAAGGCCGTGATCGGCACGGGACGTTTGCAGATACAGACGTTCACCGTCGTATTCTCGAAGTCCGGCTTCTTTTGGGCTGAAGTTACAGCTCAAGGTCGCGACATGAAGACCTACAAGTTCACGGGTAAGGTGATCGGTTCCAACAGCGCCGAGATTGGCAAAGTGTCACTCTCCGAAGGTTCCCATACTTTCCCGGTACTCTCGAAGAATGACCGAGTGACCATTGAACTTGTCAACGACACATATCTGCCAAGTAATTTCTTATCTGCCGAGTGGGAAGGGACCTTCTCTATGCGAAGCTACCGTTTGGGGAGCCGCCGATGACGCAGTATTGGAGACCTGCAACGCTTGAAGATGTCGATTGGGTAGCCCCGCGCCTGCGTAAAGCTGACGTGGAGGAGATCAAGGCGTCTTGCGGAACATCTGCTTACGAAGGGCTTTACGCTTCCTTCGCTGCAAGCAATCCTGCCCTGGCACTTGTGGACGGCGATGGTCCGCCTTTGGGTATCTTTGGTCTCGTACCGGATGCGGACGGTAATGCTTGCGTCTGGATGCTCGGGACCAGCGATATTGAGAAGTACCCGATGACGTTCTTGCGAAACTCCTTGGAGTGGGTCAGGCAGTCAAACCGTCAATATCCAATCCTTTACAACCAAGTGGATGCTCGCAATGGAGTTCACATAAAGTGGCTCCGCTGGATGGGCTTCACGTTATTCCGCGAAGTGATCTATGGACCGGAAAACAGGTTGTTCTACGAATTTTTCAGGATCGAACCATGTGTCCAGTAACAGGAGCCGCAGCAGGAACAGCAGCCGCAACAGCTTCAACAACCGCTGCCACCACTGCGGCAACAACAGCAGCCACTACCGCGAGTATGACTGCTGCACAGATGTTTGCGGCTAGCTTGGCAACAACAGCCCTATCTACCGCAGCATCGCTCGCTTCCTCCATGTATCAATCAAAGCAGCAGGCAAGCTATCAACAAAAGATGGCGGCTCGTAATAATGCTTTCCGCGAGGCGAACGCCAAGGCGGTAAATGAAGACTACATCGAGCAAGCTGCAACCAAGAACATTCAGCTCGGACAGGCGCAAGAGGCGTCCAGTCAGGAGCTTCAAGCTATCCAGCGCGAACGTCGGCGGGCGGAAGGTACTGCCGTTGCCAGCTCTAACGGGGCAGGGGTGTCCTTTGACATGCTTATGCGCGACTTCAACGCCGAGGAAGCCCGTTACCGCGATAGCGTCCGCCAGCAGCTTGATTGGGACTTTGATCAAGGCCAGCGGGAAATCGCCGGTATGAGGTCTCAGGCGGAAAGTGCAATCAACAGCGTTCAGCCCTACACCCCGCAGCCGATCAACACCCCGAGCCTCTTGGGGGCAGGCGCTCAGTTTGCCGGGGGTGCTCTTAGTGCCTTCGGGACGTATGCGCGATATGACCCTGACAAAGGGAATTATTCTTTCTAACAAGGACAACGAATGGCTGAAGTTAAATTCCGGCCCGGTATGCGGCGACTATCGCCCACTGCGTCTCCGGTCAGTACCTATGTCCGACCAGAAATGGGGGCGGCTCCGGTCGCTCCCTCTCAAACCAATGCCCTCTCGGAGCTGGCTTCAGGTCTCCAAGAGTTCAACCCAAAGCTCCAGCAGTTCTTTGCGCAGAAAAATGCAGATCAGCAGAAGCGCGATTATGAAACCTATGCGCTGAAGTTTGACACACTGCGCAAAACTTGGGCGCAAGCAGTGGAAGATGGGGATGTCCCGGTCGGAGCATCTCCCTTTGCCCGCAAGGGTTATCAGGAAAAGGCAGGCCAGTGGTCAGCTCAAAGTGACTACCATCTGAAACTCATGGAAGGCTGGAAGTCCTCCGGTCTAGCTACCACGAAATACGGTAGCGAAGTTGAAGCTGCCAACGCTTTCCGTGAATACATGGCCGAGAGCCGCAAGGGTTTCATCCGGGAGAACTTGGGTGAAGGGCAGATGGACGTTGACTGGCTCCGAGGTTTCGAAGGTTCGGCCAATGCGGTTGAACAGCAGCTTATCCAGCAGCACGTAACTGCCCGCGCCAAGTTCAATGAGGACAATCTGGAGGCTACCAGTCGGCAGGAAATCGGTAACATCTTCTACGGTGAAACCGATGACATCGCCGGGAAGATCGCAGAGTTACGTGACGGCGACCCTGTGAAAGCTACGGAGGGTCTCCGGGCACTCGGGATCACAGACCAGAAGTTCGGCTCTTGGGTTATGAGTGAAGCTAAGACGGCGGCTGAAAGTCTGGCCTATGCCGGTCACTTCCAGCAGGCCCGAGAGCTTGTAGTGCGACTTGATGAAATTCAGGACAGCACCGGAAGACCACTTGGAGAAACACCGGAAGGGCGCAAGGCGAAGGTCGATATGGAGGAGATGCTTACCCGCATCCAGTCCAACGCAGAGAGCCTTGAGTATTCCCGGATGACACGTGGGTGGGCCATAGCTGACCGGAAGCTTCAGCGCCTAATGCTGGAGAACAACGCGGCCAACATCCCATATATCCAGAAGCAGCGCGAACGTGCTGAGAAGGATCAGCAGGACGCAGACGCAAGAGACCTGAAGTTCGCTGAAAGCCTCTCAGCGGTGCTTCTGGAGCCGGGAAAGGACCATGAGCCGCTTCTGGCAGAACTTGCGAACGACCCGAACTATGCGCCGCTGGTCTCCCCATTGCGGTCTGCGTGGTCTCAGCGGTTGAATGCACAGGCCGACGTGAACATGACCCCGGAACTTGTAGCCGCTGCCGGTCAGCTTGAAGTGGACATCATCCGTGGTGATGCGACGGTTCAAGATGTTCTGGATAGCATCAAGGATCGCAGGATCGACGCTCCAACTATGGGTCGCCTTATCTCGACTTGGAGTTCCTCACAGCGTTACCAAGCGCAGCTCGAAGACAGCGGGGCGCGTGTGAAGGAGACTGCCGATGAAGGAGAGGTTTTCATAAGCCGTATCCTCTCAAAGGCCGATGCGATGGGGCAGGAAACCAACGGTACGCTCGTGATCCAAGCAATCATGCACTATCAGGACGAAATCCAAAGCTTCCTGATGGAAAATCCCCAAGCATCTCCTGCGGCTGTGCGTCGTAAACGTAACGAAATCATCAAAGAACTCACCGACGATCCTATCTATCAGGCGGATATGAACATGGGTGGGCGACCCTCAATCACCATCCCCGGTCAGCAGCCTGCAACAGGTGAACCTGATTGGGCGCAATAGGTAATGAATGGAAACACAAGCACCTACCCAAGAGGATATTCAGTATCTTCAGAATAACCCCGCGCTTGCCCCCAAGTTTGATGCCCGTTTTGGGGTAGGCGCTTCCTCCAATTTCCTCCAGTCAGCAGAAAGTACGGCTCAAGCCCCGCAAGAAGAACAACCTGAAGCCGGGCTTCTTGACACTTTAGGAGACATGGCGGCTGCTGTTCCTGACGGGGCGCTTACGGCTGTTCAAGAAACGGCCGATTTTATGGACGAAGTTATACCGCTCGGCTCAATTGGGGTGGGCGAGGAAGGAGTGGAGTTCACACCTCCACCTTCCGGCTCTTGGACACGTGATGTCATGGATACCGTGGGTATCACCGCACCTGAAGAACAGGGTGCTATGGCAGAAGAAAGCGCCGTCCGCCTTGATGAAGTTATTGACGACCCTGATACGGTCGCTGGTGGCATCACCAAGTCCGTCTCGCAGTTCGTCACAGGGTTTGCTGGTGGGGGTCGCGCTTTGAAAGCTGCCGGATGGGCTGCGGGTAAAGGTCCAGCGATGCTCCGAGCTATGTCTCAAGGTGGTATTGCTGACTTCTTCGCGTTTGATGAACATGAAGGGAATGTCTTCAACCTCGTTAACGACATCCTCCCTGAGAAGTCTGATCTGGTCGAAGAATGGTTCGCAACTTCGGATGAAGATGGTGTTATTGAAGGGCGCTTGAAGAACCTCTTTTCGGGGGCTTTGGTTGGCGCTGGTCTTGATATTGCCACCGGGGCAGGGAAAGCCGCATGGAACAGCTTGAAACGCTCTAAAGAAGCTGCTGCGCTTCGGTCGGCAGGTAAGCCGCAGGAAGCCGCTGAAGTATTGGCAACAGCAGCGGAAGAAGCTGATACGATCCTCAAGGGATCAGAAGAAACTCCTGTCAATATCCCAAAGGAAGGTAAGCCTGAAGCTGACCGGGTGAAAATGAAGGTTCTCAATAATTGGGAGCCTGAAATAAAACTGACTGAACCGGAAGCTGCTGCGGCTACCGCCTTGGGCGTAGATGCTTCACAGCTTAAGATGGTTACCAAACGTCTAGGTGAAGATAATATCCCGGCAATCATCCGTGAACTTGATGTTGATCTGAAAGATTGGGATGCGGATCGTGCCTACGGCGCAATCAAAGCCGTGGAAGACATGGTGAAGCAGTACCGTCCGGCATCTATCTCAGACACGATGACCGCTGCCAAGGTTAAGAAGATTGCTGAGAGCTACCTTCAAGAACCTGAAGCCCTCCTAAGTCGTCTTGAAGCGGACGCGAAGAACATGCACGAGGTTTCAGCCCGGATCGAAGCGACCGACGCTGTTGTGTCTGTGATGCTTCGCAAAGCGGCAGAGACCTCCGACGATGTGGAGTTTGACCGTCTCTACGATCTAATCGAGCAAACGATGTTTGACCGGGGGCTTGTCGCGACACATCTAGGGCGTGGCCTTCAGTCGCTCCAGAACCCGCGAACGCTTCTCCCCGACTTGGAGAACTCCGTAGACGCAGCCAAGAAAGCGGTCTCAACTCGCCGCAAGTATGGTGGAGACCGTCAACAGTTCCAACGTCGCTTGAAGCAGTGGAAGGACAGTCCGAACGTTGCCAAGCGTCTCGTAGCCCATGCTGCGACACATAAGACGTGGGATGTGGTCAACGAATATTGGCGCAACTCGGTCCTATCCGGTATCCCAACTCATGTCCTGGGGATGGCTTCAGGTGGCACCGAAATTCTGATCAAGCCACTTGAAAATGCAGCCAAGGTTGCGCTTGTTAATCGTTCCGGTGCTGATGGGGTACGCGCTTTGCGTGGTTCCTATGCCGGAATGTTCCAAGCCTCACGAGAGACCTTTGGTTATCTTGGGTCGGTCCTTCACGGCACTTTGGGTAAGCCGGGTGTTTGGGATGATGTCGCGATCAATAACCCGATGGGTAACGCGGTAAAGACGTTCAAAAGCGAACAACCCGTTCTTGACCCGATGGCTACATTCATGGACAGCACCGGCAACGAAGTCGATAGCACTGCGATCCGGGGAACTCTTGGGCGGGTTGTTCGTATTCCTCAGCGGGCTTTATCTGCTGCCGACGAGATCATGAAGGGCATCGCCTACCGATCCCAAGTCACCTCAGATGCTACGACTATGGCTTGGAAGCTGGTGGATGAAGGTGTCCTGACCAAAGACCAGATCGGCGCATTCGTTGCTAAGAAGGTCAAGGCCAGTGTTGATCCTCAGACAGGCGCATTCACCGACCCCAAAGCGATGCAGTATGCGCGTGAAGTTACCTTCCAGCAGGACCTCCCGGCAAACAGTTTCGGTAAAAGCATCCAGAAACTCGCCTCCGATGTCCCGGCACTTCGCACAATCGCCCTACCGTTCGTCAAAACCCCAATGAACCTTCTGTCCCATAACTTCGAGCGAATGCCTGCTATCGGTCTTCTGGCACGTCGTAACCGGGATGCACTGATGAAGGGGACACCAGAAGAACGCGCTGAAGTCCTCGTTAAGCAGGCTATGGGAAGCGCAACGTTGGGCGTCGGTATGCTCATGTCCGAGAACGGTTTGCTTGTTGGCAACCTCGGGACAGGCCGGGAGCGCACACAGGCTGAGATGGGTGGCAAGCTGTCCTACTCAATCAAGGTTGGTGACAGTTACGTCCAGTTTAGCCGGATGGACCCCCGGTTTATCACTTGGGGCCTACTTGCTGACTTCCACCAGATGCGCGGAGAAATGTCAGAGACGGAGATTGGTGAGTTCGTCGGCGCTTTTGGCGCTGTGACGAGTGAGCTATTCATGAACCGTGCTGTCTTTATGTCGGCCTCTAATTTCGTGGAAGCCTTTTCATCTGGTGATCCTGAGAAGACAAAGCAGTGGGCGGCTCGCTACATGGGAAGCTACGTGCCAACGGCCATTAGTAACCTGACGATGGACCGTGAAATCAAGGAAATCCGTGACCTCATGGACGGTGTTCTTGCCCGTGTTCCCGGCGCTTCCGGCATGGTCGAGCCTCGCCGTAATATCCTCGGTGAAGTGGTCGAACGTCCGGCTGGCTGGCCTGCAAGCTGGATGTCACCTATCTCCGTTTCAAAGCAGCTTGACGAACCTGTCCGTGAAATGCTGGCAGGCATGGAGCATGTCTTCACGCCACCCAAGCGCACTGAAGGTACGCTGGACTTTACCAAGCTCAAGTCACCTTCTGGTCAGTCCTTCTATGACCGCTGGCAGGAACTCACAGGCGAGGTGAAGGATAGCTCAGGGAAACGCTTGGCGGACCACCTGAACGCCTTTGCTGAAGACCCGCAGTTCCAGCAGCTTCTCAAAGTTGCCAACGAGACTGACCGGGAGCGCGGGTATGTGTCTAAAGCCAGCGAACTCATTCAGCGCGTTGTGCAAGGTTATCGGCAGAAAGCCTTCAACACTGCGATGAATGAAGCTGATTTCTCGAATGTCAAAGACGCCTACATCGCAGAACGCATGAAGATGAAGGCCGCGCCCACGATGGGCTTCAAGTCGGCTCAGGATTACCTCCAGAACCGCTAACCGACTTAAACACTGAATACTCCGGGACCGCTCGTGGCTAACGCTATGGGCGGTCTCTTTTTATGGAGACGCAATGTCCAAATACAGCGAAGAATTGGGATATGGTAACGGTTCAACGACCGTTTTCACAATCCCGTTCAAGTACCTCGCCAAAGATCACGTCAAAGTTTACGTGGATGGTGAGGAAGTGAGCTTTGAGTGGCTCACAGATTTCTCTATCTCCATCACCCCGGCACCGGCAGCGGGCGTTCCTGTCCTCCGGCGACGTGTAACCCCGATTGACAAGGCTGAAGTAGATTTTCGTGACGGCTCAAACCTTGAGGAGCGTGACCTTGACGTCCAGTCAGACCAGCTTCTTTTCGTCACGCAAGAAACGACTGATGCTTTGAACTCTCGACTGGCCGAAGATACCACTGGAGAATATGACGCTTTAGATAAGCGTATCCAGAATGTTGCCGATCCGGTTGAACCTGCGGATGCAGTAAACAAACAATATGCTGACCAGACGCTTGACGCTGTTGAAGCCGACCGTATTGCTGCTGAAGTAGCCCGCATTGGCGCTGAGACTGCACAGGTAGCCGCTGAGACGGCTCAGGGTGCATCTGAGACAGCTCAAGGACAGGCCGAAGCCAACGCCCTCGCATCCGCAGCCAGCGCACAGGAGGCCCAAGATTGGGTCGAAATGATTGGCAAGTATGATGTTATCCGCATCACTTCCAACTACAACCTGACAGCGGCAAACCTCGGCAACATGATTGCGGTCGATGCTTCGGCAGGCCCGGTTGACGTCAATGTGCCGAGCATTACCATTCTTGGCGAACCCTTCCATTGGCGCACCAAGAAAATTGACACGACCAACAATCAGGTTCGGGTTGTCTCACCGGATACCATTGATGGCTTCCCCGACCCTTACGTGATCACCGCGACAAACGCAGGGGCCACCTTCCAGACTGACAAAGACGTGGAAAACAATATCGTCACGTCTGCCTTTGGCGCATCGGCTAATGTCGTGTCCCGCCCGTTCTTCTTCACGGCAACCGAAGGCCAGACCACGTTCACCGGCCCGGACGACTATGGGAATACCTTGGCGTACACCCCCGGTAAACTCAATCAGGTGGTGGTTGACGGCGACGTTATTGATACCCGTGGCATGACCGCTGCGGATGGTATCAGCCTCGTGTTCCATGAGCCGCTTGTAGCTGGACAGCAAGTCTTCTGTGAGCCGTTCGCCTCGTTCGCCGTGGCGTCTACCTATTCCAGTGGTGAGATTGACAGTCTCCTTACCCGTGTTGCGAACGGTTACATCGGGGAAGTTATCCCGATGGCGGGTAACACGCTCCCGAATGGCCTGTTGTGGTGTGATGGGTCGGAAGTGAGCCGGACGACGTACCCGGACCTTTTCGCCTATCTTGGCACGATTTGGGGTGCTGGTGATGGTTCCACCACGTTCAACCTGCCGGACCTCCGCGAGTGGTTCTTACGCGGGGCCAGTGATGCTTATCCGGTTGGCTCCGAGCAACTTGATCAGATGCAACAGATCACCGGTTCTATTGGAACGCTAATGTTGCCGAATGGCACGTCGCAGGTAGGTGTAGGCGCGTTTACCTTTTCCAGCCTTGGTGTCGTTGCTGACGGTTCATCCAACAGCCGCGTGAAATACCAAGCGGATTTCGATAGCTCCAATTCACCCGGTGCCCGTACAGGTGACGAAACCCGCCCAAGGAACAAGGCGGTTCGGTTCGCTATCAAAGCGTTTCACCCGGTACGCATTCTGACTTCCGGTGCCGAAGGTGTTTCCAAATCTGGTGACCTTATGGAAGGCCCATTGCGGCTTGCGGGTGACGCCGTGCTGGAAGATGAAGCGGTCACGAAGCGTCAGCTCGACGCAGTAGACGCGAAAACCGATTTCACGATCATTTATCCGAATGGTGGGAGTGAAGTTTCACCGGCAAATGTAGTTTCACCAAACCGTTACGTAGAGGCTAACCCGTTTGCGGATAGCCGTGTTAACTGTCGCGTGGAGGTATTTGTGGGTGGCGTTTGGGCTGATCCGGGGTGGGCCTACATTACAGGTAACGGCGGCTATGGGGTGGTGGCAGGTCAAGTCGAAGATCAGATCATAGTGCAGACAGGTAGCTCGGCTTGCGTGGGCACAAGCCCTACGTGCGGAGGTCTTCACGGATATGGTGGGGCTGGCTTGACATCAGTGCCTTGTCGTGTGCTCGTGCATAAAACGAAAGGGACAGTACCGTGACCAGTCAAGCCTTTCAGATCGCGGCAGGTGTGCCCGGTCCACTACCGTTCCGCGTCCTTGTCTGGAAAGTCAAGGGGACGGTTGCGTAATGTCTGATCAATCAAACGACAACCCTGTGTATCTCATGCTTGGCCGGATCGAAGGTAAACTTGATGCCATGCACGGGAAGTCCCGTGAACAGGATGATCGGCTTAATAACCACTCGGAGCGCATCGGGCGCTTGGAGCGATGGAAGGTATGGCTTGTAGGGCTTGCAGCCGGAGTAGGCGCAGCCGCAAGCCAACTTCCCGAACTAATCAAAGGACACTAATGGGTAAACTTGATGAACTCCTAGAACAGCTTCATGAGGGACTTGCCCGAGACCTTCTGAAGCGCGTTACGTCAGGCGAAGCAACCGCATCTGACCTTAACGTTGTCCGCCAGTTCCTCAAAGACAACGGCATCGACAATGTTCCGAAGAAAGGTAGCCCGTTTGGTGAGCTGGTAAGTAGCATCCCGGACGATCTGCCGGACGAAATCCCCTACAACTAACACCCTCCAGAAGCCGCCCAGGAGTCGCTCTTAGCGTCTTCAGGTCCTCCAGCTATGTCTGCCTTCCGAAAACCCTGAGAGCTTCTCTTGGGGCTTCTGGCTGGCTTATGGAGACATCCCCTGCATGAGTGCAGAGAAAGCCGGGTGGTGGCGCAAAGAGTTTCCACCCGACCAATGGCGCATCTTCGAGGATTTCAGGTACTTCCTGCTTCTCGTATGGTTGCAGCTAAACCTTCCTCACCCCACACCAGTTCAATACGACATTGCCGACTTCCTGCAACATGGCCCACGGCGCTCAATCATTGAGGCTTTCCGTGGTGTCGGTAAATCATGGATCACCAGCGCCTATGTTATCTGGCTGCTTCTCCGTGATCCACAAATTAAGATTATGGTCGTATCCGCATCCAAAGAACGTGCGGACCAATTTTCGACCTTTACGTTGCGTCTCATTGCCGAGATGCCTCTCCTAAACCACCTGCTTCCCAAAAGTGACCAGCGGCAATCCAAGATCGCATTCGATGTTGGACCCTCGCAGGCTGACCACTCACCTTCGGTCAAATCCGTTGGTATCTTCGGACAGCTCACCGGCTCCCGTGCAAACGTGATCATCGCCGATGACGTGGAGGTCCCGAACAATTCCGAGACCCAAGGGATGCGGGACAAGCTTTCTGAGCGCGTGAAAGAGTTTGACGCAGTTCTGAAGCCGGGTGGCCGCATTATCTATCTTGGGACGCCGCAATGTGAGGACAGCCTTTACAACCAGCTCCCCGAGCGTGGGTATGAGGTCCGTATCTGGCCTGCGCGGTATCCGGCTGCAACAGCTTTAGGGACTGTCTACGGCTCCCGATTGGCTCCACGTCTCTTGGAGAAGCTTGAAGCTGACCCGAAGTTGGCTTTGAAGCCTACGGACCCCAAGCGGTTCTCGGCGGAAGACCTCATGGAGCGTGAAGCATCTTATGGTCGCTCCGGGTTTGCCCTTCAGTTCATGCTTGATACACGACTGTCTGACCAAGACCGTTACCCGCTGAAGCTTACCGAACTTATCGTCATGAGCCTCAACGACAAGGCTGTCCCTGAGAAGGTCATCTGGTCTGCTGATCCGCAGTATGTACTCAAGGACCTCAACTGTGTCGGCCTCAACGGTGATCGGTATTATCGACCGGCTGTGACAATGGGCGACTGGTTGCCCTATCAGGGCGCAATCATGTTCATCGACCCATCCGGGCGAGGCTCAGATGAAACTGGTTATGCCGTCGTCAAGATGCTCAACGGTTATCTCTATGTGACTGCCGCTGGCGGTCTCCGGGGAGGTTATGACGAAGAAACCATGATCGCGCTGGCGAACATTGCAAAGCGTGAGGCTGTAAATGTGATCGTCATTGAAAGTAACTTCGGTGACGGGATGTTCAATCAACTTCTCAAGCCATACCTCCAGCGCATCTACCCTTGCTCGATTGAAGAAGTCCGATCCAATAAGCAGAAAGAGCTGCGGATCATTGATACCCTAGAGCCTGTCATGAACCAGCACCGTCTGATCGTTGATCCCAAGGTGATTGAGCATGATATGGCATCGACCCGCGACTATCCGGCTGAGAAAGCCCTGAAGATGCAGCTTTTCTATCAAATGAGCCGCATCACGAAGGATCGCGGGGCGCTGGCCCATGATGACCGATTGGATGCTCTTGCGGGAGCGGTGGCCTATTGGGTCGAACAGATGGGCCTTGATGAAGATCAGGTCATCCAAGATCGACAAGAAGCAATTCTCGAAGCCGAACTTCAAGCTTTCACAGGGTCACCAGTGCTGACCATTGATCGCCTTGCCCTCGGCATGACGTTTGAACAAGCCTCTATGGTCTCCGATGGTGACGGTGGCTGGTTCGAAGAATATTGAACAAAGGAAACTAAATGACTGCCTATACCGTACCGGGAGCACAGACTATCGAGATTGGTGTGACCACCGATAGCGGCACCTCCTACAAAGCAACCCGCATGACTGTGACACGTGACGGCCATGGACGGATTGTCTTCAACGATGGTGTGAAGGATATCGTGAGCCATTCCTCGGATGAAGGAATTGCTAAGTTATTCAAGGAACTAGCGGCTATTGCTGCCAGCTAAAGTGATCGGGGAGGGGCCTATTAGGCTTCTCCCTTATCCTCTTGATTTACTTGGGGTTTCAATTAGGTTGCACCTAAGAGAAGACCCCAAGTAAAACACTTATAGTATAGCTTATAGTCTGCTTGAAATCGCTCCAAGCCTACTCAAGGTCAGCTACCCTTCCTATCCACCCTTGCCAGCATGACAGGATCGCCTTTCTCTATGGCGTACCTGCGCATAGCTCGCTTGAATATCTCCTTATGGGCCTCACGTTCCGGGCTAGTATCACCTTCGACCCTTCCCATACCATCAAGGTCCAACGGACCATTAAACGATGAAGGATCAGGTGCTACCCCGAGACGCTTGAGGTCCATAAGAAGCTGTTCTTCAGGCCCACCTTCAGTCCCGAGGAAGTCATCCAGAAGTCTCTTTAGGGTCTTCATGCTTACTTCTCAGAGATCGGTACGCAGCTATATTGAATGCCCTTGGCTGACATCTGCCTTAGAGCCTCTCCGGCTGCTACGCAGGTCTCCATGTTTGGTAGTTCCTTCGTTTCCACATCCATAGAAATTCCCCCGCCGACACCACCTGAGTGCAAGTACGCCAGGACCACCAAAAGAACCTTCATAGAGCCACCTTATGTTTGCTTGATGCTGTCTTGAAGTAAACTTCTTGTCGGCTTGCTGTCAACTTGAAGTGGGGCTGCGGGTGTTTTTGGGTCAAAAATCTGAATGGGTATACGCTATGGCCCGAACGGCGACTTCCCCCCTTGGGGGTGGCCCTCTTTTCATCCTCATATGACGCGGCCAAGGCGCAAAGGGACGGGGTGGGGGCTGTCTTTACACCTATGTTTGCACCACGCCACGGGAAACCATTGGTTACTCTCATAGTCCACTGGATTGTGTATCCATAGTTACACCTTATGACGGCTTGATGTGGGCTATGGGTGGCTTGATGCTGTCTTATAGTGTCGATCCCGATCTAATTTTTCTGTTATGTTATAACATAACAATTTCTTATCATCTGTTCATTTTGCCTTTAGACCAACCTCATACCACCTAAAGCCCTCTACAAGTCCGCCAGAAGCCCACACAATGCATCTAAGGATTACATCTCATAAGTGGGCCGTAAGAGGCTTGAAGTCGCTTGTGGTGAACTAAAACACCTACAAATACCCTGCTAAACTCTAGGATTTCTGCGAGAAATGTAAAAAAGTTGTATTTGGTGTAAAAAATCTATTGTGTATCGCCAAAGTGGGATGTATAAAGATTTCAACAACGACGGGAAACAACCCGACACCGGCACTAAGACCCAAGACCAACAAGAGGCCGCTAAGGCCCTGACACAAGCAACGCTCTTTAACATCGTGAATATGACGTTTCCAAATGATCTAGACAGCTAAGGCTGGTTATCCGGCCTTAGTCATGTGGATCAACCAAAGGAGACTTTGAGATGCTCTATTGCATTATCACAGGCGGGGAATACCCGGAACTTGATCAGGTGGTCGAAACCAAGACCCAAGCAGAACGCGAAAAGCGCGACCTGATCAAGCTAGGATGTGAAGTCAAGATTAAGGCCGTTGCCGACTGGGATGCAGCGAATGAACTAGAAGAGAAGCTAAGGAGTTATTGAGATGCAAGACGCTTTCACATTGCTAGGTCTTTGTTTGATTTTGTTTGCTGTTTTCATCTTACCGATAATCGCGATGGAACGCACCGAACGAAAGTTACGGAATGCTTCTATGAACGCACGGTCAGACAAACGTTAAACGAACCTATCCACCACCGCGATATTCCACACAAAAGCAACAATAAAGAAGTCGCAAACAGTCACCTGATGAGGGCCCTTGAGTAAGGCCGAAACGTGGCCCTGAGTATCTATAGGGGTTGCGTCGTGATAGCTCGCTGTCACCGCCCGGTAATTGTGCCGGGTGAACATCGGAGGGAAAGCCTATGCACTGGTTGCTGAGGCTCCTCGTAAGGGAACTGATCAGGCTCTTTGTTGAGTTGGTCCTTAACAGACCTGATCAGTAACCCGTAACGAGGCCAAAGGTTGGCTTCAAGCTAACCTTTGGTCCCTCCGAATATCTCATAACGAGGCTAGGAGATCAAGCTCATGGGTGAAGATGCGAAACAGCCTTTAACAGGACTGGACCGGATAATCCAAGATCAAGCCGCATATTACGGTTTGACAGTAGAACAACACGGTAAACTTCAAGGTGATCTAGCAGACGCTCAAGAGCTTATCGAAAAAGAGGGTGAAGGTCATGAGTGATCGCAGAATATTCGTGCAATGCCTTGCGAGTTACAACGCGGGATCAATTGTTGGTCGTTGGATCGACGTAGACGGGGAAACAGAAGACAGTCTCCATGATCAAGTGATTGATATCTTGCGGGGCTGTATAGAGCCGAACGTGACCGGGTTTAAAGCTGAATGTGCATGTGGTGAGACCTTCAAGGAAACCACAAGCCAGCCAGTCAAGCCGGGTGACCTCTTGGCCGAATGTCACCATTGCGAGGGACGCGAAGCGAAGGTTATTGAAGCTTGGCCGTCTGGCGAGGAATGGATGATTGCAGACACAGAAGGGTTTGACGGGAATATCAAGGAATATTCGCCCCTGTCTCTCGTGGTTGAACTCGCGGAAATTCTAGAAGATTTAGGCGAAGAAGCGGACGCATACCTTGCGTGGTGGAGTAACCAAGGCGGGGACATGCCAAGTCAATCTGACTTCGAAGACGCCCTTGTTGATAAGGCGGAAAGCTTCAAGGATTGGGCGGAAGAATTTGCGGATGAATACCTACTTGATAACGAGAACATCCCGCAAGAAGTGAAGCAATATTTCGACTATGAAGCTTATGCGCGGGACTTGGAGCACGTCTATACAGTCCTAGACCTCCCGGACGGTAACAAGGCCATTTTCCGCGATTAGTCCGCCTAAAGCATCCCACAAGTGGAACGTAAAGCGAAACCAAAAGCGCACCAAAAGCAACAATAAGCCCCGCGCTTTGGTCGGTCACGGGTGGTTCCGTGGCCCTGATGAAGCCAGCCAACAAAGGAGATTTGAGCATGTCTCATTACTTCACAGAGAGCATGACAACGGATGCACCGGAACGTGATCACGTCATTTGCTTTCAATCTGATCTTGTGACGTTGCAACAGGCTAGGCCGGAAGGTTTCGCCGTTCGTTACGGGAAAGAAGTGCATAGCGAACTGACCTATGCCGACGCTTGTTTTCGCTTGGGGCAGGCTCTTATGCATCAACTGGCGTGTGAGGGTCTTCTGGATAATGGCGACTTGGAGGATGCAGCATGAGCAAGGGTAAAGAATACGTCGTGTCATGGGTACAAGACACCTTGCCGGGTATCGGAGGCGGGGCGTCTCATTTTGAGCGATTTGAGGATTATAATGAGGCGTTACATCGTTATGAGGCTCTCAAGGGTCTCGATTACGTTGACTATGTATGCCTTTCCAAATCCCTAAAGGGATCAGGTCCAGATACAGCCTCGGTTCACTTTCGGTTAGACGGGGGTGAAGTATGAGCACCCCTGTAATCTTCCGTAAGTGGCGCAAAGAACCCCTCAAAGGGCAACTTGTCGCTATCTTCCCGACGCTTCCGGCTGATCGTCTTGGGTACGAACTCACGACCTACGAACGCATCGGGCAACATGGGGCCGCTGATCGGGTTGAGATTATCAGCCTCACGGTTCCAGTGGATATGACCAAAACGGTCGATCAGGCGCTTGTGTCCAAGTTGACTAAAGAACTTGAAGGTCAAGGATACATCGACTTGTCAGTGTGCAAGCGTATCACGGCAATGATGAACTATGAGCGAAGGGAAGCGGCTAGGAGGGTCTCAAAATGAAAACCTTCCATGCACACGTCACGTTTGACCTTGAGATCACCGCAATCAACCGGGAGCAAGCCGAAAGTCACCTTCAAGACGCCAAGAGCAACCTTGCGCGGTCTATGGGCCGCTTGAAGCTGGTCTCCCCGGTCGCCTTTACGATTTCAAATCTGGCTTATTCGATCAGGAGTATTGAGGAATGATTATAGAGCAGGCGTTCCCGTCGGGCGCGTGGGTGATAAGCGAAGAAATTAACGGTAGCTTGGAGACACGCCGTTACTTCGACTTCTCAAAAGAAGAAGCTATCGAACTTTTCGAAGAAGAATTGGGGGTAGCTGATGACCAATGACAACCGCGAGAAACTCCAAGCTGATCCTTTTGTCACGGCCTATGTGACCGCGATGTTTTGGGCGGATATCGAACAGACTGAGGAATTTGAAGACAAGGATTTATGCCTTGAAGACCTCGCCCCGGAAACCGTGGACCGCATCTTGACCGATTGTGCCCGGTTCCAACTTGAGGCCAAAGAGCCGCTTGAATTGGCCCATGATGAACATGGTTACGACCTCCAGAACCAAGCCGGTCATGACTTCTGGTTAACCCGTCGCGGTCTTGGTGGTGTCTTTTGGGAGCGCAGATGGGGGGATTGCGGCGACACCCTAAGAGAACTGGTCGGCCATTGTACCGATTTCCCCGATCAAACCCCGTATTTGGGCGATGACGGCCTGATTTATTTGGCCTGATGTATTCCACAAGTGCAACGCAAAGAAGCCTTTATGACGGCCACGGGATGACCTGCCGTGGTCGCGATGAATGCTTTGCTTTAACGAAAGGAGATCAACCAAATGTCCGAACCTAAATTCTATGGACTTACGCCCCGGATGTTCACCCAAGAGGTTTCAAAGGTGGTCGCTCGGGTCTCTAAATACATGGCGAGGGAAGACCGGAAGAATAAACTTCGCATCCTCTACCCCGCATACCTTCGGGAAATTTGTGATTTGCAGGCCGCTTTATTTGTCCGCGACCGCTGTAAACAGGCGGTAACTGAAGGCATAGAGCCGCTGGACGAAGAAAACAAAATCCGCGTAGCGAACCACCTTTCACATGGAGCCGCAAAAATTCTCATTGAGATTTGGCACATGGACAACCGCCGTCGCTTTGACCCGGACAAATTTGCAGACCTTGAAGATATGATCCTCAAATCAAAACGCGCTTTTGCGGCGAAGAAGTTAGGGAAATCCTGAAAATGACCCGTTCAAACCACACGATTTATTACACCGATCCGGGCGTTAAGCGGGCTTTGATCCGTCAAGATGCACCTGGCTTTTCTTGTCTCGTGGAAGCGGCGCAGAACCTTTGGGAAGCTTACATTGATGGCTACCTTGGAGAGCGCGAAACGCGACCTGATAACTATAAGGATTTCGATCAGTATCACCGGGATTTCGGCACGGTTGATCTGCGCAACGAACTCCGTAATGAAAACATCTTGGCCGCTGTGTGCCTAGGGATCGAAATCGCCCGGACGGATGATAAGTTCACCGGCTGTTATGATTGGGAGTTCTGCCCGTGGTTCCTTGAAAACTGCATTCAGGTGGGTACTCAATCGGTGACGCTTAAACATGACTGGCTGGATCGCTGTGAGGCGCTCAAGGATCAGGAGAAAGCGGCATGAGTAAAAGCGGGCGTTACATCCTCAAATCAGATGCACCAATGGTCGATGTCACCCATGTTGAACCAATCCCTAATATTTTAGGAGCGACACATCCTGTTGATCACGTCGCTTTCTTTAGTAGGGCAGTCCAAACCATCGTCTCTCGTTTGACCTCCTTTACGCTTAACATTGATATCAACCCTCCGAAAATGAGGATCATCATCGTCGCTAAAAACACCATTGAGATCATGACTGAACCTTACACTTACGAGGGTCTGTATATCGTTCGTAAACCGGACGATAGCCTTGAGGTTATGTCTTTTGAACGTTTCCATGACAGGTACGTCAAGGCAGGTGCGGCATGAATGAGGAGCTGGAAAAAGGAAAGGCGAGCGCAGTTAGCTTTGAGCGTGACACAAGCGTAGTTAGCTTTGACCCTGAGATGCCTGAAGTATGGGAGTATCTCGCGGACGCTGTAGCTTTGCTAATTTGCATGGCGTTGTTCTTTGCCCTGATCTACGGATCAGCGATCTTTGGTGCCCTATACCATACCTGATATCGACCATCGGTTATGCTTATATACTGAAGAATATGAGAAGGTAGCGTTAAAGCTACCCAAAGTAGCCTTTAGGTGGGCTTAGACTCGCCTAAGATGGCGTAAAACAATCCAAGGTGTAACGGAAGAACTCCCGTATTAATAAAAAGAATAACCTCGCGGTAGAACGAGCAAAAACACCACTCCCTACGTGTAGTTGTTAACGACACATTAACTGCATATGAAGGTCCGCATAAAGAAACCTGAAAAACGGGTAGCGAGCACTTCTTATGTTTTTGTGCATGAATAACGCGAGTTTTGAATGAAGTATCACTATCTTGAAATCCCACGTCTCGGTTCCATCTATGCAGAACGATCCGTACATGCTAAATGGTTGAAATACGACCATGAATTGCACCCCGGCGAGGTTGAAATACTTTGGGGGCGGTGGCGGTTCATTCTGACTTCTTGGTGCCGACTAAAAGAAGAAAGGGAAGTAAATCATGAACCAGACTTTGGAGAACTTTTTGAATGCCTTGGAGGAGATGCGGAAGCTATCCACCGAGATACCTGCTGTCCGCATCTCGATCCTTGTAATGATCGCTACGAGCAAGGAGCCGGTGACCTATGCAGACATCGAAAAGAAGCTCAAGCTATCTAAATCCTCAGCTTCCCGGCATATCCAAGCTTTGAGCGACACGGATAGGCACGGAAAGCCGGGTTTGGGTTTCATCAAAACTGCAAGTGATCCGAACGATTGGCGACGTAACATAGTGGTCCTGTCACGCACTGGTGAAGCTATGGTTCGCCGCTTCCTGATTATCCTGAACGACACTGGAGGGAAAATTAAATGACCAAGCAAAAGCTTCCAAAAGGTATTACCCAAAGGGGTGAGACGTACCGTTGGTCACTCATGGTGAACGGTCAGAGGCTTTCTGGTACAGCGGCAACGATAGCCGATGCTGAAGTGGACCGTGCCGCAGCCAAGCGGAGACTTCTGACAGGCTCAGAAGACGGGCTTAGTGTGGCTTCAAGCATCCCACAAGTGGCAAGCACATGGACCTATGTAGAAACGATGGAACAGTGCTATGAGCATCCATCACCCGACGGGTGGGGAGGTGCTAAATCCCGCGATCACCTGCTAATGCAGGCAAGGGACGTGGGGAAGCACTTCGGGATGTCCACACGGATAGGGGCAATCGACAAAGCTGCTATCAATGGCTACGTGCGCTCGCTTATCGCGCTTCGCAAATCAAATGCGACGATCAACAGGAAGCTCTCGACACTCTCGAAATTACTGAAGTTTGCTTTCAAACAAGGGGGGTTAACTGTGGTCCCCGATTTCCCGACAAGGTTTGAGGAAAATAACATCCGTGAGCGTGAGTTGAGTTACGAGGAGGAGCGTCAGCTTCTTCATGTCCTACGTAACGTGCTCGGGCGAGAAGATCATGCTCAGGCTATCGAATGTATGATAGACCTCGGGGTGCGTAACTCCGAGTTGTGGGCGATACGCTATTCAGATGTTAATTTCGCAGACAGAGCTGTGACCATCAAAGGGAAGGGCGGTAAGGGTACAAAGAACGGCACCATCCGAACCTTGTTGATGTCCAAGCGTGTCCTAGCGATCTTTGAGCAGCGGTGCGCCAGTCTGAGCGCAAATGATCGTGTCTTCCCTCATGATAACGCATGGTTAAGGTGGACATGGGATAGGGCAAAGGAGTTGATGGGCCTCTCAGGGGATGATGAATTTATCCCTTACGTTTGCCGTCATACATGCGCCAGTCGTATTGCCCGAAAAGAGAGCAACCTGTTTAAGCTGCAATACTGGATGGGCCATAAGACCCTAGAGATGACCCGCCGTTACTCCCACATGATGCCTACCGACATGGAAAGCATTCGATCCATCGTGGACAACGAAGGAGACGCTGCTGAAATGAACATGGGCCTGCATGTGCGGACACAGGCTAACATAGAGGCGAACAAGTAAGCCTGTCTCAAGGCATTGACCACGTAAAACAGAAAGGCTATACACCCGCGTCTACCGGGGCAATTAGGGTAGTAATATCCAGCGTTGTCCAGTGGATGTGCCCGAGGAGTAAATAAGGTGAAATTCGGGTGCAAAATGGTGTTAATGGTGCAAAAGCGGAAGTGGCGGAATTGGTAGACGCAGCAGGTTTAGGTCCTGCCGCCGCAAGGCGTGGGGGTTCGAGTCCCTTCTTCCGTACCATCTTTAGAAGTGGATTTAGGTTCCAGTGGAGCAATCCGTGGGGGTTCGAGTCCCTTCGCCCGTACCATAAGCTGACCATAAATTAAGACCAGGATGCATATTCGTTTAGTCATATTGACTTTCTGAGGTCCGGACTGCGTCGCGTAACGGACATTATTCGAACCAAGCAAAAGAGTTATCTATGCAGGTTACTGAAACCAAAAACGAAGGCCTGGCGCGCGAGTTCAAAGTCGTTGTGCCCGCCGCTCAGATCGAAGAAAAAGTCGTCGCCAAACTCGACGAGATCAAAGACCAGGTTCGCCTGCCGGGCTTCCGTCCGGGCAAGATTCCGGCGAAACTGCTGCGCCAGCGCTATGGCCAGGCTGTCATGGGCGAAGTTCTCGAAGCCGCTGTAAACGAAAACACCGGCAAGGTTCTTAACGACAATGACCTGCGTCCAGCCGTTCAGCCGAAAATCGAAGTGACCTCGTTTGACGAAGGCAAGGACCTTGAGTTCGCCATTGCTGTCGAAGTCATTCCGGCCATCGAACCGATGGACTTCAAAAAGCTGAAGCTGACCCGCGAAGTCGTTGAACTTGACGATGTGAAGGTCAACGAAACGCTTGACCGTATTGCAGCAGCGCAGGGCACCACCGAGCCGCTCGCACGCAAGCGCAAGTCGAAAGCCGGTGACGTTGTCGTCATCGATTTCCTTGGCAAAATCGGCGGCGAAGCTTTTGAAGGCGGTAAAGCCGAAGATTACGAACTTGAACTTGGTTCGGGTTCGTTCATCGAAGGTTTCGAAGACCAGCTGACCGGCGTTAATGCCGGTGACGAAGTTGTCGTCAAAGTGAAATTCCCGGAAGCCTATGGTGCGGCTGAACTTGCAGGCAAAGATGCCGAGTTCGACGTAACTGTCAAGGAAATCAAGGAAAAGAAACCGGCTGCTCTTGACGATGAACTCGCCAAGAAACTCGGTCAGGAAAGCTTTGACGCCCTCAAAGACGCAATCCGCAAGGATTTCGGTCGCGAGTACGAATCGGTTGCCCGTCAGAAACTGAAACGCCAGCTGCTTGATGCATTGGCCGAAAACCACAGCTTCGAACTGCCGACCAGTCTGGTCGAGAACGAGCTGGAAGGCATCATTGCCCAGATCAAACAGGCACGTGAGGCGGGTCAGGAAGATGACGAGACCAAAGGCAAGTCCGAAGAAGAACTGACCGACGAGTTCCGCGAAATCGCAGAACGCCGTGTTCTTCTTGGTCTGCTTCTGGCAGAAGTCGGCCGTAAAAACGAAATCCAGGTTACCCAGGAAGACGTGAACAAGGTCCTTGTTGCCGAGGCCCAGAAATATCCGGGTCAGGAACAGCAGGTTATTGAATTCTACAAAAATAACCCCCAGGCCTTGCAGGCGCTTCAGGGCCCTGTATATGAAGACAAGGTCGTGGATTACATCGTCGAACTCGCCAAGGTAGAAGACAAGACCGTTTCGGTCGAAGATCTTCTGAAACCGGAAGAGGAAGACGAAGCTCCGAAGAAGAAATCGGCTGCCAAGAAGGCATCGGCTAAAAAAGATGCAGACAAAGAGGCTCCGGCCAAGAAATCTGCTGACAAGAAGCCGGCTGCCAAGAAAAAAGCCGATAAATCGGAAGAGAAGTAATCCGTCCGACATACCGGTTTAGGATGCAGCAAGGAGATTGCAGTCGATGATTGAAGCACAGATGAACTCGCTCGTGCCGATGGTGGTTGAACAGACCAGTCGTGGTGAACGGGCCTATGACATCTTTTCCCGTCTTCTCAAGGAGCGGATCGTCTTCATCAACGGCCAGGTCCATGACGGCATGTCGTCACTGATCTGCGCGCAGTTGCTGCATCTCGAATCGGAAAACCCGGACAAGGATATCTCGCTTTATATCAACTCCCCGGGCGGGGTTGTGACGTCGGGTCTGGCGATCTATGACACCATGCAGTACATCCGTTGCGATGTTTCCACGGTGTGCATGGGGCAGGCGGCTTCCATGGGTTCGCTGTTGCTGATGGCCGGTGCAAAGGGCAAGCGTTACTGCCTGCCGAATGCGCGCGTCATGATTCACCAGCCGTCCGGCGGGTTCCAGGGGCAGGCATCGGATATCGAAATCCATGCCCGCGAAATTCTGGCATTGCGTCAGCGTCTTAACGAGATTTATGTCGAACATACCGGCCGTGATCTCAAGACGATTGAAGACGCGATGGAGCGTGATAACTTCCTTACCCCGGATCAGGCCAAGGAATTCGGCCTGATTGACGAGGTGGTAACGTCGCGTCCGAAGCCGGAGTCTGATGCGAAAAAAGATTGATCGTTGCATAACGATCCGATGAAAACGCCCCGGTGTTTTGCCGGGGCGTTTTTTTTATGGCTTGCGCACATTCATCCTCAGGTCATAGACAGGACGTATAAGTAGGTTCTGTGACATTGTTTGGAACATGCGAAATTCCATAACGTTCAGGTGATAATGAACAGGGGTTTCGCATCCTTGGGTGCGCTCCCATATCAAACATGTGGCCATATGGCCGATAAGCGCAGATTAAACGTTGAGATCGGTATCGTTTACCGGCTAACATGGCGATAAAAGATAACGTCAAACGTAATTGGGGTTTGTATGAGCAAATCGAATAGCGGGGACTCCAAGAACACTCTGTATTGTTCTTTCTGTGGAAAGAGCCAGCACGAGGTTCGCAAGCTCATCGCCGGTCCAACCGTATTCATCTGTGATGAATGCGTAGAGCTTTGCATGGACATCATCCGCGAAGAGCACAAAACCCATCTCGTCAAATCGGCTGACGGGGTGCCTTCTCCGCAAGAGATTTGCAAGGTTCTTGACGATTATGTGATCGGTCAGGGCCATGCGAAGAAAGTTCTCTCTGTCGCGGTTCACAACCACTACAAACGCCTGCATCATGCCAGCAAGAACGAGGATATCGAACTTGCCAAGTCGAACATCATGCTGGTCGGTCCGACCGGTTGTGGTAAGACGCTTCTGGCGCAGACGCTTGCGCGCATCCTTGATGTGCCTTTCACCATGGCTGATGCCACGACCCTTACCGAAGCAGGTTATGTCGGTGAGGACGTCGAGAATATTATCCTCAAGCTGCTTCAGGCGGCTGACTACAATGTCGAGCGTGCACAGCGTGGCATCGTCTATATCGACGAGGTCGACAAGATTTCGCGCAAGTCCGACAACCCGTCGATCACGCGTGACGTGTCGGGCGAGGGTGTGCAGCAGGCCCTTCTGAAGATCATGGAAGGTACGGTTGCATCGGTTCCGCCGCAGGGTGGCCGTAAACACCCGCAGCAGGAATTCCTGCAGGTCGACACCACCAATATCCTGTTCATCGTGGGCGGTGCCTTCGCTGGTCTGGATAAGGTGATTTCGCAGCGTGGCAAGGGCAGTGCGATCGGGTTTGGTGCGGATGTCCGCAGCCCCGAAGACCGTCGTACCGGCGAAGTCCTGCGCGAAGTCGAGCCTGAGGATCTGTTGAAATTCGGCCTTATTCCGGAATTCATCGGTCGTCTGCCGGTTCTGGCAACGCTTGAAGACCTCGACGAGGATGCGCTGGTCAAGATTCTGACCGAGCCGAAAAACGCGCTTATCAAGCAGTATCAGCGTCTGTTCGATATGGAAGACGTGAAACTGACCTTCCAGCCTGATGCGCTGGTGGGAATCGCCAAAAAGGCGATCGAGCGTAAAACCGGTGCGCGTGGCCTGCGGTCAATCATGGAAGGTATCCTGCTTGATACCATGTTTGATCTGCCGACCCTTGAAAGCGTCGAGGAAATCGTGATCAACCGTGATGTCGTCGAAGGAAAGGCAAAACCTTTGCTGATCCATGCCGAACGACGTGAAGGTGTCGAACACAGTGCCTGATTTCTGATCCCGCACCGGCATCCTATTGCGGTGCGGGGATTTCAGATTATCTTTTGAATGTTCGCGTTACTGGCGGGGCCTATGGCAGGACCCCAGCAACGTTTTGGCTCAGAATAGGGAATAGAACATAATGGTTGAATTGGCGCGTGGCGAAATTTACCCGGTACTGCCGTTGCGCGACATCGTAGTGTTCCCGCACATGATTGTTCCGCTGTTTGTCGGGCGTGAAAAATCAGTGCGCGCACTTGAAGATGTAATGCGCGAAGACAAGCAGATTCTGCTTGTTACCCAGAAAGACGCGGGTCTTGATGATCCGTCGTTCAAGGATCTGTACGAAATCGGTACTGTCGCAACCGTGTTGCAGCTTCTGAAGCTGCCGGACGGGACGGTCAAAGTGCTTGTCGAAGGTGGCAAGCGTGCAGAGATTTCCGGTTTCGTCGACAATCCTGAATTTTTCCAGGCTTATGCCGCTGTTCGTGAGGAAGCGGATGAGGACGATAGCGAGCTTGAAGCGCTTGCGCGTTCCGTCGTGACCCAGTTCGAACAGTATATCAAGCTGAACAAGAAGATACCGCCAGAAGTTCTGGTATCGGTTAATCAGATCGAAGAGCCTGCGAAGCTTGCCGATACGGTGGCGTCGCATCTGTCGCTCAAGATTTCCGAGAAACAGGAACTTCTGGAAACCACCCTCGTCGGGGATCGTCTGGAACGCATTTTCGGTTTCATGGAATCGGAAATCGGCGTCTTGCAGGTCGAGAAAAAAATCCGCAACCGCGTCAAGCGCCAGATGGAAAAAACCCAGCGCGAGTACTATCTGAACGAGCAGCTTAAAGCCATTCAGAAGGAACTGGGCGAGGGCGAAGATGGCAAGGATGAAGCTTCTGAAATCGAAGAGAAGCTGAACAAGGCCAAGATGCCGAAGGAAGCCAAGGAAAAAGCCCAGGCCGAGCTTAAGAAACTGCGCAATATGAGCCCGATGTCCGCCGAGGCCACCGTGGTGCGCAACTACCTTGACTGGATGGTGTCTATTCCGTGGAACAAACGTTCGCGGGTTTCGCTTGACCTGAAAAAGGCCAAGAAGGTGCTCGACAAGGAGCATTACGGTCTTGAAAAGGTCAAGGAACACATCCTTGAATATCTTGCCGTTCAGGCGCGCGTCAAAAAAGTCAAAGGCCCGATTCTCTGCCTTGTCGGTCCTCCGGGCGTTGGTAAAACCTCGCTTGGGAAATCGATTGCCAATGCGACCGGTCGTACCTTCGTGCGCATGTCGCTTGGCGGGGTGCGTGACGAGTCTGAAATTCGGGGTCATCGCCGGACCTATATCGGTTCCATGCCGGGCAAAATCATCCAGGGCATGAAAAAGGCGAAATATTCCAACCCGCTTTTCCTTCTCGACGAGATTGAAAAAATGGGTTCGGATTTCCGCGGCGATCCGGCTTCGGCGTTGCTTGAAGTTCTTGATCCGGAACAGAATTCGACCTTTAACGACCACTATCTTGAGGTCGATTACGATCTTTCGGATGTGATGTTCGTGACGACTGCCAACAGCCTGCGCATGCAGCAGCCGTTGCTCGACCGTATGGAGATCATCCGGATTTCGGGTTACACCGAAGATGAAAAGGTTGAAATCGCCAAGCGCCACCTGATCCCGAAACAGGTCAAGGAAAGCGGTCTGAGAAAAGGCGAGTGGAGCATTTCGGACGACGCATTGCGGGATCTGATCCGGTACTACACCCGAGAGGCCGGTGTGCGTAGCCTTGAGCGTGAGCTGGCAAAGCTTGCCCGTAAGGCGACCAAGCGCATCATGCTTGAGAACCTGAAAACCGTTCGCGTAACGCCGCGCACGCTTGGCAAATATGCCGGGATTCGCAAGTTCCGTTATGGCGAAACCGAAGGCGAAGATCAGGTCGGTGTTGTTACCGGTCTGGCCTATACCGAATTCGGCGGCGATCTGTTGCAGATTGAATCGGTCACCGTACCGGGCAAGGGCAACATGAAAACCACCGGCAAGCTCGGTGAAGTCATGACAGAATCGATTCAGGCGGCAACCTCGTTTGTCCGGTCGCGCGCCACCCAGTTCGGGATCAAGCCGACCCTGTTCCAGAAACGTGACATTCACGTTCACGTTCCGGAAGGGGCGACACCAAAAGACGGTCCGTCGGCTGGTGTTGGCATGGTGACGTCGGTGGTTTCGGTTCTGACGGGCAATCCGGTTCGCCGGGATGTCGCGATGACGGGCGAAATCACGCTTCGCGGTCGTGTGCTTGCGATTGGTGGTTTGAAAGAAAAGCTTCTTGCGGCATTGCGCGGCGGTGTCAAAACCGTCCTGATCCCGCAGGAAAACGAAAAGGACCTGGAAGACATTCCGGACAACGTCAAACGTGGCATGGAAATCATTCCGGTTTCCCATGTTGACGAGGTTCTCAGCCATGCGCTGGTCAATCCGCTGGTTCCCATCGAGTGGGAAGAAGAAGTGGATGACGTCGCTGTCAAAACCAAGGACGGCGAAGAATCGGAAGTCGGTGGTGTTACCACGCACTGATTGACGTCAAAAAGGTCTGAATTCAAGGGGGGATGGCGCTGTCATCCCCCCTTTTCTGTGGATAACTTTGGCCCAGAATCGGCAATGATCCACAGCCGTGTTGCTGTAAAGGCGAAAAAAATCAAAAAAACGTTCGAAACCGCAGAAAACTGCGACTGTCGCATTGACGGGATGTTGGCTACCTGCTTACACTGCCGATGCAACAGGTTTGGGGCAAACCAAATTTCCTCATAACTCCGAACGTCCAATAAGGGGGCCAGGAAGTGAATAAAAACGATCTCGTTGGAAGTGTAGCTGCTAAAGCCGATCTGTCCAAAGCAGACGCTGCTAAAGCCGTTGACGCTGTTTTCGATTCCATTACCGAATCTCTCAAAGGCGGTGACGAAGTTCGTCTCGTCGGTTTCGGTACCTTCGCTGTCGCTGCTCGCGCTGCTTCAAAAGGTCGCAACCCGCGCACCGGTGAAGAAATCGACATTCCGGCATCGAAACAGCCTAAATTCAAGGCTGGCAAGGGTCTTAAGGACGCCGTCAACTAAGTTTGACGATGTTCTGAAAAAAAATGCCGGTGACGAGCGTCACCGGCATTGCTTTTTCAAAAAAGCATGTTATGTTCCGCCCGCTTCCGCAAAACGGAGCATCAAAATACGGGTGATTAGCTCAGCTGGTTAGAGCATCTCGTTTACACCGAGAGGGTCGGGAGTTCGAATCTCTCATCACCCACCATTCTTGCAAAAGTCGGCTTCGTGCCGGCTTTTTGCGTTTCTGTGCAATTCGATTTTCTTTTTGCGAATCAGCGTCCTATCGCAGTGCACCCCCGAATCCTTTTGAAGAATCGGAACGTGATGCAACGGTTGACGCCATTGCGCCTGACAGGCAAGCTTGATCAAGCTCCCCAAAGTCAGGATGACGCTGCGATGACCATGATTTCCAAAATCCCGTTTTCCGCGCTTGTAGCGTCGTTGCGCAGGGTTGCTGCCCATCGGGGCCAATTAATCGCTCGTGGGGCTCTGTTGGCGATTATAGCGCCCCTGATGCTGGTTAGCTGTTATCTTCCCGAAGCCTTCACCATCGATCTTAATGTCGAACAGAATGGCGATTACCGGTTCAGCTATCGCGGGCTTCTGGTTCAGCCGACAATTACCGAGGCCCTTCTGAACGAAGAAATTGATGCCGACGAGGAAGAGGAACGGGTTGCCAAGGTTCTGGCCGACCTGAAACGCGATTCCGGCGTCAAGCAGCTGACCTATCAGGGCAAGGGGATATTTAATATCGTCTATGAACGGCGCAGCAACATCATGCGCGATAAAAGCTTTGTGTTTGTCCGGCGCAATTCGCGAATCCTTGAAATGTTTTTCCGCGCAGATTCGAACACTGTTGAAATACGCGGCGGCTTTGTTCCCGATAAGTATGAAGAACGTCTGACCGCACTGGGCTACCAGATGACCGGCAAGATCGAATTGCGCACCACGGCCGGCATTCGCAGCCATAACGCCGCCGAGTTCATTGAGACAGGCGGGCAGAACAGGCTGCGCTGGGAAATCAGATCGATTACTGATCCGGTGCCGAATGTGATCATCGGATAGGGTTGCCGACTAGAGTGTCAGGCAGGGTGATCGGATCCGAAAGGTCGAAAATTTTCATCGGCTGGGATGCAGTGGCTACATTTTTCAATGGCCCTGTTTTTCTGATAGAAATCGATCATCGCACCTGCACACTACAATGGCTTTGTATCCTGCCTTTGTCATCGTTCTTAATTTTGTTCTTGATTTGTTCTTTTTGTTGTGGTAAAGATATTTTATCAACTTGATAATTGCGTCGGCATCGCGGGCGAGAGGGGGCGGAATTTTCGGATTTCAGGCTCCTGAATAATTTCCCAGACAATTCCGGCATGACGCCGTCACAGGATGTTTGCAGTGCAAACGGAACGGACGGCGCATGTATTGTTCCAAAAGGAAAGAGGGCCATGATCACGAATGTCGATGACGAAGGGCCGTGATGCCGTCAGGGCACTGGCCGAGGCGCGGGGCAGGCGGGATGCCTGTTGAACCCGCGTTCCGAACCCGGCAGGCATGAAGATTTCATGCAGCGGTATATTGGACTGTCATGTGAGCGGAGGAAGATAAAGTCACGGCGCGATGCCAGCCGTCATTCAAGGCATCCGAAACAGGGGCCGCAAGCCCGAAAATGGCAAAAGTCATTACGGAAGTAGTTTGTCAAATTCGCAAAAAGAAAGGCCAAAAAAAGGGACGACAAGCTGCCGTCCCGTTTCGGGGGAAAATCTGGCTCGCGGTTCAGGCCGGATGCCGGAGATCAGTAGACCATTTCGTCCTCGCCACCCCCTTCGGTGATGACGATCTGACCCTGTGCGGCGAGTTCCTTGGCGAGCTGGACGATCATCATCTGGGATTCCTCGACATCCGACAGACGGACGGGGCCCAGTGCATCCATGTCTTCGCGCATCATCTTGCCGGCACGTTCGGACATGTTTTTGAAGAACAGGTCGCGCATCGCATCGGTCGAGCCTTTGAGGGCCAGTGCGAGTTTGTCTTTTTCGACCTGACGCAGCAGCGTCTGAACGCCGTTGTTGTCGAGACGGGCCAGGTCTTCGAAGGTGAACATGAGCGCCTTGATCTTTTCCGCAGAGTCGCGGTTGCGTTCCTCGAGGGCGGTGAGGAAGCGATCCTGGCTTTGGCGATCCAGGCTGTTGAAGATATCGGCCATCAGTTCGTGGTTGTCGCCGCGCGAGCCGCGCGCAAGGTTCGACATGAATTCGGTGCGCAGGGTTTTCTCGATATTGTCGAGGACCTCTTTCTGGACGGCCTCCATGCGCAGCATACGCATGATGACCTCCATCGAGAAGTTTTCCGGCAATAGCGACAAAACGGCCGCAGAGTGAGACGATTTCAGTTTAGAGAGCACCACGCCAACGGTCTGGGGATATTCGTTTTTCAGATAGTTGGCGAGAACGGCTTCGTTCACGTTGTTGAGCTTGTCCCACATGGTGCGGCCGGCGGGGCCGCGAATCTCTTCCATGATGCCGTTGACACGGTCTTCGGGCAGGACTTTGGACAGCAGGCGTTCGGTCGTATCGAACGACCCGACAAGCGAACCGGTCGAGGAAAGCTGATCGGCGAATTCGACAAACAGACGTTCAACGATATTGGAGCTGATGGTGCCAAGGCCCGACATGGTCTGGGAAATCTCTTTGATTTCCTCGTCATCCATCATGCTGAACATTTTGGTGGCGTGTTCTTCACCAAGTGCCAACATCAGAATCGCGGCTTTTTCCGGCCCGGCCAGCGACCTGTATTCTTCTTTAACGCGCCCCACTGGTGGTCTTCTCCGTCACTGCGTTTATTCGTCTGGTTTGTGCGCTTGCGCAAACATGCCTGTCTTCAGGCTCCTGTCCCTACGGCAAAGAATATATTCTATTTATCAACAATTCTATAAAACCCGTGCACAGGATGCAAAGGTAACCGGCGAAACCATGCATGGAAGTGATTGGAAAAACGATATTTGTCGAAAATCCGGGGGCTGTGACATGTTTCACAGGGTGATGATCTCTGGCGCAATTGACGAGATGGTTGAAAACGCTGGTATCAGCTTGACTTGGCATAGGTGCTGGTCTAACAAAGGCGCGCCAATAGCTGGTCATTTGGGGGCGTAGCTCAGTTGGTTAGAGCGCCGGCCTGTCACGCCGGAGGCCGCGGGTTCAAGTCCCGTCGCTCCCGCCATGATCACCTATCTGTTGTCTTTCGTCGGGCGTTTCGTCCTTTCCGCGATCGCTTTTTCCTGCACAGCCGATGTTGCTTTGCAGGAAAGGGACTTGATCATGGCGTTGCGCGGTCCGATATCGGAGAGCAGGGAATGGCAAAAAGATTAGGAAGTTTCCGGCCTTAGGCGGTGTTAAAACCGCTTACGGGGCTGGAACTTGTGCGGTGCATACGTTATGGTGCGCCGGTATAGGCCGGGTGGGGACCTGGTCGGGTCAAAAGAGGCCTGTTCTTGAGAGGTCAGAGAGATGCAAGAGCTTCTTTCGGAATATCTTCCGATCCTGATTTTCATCGGGATCGCCGTCGGTCTCTCGGCGGTTATCGTCATCGCGTCGCTGGTTCTGGCCAAGCAGGCTCCTGATGTTGAAAAGCTGTCCGCATACGAATGCGGATTTGCGCCGTTTGAGGACGCGCGCATCAAGTTTGACGTCAGGTTCTATCTGGTCGCCATCTTGTTCATCATTTTCGATCTCGAAGTTGCGTTCCTGTTCCCGTGGGCTGTGACCCTTGGTGACATTGGCACCTTCGGTTTCTTTTCTATGGTGATTTTCCTGGCTGTGCTGACGGTCGGATTTGTCTATGAATGGAAGAAGGGAGCTTTGGAATGGGAGTGAGCACCAATACAGGCGCACCCCTGGCACCCGGTCAGGATCAGGATACCCTGCTTAAAGGCGTGTTCGACGAGATGAATGACAAGGGCTTTGTCCTTGCCAATCTCGACAAGCTGGCAAGCTGGGCGAGCACCGGTTCGCTGTGGCCGATGACGTTCGGTCTGGCCTGCTGTGCTGTGGAAATGATGCATGCCGCCGCATCGCGTTACGACCTTGACCGTTATGGTCTTGTGTTCCGTCCGAGCCCGCGTCAGTCCGACGTGATGATCGTTGCCGGGACGCTGACCAACAAAATGGCCCCCGCATTGCGCAAGGTTTACGACCAGATGGCCGAGCCGCGCTGGGTGATTTCGATGGGTTCGTGCGCGAATGGTGGTGGGTATTATCACTATTCCTATTCGGTGGTGCGCGGTTGTGATCGCGTTGTGCCGGTGGACGTATATGTTCCCGGGTGCCCGCCGACAGCCGAAGCGCTGATTTACGGCGTGATGCAGTTGCAAAAGAAAATCCGCCGTACCGGTGTCCTGACACGCTGATCCTTATAGGGGGCTTGCATGAGCGAAGTGCTCAGCGATAACAGCGCCGCGCTGAAAGATCTTAAAGATCTAGTGGTGTCCCAGTTTGCCGACAAGGTTCTGGAAACCCAGTACCGTTATGGCGAACTGACCATCGCGGTCAAACGCGATGCTATTCTTAAAGTTCTGACATTCCTTCGCGATGATGCGGGCTGTCTGTTCAAGCAGCTTGTTGACATTTGCGGGGTTGATTATCCCGAACGCGCCCAGCGCTTCGACGTCGTGTATCACCTGCTGTCGCTCAAGCATAACCTGCGTGTGCGCGTCAAGGTCAGCACCGACGAAGAAACCCCGGTGCCAAGTGCCGTTTCCGTTTACAGCGCCGCCAACTGGTTCGAGCGCGAAACGTGGGATCTGTTCGGCATTTTCTTTGATAATCACCCGGACCCCCGCCGTATCCTGACGGATTACGGTTTCGAAGGTCATCCGCTTCGCAAGGATTTCCCGCTGACCGGTTATGTCGAGGTTCGCTATGACGACGAGCAGAAGCGCGTTGTCTATGAGCCGGTGAAACTGGTTCAGGATTTCCGTAACTTTGATTTCGAAAGCCCGTGGGAAGGCATCCAGCATGTTCTCCCCGGCGATGAAAAGGCGGAGGGCAAGGCCTGATGTCGGAACAGAAAATCAAAAACATGACCATGAACTTCGGCCCGCAGCACCCTGCGGCGCACGGCGTTCTGCGTCTGGTTCTTGAAATGGACGGCGAGGTTATCGAACGCGCCGATCCGCATATCGGCCTTCTGCACCGCGGTACGGAAAAGCTGATCGAATATAAAACCTATATTCAGGCGACGCCGTATTTCGACCGTCTCGACTATGTCGCGCCGATGAACCAGGAACATGCCTATTGCCTGGCCATCGAGAAGCTGATGGGTGTCGATGTGCCGAAACGCGCCCAGTATATCCGCGTCCTGTACGCGGAAATGGGTCGTATCCTGAACCATCTTCTGAACCTGACCGCCTTTGCGCTTGACGTTGGTGCGATGACCCCGCTGCTGTGGGGCTTCGAGGAACGTGAAAAGCTCATGGAATTCTATGAGCGTGCGTGCGGTGCCCGTCTTCATGCCAACTATTTCCGTCCGGGCGGCGTTGCTGCCGATCTTCCGGCCGGGTTGCTGGCCGATATTGATGCCTGGTGCGATCAGTTCCCGAAATTCGTCAAGGATTTCGACCGTATCCTGACCGGCAACCGTATCTTCAAGCAGCGTACGGTTGATATCGGGATCGTTTCGCCCGAGGAGGCCCTTGACTGGGGCTTTACCGGGCCGAACATCCGCGCATCGGGGATGGCGTGGGATCTGCGGAAATCGCAGCCCTATGACTCGTACGAAGATTTCGATTTCGATATTCCCATCGGCAAAAACGGCGACTGCTATGATCGCTTCCTGGTGCGCTTCGAAGAAATGAACCAGTCGCTTCGGATCATGAAGCAGGCCATTAAAGAAATGCCTGATGGTGCTGTTATCGTTGAAAATAATAAAGTGGCGCCGCCGTCGCGTTCAGAAATGAAACGCTCGATGGAAGCCCTGATCCATCACTTCAAACTCTTTACCGAGGGGTTCCACGTTCCGGCTGGCGAATGCTATGCCGCGGTCGAGGCCCCGAAGGGCGAGTTTGGCGTGTATCTCATTTCGGATGGCTCGAACCGTCCGTATCGCTGCAAAATTCGCGCACCCGGGTTCCCGCACCTTCAGGGCATCGACTTCATGTCCAAAGGCCACATGCTGGCCGACGTCGTTGCCAATATCGGGTCGCTTGATATCGTGTTCGGTGAGATTGACCGATGAGCCATTTGAGAAGACCAGCTCCGAGAGAGCTTCAGCCTGTCAGCTTTGCGTTTTCCCCGGAAAACATGGAGCGGGCAAAAAAGATTATCGCCAAGTATCCGGAAGGCCGCCAGCAGAGCGCGGTCATGCCGCTGCTTGATCTGGCACAGCGTCAGACCGAGGGGAACTGGGTTCCGACTGTTGCAATGGATTACATTGCCGACATGCTCGAAATGCCGGCCATTCGCGTCTATGAGGTGGCGACCTTCTATACGATGTATAACCTTGCCCCGGTGGGTAAGAATTTCATCCAGGTCTGCACCACGACGCCGTGCTGGTTGCGCGGTTCGGCCGATGTTGTCGATACCTGCAAGAAAGAACTGGGCATCGGAATCGGTGAAACCACCGAAGACGGCCAGTTTACCCTGATCGAGGTTGAATGCCTCGGTGCGTGCGTTAACGCACCGATGATGCAGATTAACGACGATTATTACGAAGACCTGACTGCCGATAGCACCAAGTCGATCCTTGATGCCCTGAAAAAGGGTGAAAAGCCGAAAGCCGGTCCGCAGATCGGTCGTCGCGGCTGCGAGCCGATTGGTGGACCCAAGGTTCTGAAGGCATTCTGTGGCTGCGGCGCTGCCGATCAGTCTGCTGATGCAAGCGAAGGGGAGGCCTGAGATGTTGCAGGATAAGGATCGTATCTTTACCAACCTGTACGGTTTTCAGGACTTCGGTCTTAAGGCGGCACAGGCACGTGGCAACTGGGACGGCACCAAGGCCCTGATTGAAAAAGGGCGCGACTGGATCATCAACGAGATGAAGGCATCCGGTCTGCGTGGTCGCGGGGGCGCAGGCTTCCCGACCGGCCTGAAATGGTCGTTCATGCCCAAGGAATCTGATGGTCGCCCGAGCTATCTTGTGGTCAATGCCGACGAGGGCGAGCCTGGCACCTGCAAAGACCGCGAGATCATGCGCAATGATCCGCATACCCTGATTGAAGGCTGCCTTCTGGCAAGCTTCGCGATGAATGCCCATGCCGGATATATCTATATCCGTGGGGAATTCTATCACGAGGCATCGAACCTTCAGCGTGCAATCGATGAAGCCTATGAAGCGGGTCTGCTTGGCAAGAATGCATGCGGTTCCGGCTGGGATTACGACCTTTATCTGCATCTTGGTGCAGGGGCGTATATCTGTGGCGAGGAAACCGCGCTGATCGAAAGCCTTGAGGGCAAGAAAGGCCAGCCGCGTCTGAAGCCGCCATTCCCGGCCAATGCCGGTCTGTATGGCTGCCCGACGACGGTGAACAATGTCGAATCGATTGCCGTGGTGCCGGAAATCCTGCGCCGTGGCGGTTCATGGTTCACCAGCTTTGGCCGTGAAAACAACCACGGTACCAAGCTGTTTGCGATTTCCGGCCATGTCGAAAAGCCGTGCACGGTCGAAGAAGCCATGAGCATCCCGCTGCGTGAGCTGATCGAAAAGCATTGCGGCGGCGTTCGTGGCGGCTGGGACAATCTTTTGGCGGTCATTCCGGGCGGTTCGTCCGTTCCGCTGATGACCAAAGACATTTGCGACGATGTGCTGATGGATTTCGATGCCCTGCGTGAAGTGGGATCGGGCCTTGGTACGGCAGCGGTGATCGTGATGGATAAGTCCACCGACATCGTTTACGCCATCGCGCGTCTGTCGGAATTCTACCAGCATGAAAGCTGTGGCCAGTGCACGCCGTGCCGTGAAGGTACGGGCTGGATGGCGCGCATCATGGCGCGCATGGTCCGGGGACAGGCCACGCTTGATGAAATTGATCTGTTGTGGGATGTGACCAAACAGGTCGAAGGCCACACCATTTGTGCGCTTGGCGATGCAGCTGCATGGCCGATCCAGGGTCTGATCCGTCGCTTCCGTCCCGAAATGGAACGGCGGATCAAGGAATATCGCGCACGGATCGCGGCCTGAGAGGGGCCTGTTGAGAGGGATTGAGACATGCCGAAACTGACAGTTGACGGTATTGAAGTTGAAGTAGAAGCCGGGGCGACAGTCCTTCAGGCCTGTGAAGAGGCCGGGAAGGAGATTCCGCGTTTCTGCTATCACGAGCGCCTGTCAATCGCCGGCAACTGCCGTATGTGTCTGGTTGAAATGGAGCGCGCACCCAAGCCGGTCGCGTCCTGTGCCATGCCTGCGGCAGATGGAATGGTGATCAAGACGGATTCCGATCTGGTCAAGAAAGCCCGCAATGGCGTGATGGAATTCCTGCTGATCAACCATCCGCTGGATTGCCCGATCTGTGACCAGGGCGGTGAATGTGACCTTCAGGATCAGGCGATGGCCTATGGTTTTGACGCGTCGCGCTATGCCGAGAAAAAGCGTGCGGTGAAGGACAAGGAACTGGGTCCGATTGTCAAAACGATCATGACCCGTTGCATTCATTGCACCCGTTGCGTCCGTTTTTCCGAGGAAGTCGCCGGTGTCGGCACCATGGGTGCGGTTTACCGCGGCGAGGATACCGAGGTCGGGCCGTATATCGAAGCATCGATCAATTCCGAACTTTCGGGGAACCTGGTCGATCTTTGCCCGGTTGGTGCACTGACATCCAAACCCTATGCGTTTACCGCGCGTCCGTGGGAATTGAAAAAAACCGACAGCATCGACGTGATGGATGCGGTCGGATCGAACATCCGTATCGATTCCCGCAGTGCCGAAGTCATGCGCGTTCTGCCGCGTACCAATGACGATGTGAACGAAGAATGGATATCGGACAAAACCCGTTATGCGATTGACGGTCTGAAACGCCAGCGTCTGGATCGTCCGTATGTGCGTGTTGATGGCAAGCTCAAAGCCGCCAGCTGGGACGAGGCGTTTGCCGCGATCAAGGCAAAGGTTTCCGGGCTTGATGGCAAGAAGATTGCCGCAATCGCCGGTGATACGGTCGATTGTGAATCGATGACTGCGTTAAAGGATCTGATGGGGACCCTTGGGTCGCCGAACCTTGATTGCCGTCAGGACGGATCGAAAATTGGCGGTCCGCGTGCGTCCTATATCTTTAACACCACGATTTCGGGCATTGATGATGCCGATGCCTGCCTGATCGTTGGTGCCAATATCCGTGCCGAAGCGCCGATCATCAATTCGCGTCTGCGCAAGCGCTGGCGTGCTACGGCCGGTGATTTCAAGGTTGGCATCATCGGCGAAAGCTGGGACCCGACCTATAAGCACGACTATCTTGGCGCCGGTGCAGAAACGCTTTCGGCGGTGCTGGATGGCAAAAGCGATTTCGCCAAGGTGCTGAAAGCCGCCGAAAAGCCGATGATCATCGTTGGCATGGGCGCGCTTAACCGTGAGGACAGCGATGCGGTTCTGGCGACCGTCCGGGCGATTGCCGAAAAATACGGCATGGTTTCGGGCGACTGGAACGGTTTCAACGTTCTGCACACCGCCGCATCGCGCGTCGGTGGCCTTGACCTGGGCTTTGTTCCGGGCGAGGGCGGTCTTGCGACCAATGACATCCTTGATGCCGCGGCAAAAGGCGATGTCGAGGTTGTTTACCTTCTGGGTGCCGATGAAATCGACATGTCGAAACTTGAGAAGGCCTTTGTGGTCTATCAGGGGGCGATGGGCGATGCCGGTGCGCAGGCTGCCGACGTGATCCTGCCCGGTGCTGCCTATACCGAAAAGAACGGTACCTACGTCAATACCGAAGGCCGCGCCCAGCAGGGCTGGCGCGCTGTTTTCCCGGTTGGCGAGGCCAAGGAAGACTGGGCGATTGTCCGTGCGCTTTCGGGCGCACTTGGTCAGGCCCTGCCGTATGACAACATTGATGCCGTGCGTTCGCGCATGGTTGAACTCAGCGCGACTTTCGCCTCGCTGAATGCTGTCACCAAGGCAGAGTGGACCGATTTCGGCAAGGCAGGCGATATGAAGTCTGATGGCTTTACCTCGCCGGTTCGCAATTTCTATATGACCGACCCGATCAGCCGTGCATCGGTGACGATGGCCAAATGTACAGAGGCCTTTGTCAAGGATGCGGCTGCCGAGAAGGTTGCCTGAGTTTGGGGGGCGGCGATGACATCGTCGCCCGTCCCGCAAGGGGGTGTCCCAATTCAGGGACGAAACGCAAAAGATACGGTTTGACCGATGGAACTTCTTTGGGACGGATATATTGAACCGCTGGTCTGGATCGTCGCCAAGATTTTGGCGATTGTTGTCCCGCTGCTGGTTGCTGTCGCCTATCTGACCTATGCCGAGCGCAAGGTCATCGGTGCGATGCAGTTGCGCAAAGGCCCGAACGTTGTGGGGCCGTTTGGTCTTCTGCAACCGCTGGCCGATGGTCTGAAACTGTTTCTGAAAGAAACGATTGTTCCGACCAGTGCCAACAAGGGCGTGTTTATCATTGCCCCGATGCTGACCTTCATTCTGGCGATCATTGCCTGGGCGGTTATCCCGTTCGACGAGGGCATGGTTCTGGCCGATCTGAATGTCGGCATTCTGTACCTGTTCGCGATTTCATCGCTGGGTGTTTACGGTATCGTGATGGCCGGTTGGGCGTCGAACTCGAAATACGCCTTCCTTGGTGCGCTGCGTTCCGGCGCACAGATGGTGTCCTACGAGATTTCGATTGGCCTGATCATCATTTCGGTTCTGCTGACCACCGGGTCGCTTAACCTTAGCGATATCGTTCGCGGTCAGGTTGGCGGCATCTGGGAATGGAACTTCATCTATCACCTGCCGATGTTTGTGGTCTTCATCGTGTCGATCCTGGCCGAAACGAACCGTGCGCCGTTTGACCTTCCGGAAGCGGAAGCCGAACTGGTGTCGGGTTATAACGTCGATTATTCGGCAATGACCTTTGCGCTGTTCTTCCTGGGTGAATACGCGAACATGATCCTGATGAGCGGTCTTTGCGCCGTTCTGTTCCTGGGCGGCTGGACCGCGCCGCTGCCGGTGCTGGAATTCATCCCGGGTGCGATCTGGTTCATTCTGAAGATCTGCTTCGTTCTGTTCATTTTCCTCTGGGTGCGTGCGACATTCCCGCGTTACCGCTATGACCAGCTGATGCGTCTGGGTTGGAAAGTCTTCCTGCCGCTGTCATTTGCCTGGGTCATGCTGGTCGCCACGTTCCTGGTTGCTTTTGACAAGGTCCCGGCCTGATCGCCGCGCATCGGAGAGAGAGAGGTAAACGATGTCATTTATTGATCGGACGGCCCGGAGCTTCCTGCTGGTGGAACTCGTTTCCGGTATGGCGCTCACCCTGAAATACATGTTCAAGCCGAAGGTGACGCTGAACTATCCGTATGAAAAGGGTCCGCTGAGCCCGCGTTTCCGTGGCGAACATGCGCTGCGCCGTTATCCCAACGGGGAAGAGCGTTGCATTGCGTGCAAACTTTGCGAGGCGATCTGTCCCGCGCAGGCCATCACCATTGAGGTTGAGCCGCGCGATGACGGTTCGCGTCGTACGACGCGCTACGATATCGATATGACGAAATGCATCTATTGCGGTTTCTGCGAGGAAGCCTGTCCGGTGGATGCAATCGTTGAAGGTCCGAACTTCGAGTTCGCAACCGAAAACCGCGAGGAGCTTCTCTATGACAAGGATAAGCTTCTGGCAAATGGCGAGCGTTGGGAAGCCGAGCTTGCTGCACGATTGGAGGCAGACGCACCTTATCGGTAAGTGTCGCGTCTGATCGTATAAAGAGAGTTCATGGGCCGCTTTCTGCTGTTGGGGCAGGGCGGCTCGCCAAGGGGGTACCTTATGGTCGTACAGGCTTTGGCTTTTTACCTGTTTGCTACTGTCGCGGTTCTGTCCGCGACTGCGGTTGTGACCGTTCGCAACCCGGTGCATTCGGTACTGCTGCTGATTTTGACATTTTTTAACGCAGCCGGGCTTTTCGTCCTGCTGGGTGCTGAGTTTCTCGCCATGCTGCTCGTCGTCGTCTATGTCGGCGCGGTCGCGGTTCTGTTCCTGTTCGTCGTCATGATGCTCGACATCAACTTTGTCGAGATGCGCGAAGGTTTCCTCAACTATCTGCCGATCGGGGTTCTGATCGCGCTGGTGCTGTTTGTGGAACTGGCCTTTGTCGGCGCGGGCTGGGCTTTGTCAGATGACAAGATCGCCGTTCTGGCGCATCCGACGCCCGCCGGACTGACCAATGTCGAGGCGCTTGGCCAACTGATCTACACCGATTACGCATACATCTTCCAGGCTGCCGGTCTGGTGCTGCTTGTTGCGATGATTGGCGCAATTGTCCTGACGCTGCGTACCCGCGAGGGTGTCCGCCGTCAGAAAATCTCCGAGCAGGTCAAACGCGATCGCGCTGACACGCTTGAAGTCAAAAAAGTTCCGGTCGGTAGGGGGATCTGATGGAAATCGGTCTTGCACATTATTTGACCGTCGCGGCGATCCTTTTCACACTCGGGATCTTTGGCATCTTCATGAACCGCAAGAACGTCATCATCATCATGATGTCGATCGAGCTGATGCTGCTGGCAGTCAATATCAACCTTGTCGCGTTCTCGTCGTTCCTTGGCGACCTCGTCGGACAGGTCTTCACCATCTTCGTCCTGACCGTTGCCGCCGCCGAGGCAGCGATCGGTCTTGCGATCCTGGTGGTCTATTTCCGTAACCGCGGCACGATTGCGGTTGAAGACATCAACATGATGAAGGGGTAAGGCAGATATGTATCCTCTGATTGTATTCCTGCCCCTGATCGCTGCCACGATTGCCGGCATCATTACGCTGGCCGGTGCCATGTCGTCCGCGTCCGGTGCCGAGCATGACAGCAGCCATCATCATGGTGTTTCGACGTCTGATCGCATTTCCCAGCTGATTACGGTGGGTGGTGTCGTTACGGCCTTCATCATTTCGATTTTCGCCTTTGTCGATGTTGCGCTTGGCGGCAACCCGGTGACGGTTCAGCTGTTTACCTGGATTTCTTCGGGTAACTTCACAGCCGAATGGGCGCTTCGTTTTGATACGCTGACCTGTGTCATGCTGATTGTTGTGACCGGTGTGTCGTCGATGGTGCATATCTATTCCATCGGTTACATGTCGCACGATCCCGACAAGCCGCGTTTCATGGCGTATCTGTCGCTGTTTACCTTTGCCATGCTGATGCTGGTGACTGCCGACAACCTGATCCAGTTGTTCTTTGGCTGGGAAGGGGTGGGGCTTGCGTCCTATCTTCTTATCGGTTTCTGGTATTCCAAGCCGTCGGCATCGGCAGCTGCGATCAAGGCGTTTGTCGTTAACCGTGTCGGTGACTTTGGCTTTGCGCTGGGTATCTTTGCGGTTTATGTCCTGTTCGATAGCGTTCAGTTCGACGTGATCTTTGGCAATGCCGAGGAAGTTGCCGGAACGACGCTTTTGTTCCTTGGTCATGAATTCTCGGCCCTTGAGATCACCTGTTTCCTTCTGTTCATCGGTGCGATGGGCAAATCGGCACAGCTTGGCCTGCATACGTGGTTGCCTGATGCGATGGAAGGCCCGACACCGGTTTCAGCCCTTATTCACGCGGCAACCATGGTGACGGCGGGTGTGTTCATGGTCGCGCGTCTGTCGCCGATCTTTGAATATGCCGAAACCACGCTTGCGATCATTACCGTTGTCGGTGCATCGACTGCGTTCTTTGCAGCGACCATTGGTTGCGTTCAGAACGACATCAAGCGCGTGATCGCCTATTCGACCTGTTCGCAGCTTGGTTACATGTTCTTTGCGTGTGGCGTGTCGGCCTATTCGGCGGGCGTGTTCCACCTGATGACGCACGGTTTCTTCAAGGCGCTTTTGTTCCTTGGTGCCGGTTCGGTGATCCATGCGATGTCCGACGAGCAGGACATGCGCAAGATGGGCGGCATCTATAAGATGGTTCCGCTGACCTTTGCGGTGATGATGGTTGGCACGCTTGCGATTACCGGTTTCCCCGGTCTTGCGGGCTTCTATTCCAAGGACCTTGTCATCGAAAGCGCGTTTGCGGCTCATACCGCAGTCGGGACCTATGCCTTCTGGGCCGGTATCCTGGCGGCACTGATGACGTCGTTCTATAGCTGGCGTCTGATCTTCATGACCTTCTTTGGCACTCCGCGTGCGGACGAGCGGACCATGGCCCATGTCCATGAAAGCCCGGCCGTCATGACGCTGCCGCTTCTGTTCCTGACCATCGGTGCGATCTTTGCCGGCTGGTACGCCAAGGACTGGTTCGGTGGTGGTGACTATGAAGAGATGCTGGCATTCTGGAACGGCGCGATCTTCATGGCCGAAGGTCATCAGGCTCTTGAACATGCACACCATGTTCCGGGCTGGGTCAAACTGGCACCGTTTGTTGCCATGGTATCGGGCTTTGTCATCGCACTTGTGATGTACAAGCTGGTTCCGTCGCTGCCGCGTCAGTTGGCGAATACCTTCAATGGTCTGTATCGCTTCGCGCTGAACAAATGGTACTTCGACGAGCTTTACGACAAGATTTTCGTCAAGCCGGCCTTCTATCTTGGCTATGGCTTCTGGAAATCGGGCGATGGCGCGCTGATCGACGGTGTCGGTCCGGACGGTGTCGCCGCAGCATGCCGTAACATTGCACGTCGCGTCAGCGCCCTTCAGAGCGGTTTCGTCTATCACTATGCGTTTGCGATGCTGATCGGTATTGCCGCCTTGGTGTCTTACACAATTTGGAAGATGGGTTAACGGGCGATGAGCGATTATCCAATTCTTTCGATCGTCACCTTTTTACCGCTGATCGGCGCACTGTTCGTGCTGCTGATCCGCGGGGAAGAGGCGAATGTCGCCCGCAACTCCCGATGGGTTGCTTTGTGGACGTCGGGTTTCACCTTCCTCGCATCGTTGATGCTATGGGTGAATTTCGATAGCACCACGGCCGATTTCCAGTTCGTTGAAAAAGCCGACTGGATGCCGGGCCTGAACATTTCCTATCACATGGGCGTGGATGGCATTTCGATGCTGTTCGTGCTTCTGGCGACCTTCCTGACGCCGATCTGCATTCTGTCGGCATGGGAAGCAATCCAGAAACGTGTCAAGGAATACATGATCGCGTTCCTGATCCTGGAAACGATGATGGTCGGTATGTTCAGCGCGCTTGACGGTCTGCTGTTCTATCTGTTCTTCGAAGGCGTTCTGATCCCGATGTTCATCATCATCGGTGTCTGGGGCGGTCAGCGTCGTGTTTATGCAGCCTTCAAGCTGTTCCTTTACACGCTGCTGGGTTCCGTTCTGATGCTGGTGGCGCTGCTTGCGATGTATTTCGAAGCAGGCACCACCGACATCCCGACACTGATGGCGCACGGGTTCAGCTATAATATGCAGCTTTGGCTGTGGCTGGCGTTCTTTGCATCCTTTGCCGTCAAGGTGCCGATGTGGCCGGTTCACACATGGCTTCCGGATGCCCACGTTGAGGCACCGACGGCAGGTTCGGTGATCCTTGCCGGTGTGCTTCTGAAAATGGGGGGGTACGGGTTCCTGCGGTTCTCGTTGCCGATGATGCCGCTGGCGTCGGAAACCTTTGCCCCGCTGGTGTTTACGCTGTCGATTGTGGCGATCATCTATACGTCGCTGGTCGCATTGGCACAGCAGGACATGAAAAAGCTGATTGCCTATTCGTCGGTGGCCCATATGGGGATTGTGACGATTGGTGCCTTCACCTTTAACCAGCATGGTATCGAAGGTTCGATCTTCCAGATGCTGAGCCATGGTGTGGTATCGGGCGCGTTGTTCCTGTGTGTTGGTGTGGTTTATGACCGCATGCATACCCGCGAGATCGATGCGTATGGCGGTCTTGTGCACCGTATGCCGGGTTATGCCGTTATCTTCATGTTCTTTACGATGGCGTCTGTCGGTCTTCCGGGGACGGGCGGTTTCGTTGGCGAAATCCTGGCATTGCTGGGCGCGTTCGAAGCCAATACCTGGGTGGCATTCTTTGCCGCAACCGGTCTGATCCTTGGTGCGGCTTATGCGCTGTATCTCTATCGCCGCATCGTGTTCGGGGCCCTTACCAAGGAAAACCTTAAATCGATCCTTGATATGAGCCCGCGTGAATGGCTGATCTTTGCACCGCTTGTGATCATCGTTCTGTGGATGGGGGTCTATCCGGTCTCCTTCCTCGACATCATGCATGTTTCGGTTGAACACCTCGTCAACCAGGTCGAAACGGCGCAGGCTGCCGCAGCTCAGGCTGCGCAGCTGGCGGCGAATTGAGGGGAATGAACATGGGAGTTTCTATGCTCAACCTCGGGGCGGCATTGCCCGAAATCTTTATGGCCGTTTCGGCCCTGGCCCTTCTGATGCTTGGCGTGTTTGCCGGCAAGGACAAGGCTTTCCGCACCGTTTCATGGCTTGCGGTTGCAGCCCAGATCATCGCCCTTGTGCTGGTGGTTCTGGGTGACGGCGGGGTGGCGTTCTATGGCCAGTTCACGGCAGATGCCTTTGCCAAATTCACCAAGGTGATGATCCTGATCGGTTCGTCGATTGGTATCGTGATGGCGATGAATTACGCCGAACGCGAAAACATGTCGCGGTTCGAATTCCCGATCCTGATCCTGCTTGCCACGCTTGGCATGATGGCGATGGTATCGGCGACCGACATGCTGTCGCTGTATCTTGGTCTTGAGCTTCAGTCGCTGGCACTTTACGTGATTGCGGCGATCCGCCGCGACACCGTTCGCGCCACGGAATCGGGCCTGAAATACTTCGTTCTGGGGTCGATTGCATCGGGTATGCTGCTGTATGGCATGTCGATGGTCTATGGCTTTACCGGTTCGACCAACTTCGCCGTTCTGGGCGATGTGATCAGCAATGGCGGCCTTTCGGTCGGAACGCTGGTGGGGCTGGCCTTCATGTTTGCCGGTCTGTGCTTCAAGGTTTCTGCGGTTCCGTTCCATATGTGGACCCCGGACGTCTATGAAGGAGCACCGACCCCGGTGACGGCGTTCTTTGCGGTTGCGCCGAAGATTGCCGGTCTGGCGCTGTTTGTGCGTGTTGCGGTTGGCCCGTTTGCCGGTGTTGTCGAAGACTGGCAGCAGATCATCGTTCTGGTGTCGATCCTGTCGATGGCATGGGGTTCGTTCGCGGCGCTTCGTCAGGACAATATCAAACGTCTGATGGCCTATTCATCCATCGGTCACGTTGGTTTCGCACTGGTTGGCCTTGCGGCCGGTACGGCAGAGGGCGTGCAGGGTATTCTGGTTTATCTTGGGATTTACCTTGTGATGAACCTTGGAACCTTTGCCGTGATCCTGTCGATGCGTCGCAATGACCGCATGGTCGAGGAAATCACCGATCTTGCCGGTCTGGCCAAGACCAAGCCGCTGATGGCGGCGGTGACCGCGATCCTGATGTTCTCGATGGCCGGTATTCCGCCGCTTGCAGGGTTCTTTGGCAAGTTTTACGTGTTCAAGGCAGCGGTTGAAGCCGGTCTTGTGACGCTGGCGGTGATCGGTCTGGTGACCTCGGTCGTCAGTGCTTATTACTATCTGCGGATCATCAAGGTGATGTATTTCGACGAGCCGGTCGAAGCGTTCGACAAGAACGGCACCGAGATGAATGTGATCATGGCGGTTGCGACGGTCATTCTTCTGGCTTTCGTTTTCTTCCCGAACCCGTTGATGGATAGTGCCGGCGTTGCCGCGACGGCCTTGCTCGGGCAGTAAGGATGACCAAGCCGACGATCCGGCTTCCTGAAGGTTTTTATCTTCATGAACTGGAAGTGATCGACAGCACCAATGAAGAGGCGAAACGCCTTGCTGATAAGGGCGCCCCAAGTGGCGCCCTTATTTGGGCCCGCCAACAGACATCGGGCAGGGGACGGCGCGGGCGCGCATGGACATCCCCGGTTGGCAATCTTTATTCTTCCCTTTTGCTGCGTCCGGATTGCCCGCTTTTTGAAGCGGCAAAACTGACATTCCTGATTGCGGTTGCCCTGGCCGAGGCGATAGAGCTGATCACAGGCAATCGGGTCAGACCGGATTGCAAATGGCCCAATGACCTGATGGTCAATGGCCGCAAGATTTCGGGTATTCTTCTGGAAAGTGCATCGAACAACGGTTCGGAAACCGATTATCTGGTGATCGGGGTCGGGGTGAATGTTGCGTTTTATCCCGATGATGCCGAACGCCCGGCGACGTCGCTTTCAGCGCTTGGCGCGCCGGTTTCGGTGGGGGAACTGATTTCAGCCTATGTCGGGCGGGTGGCAGACTGGTTGCCCGTATGGGAAGCGCAGGGCTTTGCCCCGGTGCGTGACGCCTGGCTTCGGCGGGCATACGGGATTGGTGCGCCGGTGATTGCGCGCCTGACCGAAAGGACGCTTGAGGGCATGTTTGTCGGGCTTGATGACGACGGATCGCTTGTTTTAAGAGAAACGGGCGGGATGGAACATCGCATCGGTGCTGGCGAAGTGTTTTTTAAAGCATAAATAACACGGGACGATAACGGGGAGACGAAACATCATGCTGCTGGCGATTGATGCCGGGAATACCAACATCGTTTTCGCGGTGTTTGACGGCGATACGATCAAGGGGCAGTGGCGCTGTTCGACGACGGTTGAACGCACGGCTGATGAACTTGGCGTGTGGCTGCATCATCTGTTTACCCTGTCGGATGTGCCGAAAGATGCAATTACGGGCGCAATCATCGCAACCGTGGTTCCGGCGGCGGAATTCAGCCTTAAAACCCTGTGCCGACGTTATTTCAATGTCGAGCCGATGGTGGTGGGCGACCCGGCGGTTGATCTGGATATGAAGATCATCATGGACCGGCCAAGCGAGGTTGGTGCCGACCGGCTTGTCAATGCGGTTGCCGCGCACAAGCTTTTTGGCGGGCCGCTTGTGGTTCTGGATTTCGGGACGGCGACCACGTTTGACGTGATTGATGAAGAAGGCAATTATCTTGGCGGTGTGATTGCGCCAGGTGTTAACCTTTCAATCAAGGCGCTGCATATGGCAGCAGCCCAGTTGCCGATGGTCGCCATCGAGGCCCCGCGCAATGTGATCGGCAAGAACACGATCGAGGCGATGCAGTCCGGGGTTTACTGGGGCTATGTTGCGATGATCGAGGGGCTTCTGGCGCGCATTCGCATGCAGCAGGGCGTTGATAACATGAAAGTTGTCGCGACCGGTGGTCTGGCACCGTTATTTACCAAGGCGGTTGACGAGATCGAACATCTGCATGGCGATCTGACGATGCTGGGGCTTTTGATGATTTATCGTCGCAACAGCGCAAAATCGAATTAGACTGTTAAACGACATCGTGACGCGGGTGCGCCCCGTGATCGTATTTCTCACCGCTGAAAGACAAGGGTGATCATCCGTGGATTTGTATTTGCCGAAAGACGAATTGCTGTTTGTGCCGCTGGGGGGATCTGGCGAAATTGGCATGAACCTCAATTTGTACGGATATGACGATCAGTGGCTGATGGTCGATATGGGCGTTTCCTTTGGCGAGGAAGGTTTGCCCGGTGTCGATGTTGTCATGCCCGATCCGACCTTTATCGAGGAACGCAAAGACAAACTTCTTGGCCTTGTCCTGACCCATGCGCATGAGGATCACCTTGGCGCGGTGCCGTATCTTTGGCCGCGGCTGAAATGCCCGATCTATGCCACCCCGTTTGCCGCCGAATTCCTGAAGGCCAAACTGGCGGAAACCGATTTTGCCGATCAGGTGCCGATCCATGTGATCGAGCTTGGCGGGCGGTTCAAAAAGGGGCCGTTTGACATCGAATTCGTCACCATGACCCATTCGATCCTTGAACCCAATGCGCTTGCGATCCGCACCCCCAAGGGGCTTGTGGTGCATACCGGCGACTGGAAATTTGACCCCGAACCACAGATTGGCGAGGCATCCGACGTCAAGAAGCTTGAGGCGCTTGGCGATGAAGGGGTCATGGCGCTGATTTGTGATTCCACCAACGTCTTTTCCGAAGGCAAAGCCGGATCGGAAGGCGATGTAGCCAAGAACCTGTCAAAACTGTTTGCCGAAACGCCGCAGGGCCGCATTGCGGTTGCGTGCTTTGCGACCAACGTTGCGCGGTTGCAGTCGATTGTTGAAGCGGCACATGAAAACAACCGCTGTGTCGGGTTGGCCGGGCGGTCATTGAACCGTGTGACCGAAGCCGCACGGGCGGTTGGCTATCTGACATCCTATCCGAACCTTTTGACCGATGAAGACGCGATGGAGGTGCCCAAGGATCAGGTATTGCTGATCTGTACAGGGTCGCAGGGCGAACCGCGCGCGGCGATGTCGCGTATTGCCAAGGGCGATCATCCGACCGTGCAGCTTGATCCGGGTGATACGGTTGTATTTTCCGCACGCGAAATTCCGGGCAATGAAAAATCCATCGGTTATATCCAGAACCTTTTGATTAGGCGCGGTATCCGCGTGATTACCGCACGTGATGAGCCGATCCATGTTTCGGGCCATCCGGGGCGGCAGGATCTGGCGCGGATGTATCAGCTTACACGTCCGAAAATCCTTGTGCCGGTGCATGGCGAAACCCGCCATCTGTGCGAACAGGCAGCGCTTGGCGCGGAATGCCAGATTCCTGAGCAGGTTATCCCGCATGACGGGACGGTCATTCGCCTGTCGCCGGGCAGCGCGCATGTGATTGGCGTTGCCGAAAGCGGCGTGCTTTGCCTTGATGGCGGGCGGTTGCTGAAACGGGATTCCGAAACCATCCGCAACCGCAATCGCATCGTGTGGAACGGTGTGATGTTTGTGACCGTAGTGCTCAACCAGTTTGGCGAGATGGTCGGTGAGCCGATGATCACGGCACCGAGCCTGTTTGACGAGGTCGGCGATGATGTCCGCCTTGATCATTTTGCAGCCGAGATCGGCAACCGGGTTGATCAGTTGAATGATGACGAGGTGCTTGACGATGCGGCGGTGATCCTTGCGATCCGGCAATCCCTGCGTCGTCCGGTGCGTCAGCGGCTTGGCAAGCGGCCAATGATCGAGGTGCATCTTGTGCGGGTGAACGAGCAGGGCTAGGCAGTTTGGGAAGGCGGCATGCGACCAAATGGGCGGTTGTCTTTGTCGTGATGTGCATCCTAGATTGTCGGTGATCGGGCAGATCACATTGCAGGAGTAGAACATGATTGGACGGCTGAACCATGTGGCGATTGCGGTGCCGGACCTTGCGGAAGGTATCCGGCTTTATCGTGATGTGCTGGGTGCGAAGGTTTCAGAACCGCAGGACGAGCCAGATCACGGTGTGACTGTGGTCTTTGTCGAACTGCCCAACACCAAAATCGAATTGCTCTATCCGCTGGGTGAGGGATCGCCGATACAGGGGTTCCTTGATAAAAACACATCGGGCGGCATTCATCATGTCTGCTATGAGGTTGAGGATATTCTGGCGGCGCGTGATCAGCTTCTGAAAAACGGTGCGCGCGTGCTGGGCACGGGGGAGCCGAAGATCGGGGCGCATGGCAAGCCGGTTCTGTTCCTGCATCCCAAGGATTTTAACGGGACGCTTGTTGAGCTTGAACAGGTTTAAGTTTCTTTCCCGCCGTATCGGCCCTTCTTCCCGCAACCAAGAAAAGAGTGCAGCATGAACTGGTTTTCCGCGATCCTTGTTTACATCGTGATCTGGTGGCTGGTGCTGTTCATGGTGTTGCCGTTCGGCGTGAAGCGCGAAGAGAATGTTCAGCCCGGCCATGATAGTGGCGCGCCGCAAAAGCCGCATATGTGGAAGAAGGTTCTGGCAACCAGCCTGATCTCGGCGATTTTGTGGTTGGTGGCGTATTTCGTGATTACCAGTGGCATGATCGAAGTCCGCCCGCCGCAATGATCGGGCGACGGCATTCAGAAACAAACCCCGCACAATTTGTTGCGGGGTTTTTGTTTGGCCGGACTGCACAAAATGTCGGGGAAGGGGGGGGGCGGAAAAGGCATCAATCGGGAAAAGCCAAAAAAAAAGCAAGATCACAAGGATCTTGCTAAGATGCTATTTTTATAGCTGTTTTCCCGTAATCTTTTTTTGCTTCCTCCTAAGACCTGGGCACTTGGCACAGGTTTTATTTCGACGTCGCGCCTGCTTCTTGTATGCTTATTGGCAACAAAGCCTCCCGCAATTTTATGAGCGGCTGCGATACGTCTTCCGCAACGATCTTGCGCCGTTAGCGGAGGATCAAAAAGCCACATATTTCACTTTTGTGCAAGATGTTTTGACCAAAATTCACAGATGAATCGATGTTGCACCGCACATAAATAGGATGGACCGGCGATATGAAGAGTTTTGTAATGACCCGCCCTATGAAAATCGGGAATTATCCTGTGAATCTCATGGTTTCGATGCTTGTTGCTGGCGTGATCATGACCGGTGCGGGGGGCGTTTTGGCACAAAGCGACTCCCCCTTGCCGGGGCCGGCGGCAGGGGAAAATGCCGCGCCGGATGGGGAAGGTGCTGCGGGTGCTGAGAAGGCGAAGCCCACCATCACGGTCACGCGGTCGGCCTGTCAGCAACTGGTCAGCCATGTGCCCGATGACGATGTGGCCTATAAGCCTGGTGTGGATGTTTATGGGCGCAAGGTCGCCCCGGCCGATCTGGATGGCGGCAGCCCGATCCTGGATGCGCTGCCCAAGGAAATAGAATTTCCGGTGACGATTGATTTCTTTGAATATGCCGGTATTTCCGTGCCGGACTGGATCAGCGGCGAGTCCAATATCGGCAGGATCACCTACCGCAACGGGCGGGTGTATTTCAATGATATCCCGCTTGGCAACGAGGCGGGGCAGGATGAATTGGCCGCGGCGTGCCGGGCGGCAGGGTTCCGTTAAGGTTGTACCTGAAAAAGCCCGTGTGTCTTCGCAAACCTGCCACGATTGGCCGCTAGATCACCCGTTACCGATATAAAGCAAGTTCCGGCTTGCGTTTCGGGCTGTGCTGTCGCATTTTCCGGGCAAGGTCTTTTGTATACCTGATATTTTTCAGCTTTGATCATCACGAGGCATTGATGCGTCTTTCCCAGTTCTTTCTGCCGACCCTCAAGGAAACGCCGGCAGAAGCACAGATCGCTTCCCATCGACTGATGCTGCGTGCCGGTATGGTGCGCCAGCTTTCAGCAGGGATTTATTCCTGGCTGCCGCTTGGCTATCGCGTGCTTAAAAAGATTGAGCAGATCGTGCGCGAAGAGCAGGACGCGATTGGCTGCAACGAATTGCTGATGCCGACCATCCAGCCAGCCGAACTTTGGCAGGAAAGCGGACGGTACGAGGATTACGGCCTTGAGATGCTGCGCATTACCGACCGTCATGATCGTAACATGCTGTTCGGGCCGACCAACGAGGAAGCGATCACCGATATCTTCCGCAAGGATGTCCGGTCCTATAAGCAGCTTCCGCAGATGCTGTATCATATTCAGTGGAAATTCCGCGACGAGATCCGCCCGCGCTTTGGCGTGATGCGTGGTCGCGAATTCCTGATGAAGGATGCGTATTCGTTCGATGTCGATTACGAAAGTTCACGGCACGCCTATAACAAGATTTTCCTGGCTTATTGCCGGACCTTTACGCGCCTTGGCGTCAAGGCGATCCCGATGGTGGCCGATACCGGCCCGATTGGCGGCGACCTTAGCCATGAGTTCATCATTCTGGCCGAAACCGGCGAAAGCGAAGTGTTCTGCGACAAGAAGTGGCTGGACAAGGACCTGACGGGCAAGGGTGTTGATCTGAATGATCGTACCGGGCTTGAAAACTGGGTCCAGACGACGCTTGAAGATTATGCCGCGACCGAAGACAAGCATGATCCGGCCAATAGCCCGATTTCCGGTGACGACATGATTGCGACGCGCGGGATCGAAGTCGGCCATATCTTCCATTTCGGGACCAAATATTCCGAACCGATGGGTGCGACCGTGCTTGGCCCGGATGGCAAGGAAGTACCGGTACAGATGGGGTCCTACGGCATTGGCGTTTCGCGCCTTGTTGGTGCGCTGATCGAGGCATCGCACGACGAGAACGGCATCATCTGGCCGGAATCGGTTGCGCCCTACAAGGTTGGCCTGATCAACCTTCGGACCGGGGATGATGAATGCGATGCGGCCTGCGAAGATGTTTACGCCAAGCTGCATAATGCCGGGATCGAAGTGCTTTATGATGACCGCGACATCCGCGCGGGCGGCAAGTTTGCCGATATGGACCTGATCGGTCTGCCTTGGCAGATCGTGATTGGCCCGAAAGGCATCAAGGCCGGTGTGGTCGAGCTTAAAAACCGCAAATCGGGCGAGCGGACGGAAGTCACGCTTGAGGCGGCACTTAACCAGATCAGCGCCTGATTACGACTTTGCAAACGGGGCAGCCTTGGCTGCCCCGTCCTGATTTCCGGAATTCTTTCCGACACGCTTCCACGAGGATCTTTTGCGCATGTTCAGTCCGTTCGAACGTCTGGTGGCTTTCCGCTACCTGCGTCCCCGTCGGCAAGAGGGCTTTGTTTCCGTCATCGCCATCTTTTCGCTGCTTGGCATGATGCTGGGCGTTGCGACCCTGATTATCGTCATGTCGGTCATGAACGGGTTCCGGGCCGAATTACTTGGACGTATTCTGGGGCTGAACGGACATATATCGGTTTACGCGCAAAGTCCCGATGGCCTGCCCAATTATGATGCGATTGAAAAGAAGATCGCGGAAACCGGCAATGTGACCCTTGTGACCCCGGTGGTCGAGGGGCAGGTGCTGGCATCGAATAACGGCCGGTCAACCGGGGCCATCGTGCGCGGGGTCCGTGCCGAAGATATCGCCAAGCGCAAGACGATTGCCGATAACATCGTTTTCGGATCGCTTGATGATTTCAAGGGGGACGATAGCGTGATCATGGGCGCGCGTCTTGCCATGAAACTTGGCGTCGGGGTGGGGGATAATGTCAATCTGATCTCGCCCAAGGGCAATGTGACGGCGTTCGGGTCCGTGCCGCGCGTGCGGGCCTATAAGGTGGTCGGGCTGTTTGATATCGGCATGTATGAATATGACAGCGGCTTTATCTTCATGCCGCTTCAGGCCGCACAGATTTATTTCCGCCTGCCGGAAAAAATCAGCCATTTTGAAGTGATGCTTGAAGACCCGTCGCGTCTGTCGTCCAGCATGAATGATCTGCTATCGAACCTGTCGGGGGAACATCTGCGGCTGGTGAATTGGCAGCAGTCAAATTCCAGCTTCTTCAATGCGTTACAGGTTGAACGTAATGTGATGTTCCTGATCCTGACGCTGATTATTCTGGTGGCGGCATTCAATATCATTTCGGGCATGGTGATGCTGGTGAAGGACAAGGGGCGAGATATCGCGATCCTGCGCACGATGGGGGCGACCCGGTCATCGGTGATGCGCATCTTCTTCCTGGCCGGGGCATCCATCGGGGTTGTCGGTACGTTAAGCGGGCTGATCCTTGGCGTTCTGTTCTGCCTGAATATCGAAAATATCCGCCAGTTCATCCAGAGCCTGACGGGGACCGATCTGTTTAATGCGGAAATCTATTTCCTGTCGCAGCTTCCGGCTGACATGGACGTCAGCGAGGTGGTTCTGGTCTGTGTGATGTCCCTGACCCTGTCGTTCCTGGCGACGGTTTATCCGGCATGGCGTGCATCGCGCCTCGATCCGGTGGAGGCGCTGCGTTATGAGTGATATGATCAAGACAACCGCCAAGGAGCGGGCGCAGAAAGTCGTGTTGCGGCTTGAAAAGATTGATCGCGTCTTCAATCAGGGCCCCGATCAGCTTGAAATCCTGAAATCCGTTGATCTTGAAATCCATCAGGGCGAGATCGTCGCCCTTGTCGGGCCGTCGGGGGCGGGTAAATCGACCCTGCTTCAGATTGCCGGCCTGCTTGAAAAGCCTGATCGAGGCATGGTTTCGATTGGTGGGAAACGCAGCACGGACCTTTCCGATCTGGCGCGCACCGAAATGCGCCGCAAGCATATCGGGTTCGTGTATCAGTATCATCATCTGCTGCCGGAATTTTCAGCGATTGAAAACGTCGTGATCCCGCAGATGATCAATGGCCTGAAACGGCCGGATGCGACCGAACGCGGGCTTGAACTGCTGCGCTGTCTTGGACTTGAAAAACGGGCCGAACATCGCCCGGCGCGGCTTTCGGGCGGGGAACAGCAGCGGGTGGCAATTGCGCGTGCGCTTGCCAATGTACCCGATGTGCTGTTTGCCGACGAGCCGACCGGCAACCTTGACCCGCATACCGCCGAAACCGTGTTCGGGATGTTGATGACGCTGGTGCGTGAAACCGGTCTGGCGTCGCTGATTGCGACCCATAACCCGGAACTGGCGCGCCAGATGGACCGGGTTGTGACCCTGCGTGACGGGCATCTGGTCGAACTTGATCCCGATACCCTTTCGTAATCCGTCGAAATTCTTTAAGTTAGCAGAGCACCGCGCCCCGGAGTGATCCGGGGTGGCGGTTTTCCTGCCTTTGCCATTCTTGTTCCGGGGTTTTCTGAAATGGAAAACGGTTTCGTCCATCTTCGTGTTCACACCAACTATTCGCTTGCCGAAGGTGCCATCACGACGAAGGAACTGGCAAAGATGTGCGAGGCGGATGGCCAGCCCGCGGTTGCGATGACCGATAGCGATAATATGTTCGGCGCGCTTGATTTTTCCGGTGTGATGAGCGGGGCGGGCGTGCAGCCGATCCTTGGCGTACAGATCGGTGTTGAACGGTTTGGCGACCAGCCGGTTGTTGGCAGGATTTCGCGTGAACCCAACCCGGACAAGCTGGTTCTGATCGCAAAGAATGAGCGGGGGTATTTTAACCTTCTGAAAATCGTTTCGCGGGCACACATGACCAGCGAAGCAGGCAGCGAGCCCAAGGCGCTTTATGATCATATCGAACAATACAGTTCCGACATCATCTGCCTGACTGGCGGGCCGACCGGGCCGCTGGCACGGTTGATTGCCGAGGGGCAGCTTGAGGCGGCGAACGAATGCCTGAACAAGCTTTCAGGGATATTTGGCAACCGGCTTTATATCGAATTGCAGCGCCACGGCGAGCCGGTCGAGGAAAAAGTCGAGCCGGGTCTGATCAAGCTGGCCTATGATCACAATATCCCGCTGGTCGCGACCAATGACTGCTTTTTCCCCAAGGCGGAAATGTATGAAGCCCACGATGTGTTTATCTGCATCGGGCAGGGCGCGGTTGTGGGGCAGGAAGACCGTTGGCGCCTGACACCCGAGCACCGGTTCAAGACTGCCGCCGAGATGCGCGAGCTTTTTGCCGACATTCCCGAGGCCTGTGACAACACGTTGACGATTGCCAAGCGGTGTTCATGGCATGTCGAGAAAATTGATCCGATCCTGCCGCCGTTTGATTGTGGTGAAGGCCGTACCGAGGTCGACGAACTGCGTCATATGTCCGAGGAGGGTCTTAAGGGCCGCCTTGCGAAATATGTCTTTACCGAAGATATGACGGATGCGCAGAAGGAAGAAATCGCCAAACCCTATTGGGAGCGCCTTGAATACGAGCTTGGCATCATCAATCAGATGGGGTTTCCGGGTTACTTCCTGATCGTTGCGGACTTTATCCAGTGGGCCAAGGATCATGAAATCCCGGTTGGACCGGGCCGTGGTTCGGGTGCGGGGTCGCTTGTTGCCTATGCCCTGCTGATTACCGATCTTGATCCGCTGCATTTTTCGTTGCTGTTTGAACGCTTCCTGAACCCGGAACGCGTATCCATGCCTGACTTCGACGTCGATTTCTGTCAGGACCGGCGCGGCGAGGTGATTGAATATGTGCAGCAGAAATACGGCCATGACCGTGTGGCGCAGATCATCACATTCGGTAAATTGCAGGCCAAGGCTGCGGTGCGTGACGTTGGCCGTGTTCTGAGCATCCCGTATGGCTATGTCGACAAAATCTGCAAGATGATTCCGGGGGACCCGGCCAAACCGATCCCGCTTAAGGAAGCCATCGACATGGAGCCGGACCTGCGCCGGATTGCGCGCGAAGATCCGGATATTGACCGGTTGCTGTCCATCGCAATGCAGATCGAGGGACTTTATCGCAACTCGTCGACCCACGCCGCCGGGGTGGTGATCGGCGACCGTGACCTTGATGAGCTTGTGCCGCTTTATCGTGATCCGCGATCCGATATGCCGGTGACCCAGTTCAACATGAAATATGTTGAAAATGCCGGTCTGGTGAAGTTCGACTTCCTTGGTTTGAAAACCCTGACGGTGATTATCGAGGCCGTCAATCTGATGCGGCTTCGTAAAGATGTCCCGCAAGACTTTGATATCAGTGCCATTCCCCTTGATGACCGGGTGGCGTTCAAGCTGCTTTCGGCGGCCGAGACGGTCGGTGTGTTCCAGCTTGAATCGCAGGGCATGCAGGACGTTCTGCGCGGGCTGAAGCCCGATACGATCGAAGATATTATCGCTGTGGTGGCGCTGTATCGTCCGGGCCCGATGGATAATATCCCGCATTACATAGCGCGTAAGCATGGTCAGGAAGAACCTGATTACATGCACCCAATGTTGCAGCCGATCCTCGAAGAAACCTATGGCATCATGATCTATCAGGAACAGGTCATGCAGCTTGCCCAGACGATGTCGGGCTATTCGCTTGGCGGTGCGGACCTTCTGCGGCGCGCGATGGGTAAAAAGATCGCCGAGGAAATGGAAAAGCAGAGGTCGCTGTTTGTTGACGGGGCGGAAAAGAACGGGGTGCCGCGCGGGCAGGCGTCCGACATCTTTGATCAGGTCGCCAAGTTCGCATCCTATGGCTTTAACAAATCGCACGCGGCGGCCTATGCGCTGGTGGCGTATCAGACAGCGTATCTCAAGGCGAATTATCCGGTCGAATTCATGGCCGCGCTGATGACGCTTGATATGCACAACACCGAAAAACTTGCGATTTTCAAGCAGGAGGTCGAACGCCTTGGCATCGAAATCCTGCCGCCCTGCATCAATAATTCGCAAGTGGCGTTTTCGGTCGAAAATCATGATGGGGTGCGCAAAATCCGTTATGCACTGGCGGCCGTGCGCAACGTTGGTGATGCGGCAATGGAAAGCCTTGTGGCGGAGCGCGAGGCCAATGGCCCGTTCCGGGACCTGACCGATTTTGCATCGCGCATCGATAGCCGTGCGGTCAATAAACGGTTGCTTGAAAACCTTGTGCGGGCAGGCGCGCTTGATTGCCTGACGACAAACCGCAAGGTCATGTTCGAGCATGTCGACCGGGTGATGGCGGTTGCCCAGCGCGAAATGCAGGCGCGCAACAATGACCAGATTTCGATGTTTGGCGAGGATACCGGATTTGGCAAGGATGCCATACGGTTACCTGATGAACGCGACTGGGTGCCGATGGAAAAACTGACCGAGGAATTTTCGGCGATTGGTTTTTACCTGTCGGCGCATCCGCTTGATACCTTTGGCAAAAGTCTTCAGCGGATCGGTATTGCGCCGATCAAGGAGCTTCCGGCCCGTATGCGCGCCCAGAACAAGGGATCGATCAAGCTTGCCGGGACGCTGATCAATGCGCGTGAAATGATTTCGAAGAAAAACGGATCGAAATTCGCCTTCGTGATGTTTTCCGATCCGACGGGCAGTTTCGAGGTCGCCTTCTGGGCCGAGGCATGGGCGGCCTATAAGGAAATCATCAATGCCGGGCGGCCAGTATTGCTGGTGGTGGCGGCCGAAATGCGCGAAGGGCAGCTTCGCATTCAGGGGCAGAAGGTCGAAGACCTTGAGCATGCCGTTTCCGGGGCAGCCGAGGGCATTCGCATTCGCCTGAACCGGCCTGATCCGGTGGTGGAAATCCGAGAACTGCTTGAAAAAGCGGGGAAAGGGCGCGGTCTGGTCAGTCTTTCGACGGTCTGTGCCGATGGCCGTATTGCCGAGGTCGAGCTTGAAGATACCTATAAGGTCGGACCGTCGCTTATCGGGGCGGTCGGGGCCATTCCGGGTGTCGAACTGGCCGAGGAAATCTGATTGGCGCGGGCAGGCGGAAATTGTGATCGGGCTTCGGGTTCACTTTCCGGCGGTTTGAGCGTACTTTAAGGCTTGCATTCTTTGCAGGAGGGGGCTAAAAGCCGCCCCGAACATCGCACGCGGGAGCGTGGCGAATAATGCTTTATGCAGAAATTCGTCCATCCGGTGTTTCACGCAAGCTGGCGTGAAATTCCCTTCCGCGGAGGTATTAACCGGAAAAAGGTAGGAATTTATCATGGCTTTGCCAACCTTTACCATGCGTCAGCTGATGGAAGCTGGCGTCCACTTTGGTCACCACACCCGCCGTTGGAACCCGAAGATGAAGCAGTTCATCTTTGGCGCACGCAACGACATTCACATCCTGAACCTTCAGGAAACCGTTCCGATGCTGCATCGTGCGATGCAGGCGGTTCGTGACGTCACCGCTGGTGGTGGTCGCGTTCTGTTCGTCGGTACCAAGCGTCAGGCTTCGCCGGTCATCGCAGAAGCTGCAAAGCGTTGCGGTCAGTACTATGTGAACCATCGCTGGCTCGGCGGTATGCTGACCAACTGGAACACCGTTTCCAACTCGATCAAACGCCTGAAAGAACAGGAAGAAATCCTGTCTGCCGGTGCAGAAGGTCTGACCAAAAAAGAAATCCTGAACCTGACCCGTTCGCGCGACAAGCTTGAACGCGCGCTTGGCGGGATCAAGGATATGGGCGGTCTTCCCGACATCATCGTCGTGGTCGACACCAACAAGGAAGCGCTTGCTGTTCACGAAGCCAAGAACCTGAACATTCCGGTTGTTGCTATTCTGGATACCAACTCGGATCCGGCAAACGTTGCATACCCGATCCCGGGTAACGACGATGCGATCCGTGCGATCCAGCTGTATTGCGACCTGTTCGTTGGTGCCGTTCTGGACGGCATCCAGCAGGAAATGACTGCTTCTGGCGCGGACCTCGGTGAATCCGAAGAAGTTCCGGCTGAAGCCGCTGCTGTTGAAGAAGCCGCACAGGAAGCAGCTTCCGCATAATTTTCACTTTGTACCTGATGAAACGGCGGCTAGCATGCCGCCGTTTCTTTAGGTGTTCACTGATCGCGTAATAGGGGCTTTAAAAATGGCTATTACCGCTGCTCTGGTTAAAGAGCTTCGCGAAACCACCGGCGCTGGCATGATGGATTGCAAAAAGGCGCTGTCCGAAACCGAAGGTAATCTTGAAGCTGCTGTTGACTGGCTTCGTACCAAAGGTCTTGCTGCTGCTGCCAAGAAAGCAGGCCGTGTTGCTGCTGAAGGTCTGGTGGGTGTTGCTGTTAACGGTACTTCCGGTGCCGTTGTCGAACTCAACTCCGAAACCGACTTCGTTTCGCGTAACGAAGACTTCCAGAAATTCGTCGCAGAAATCGCAAACCAGGCCGTTTCGGCCAATGGTGATATCGATGCGCTGAAAGCAACCCCGTTCCCGGGTACGTCGCGCAACGTCGAAGAACAGGTTACCCACATGATCGCCACCATCGGCGAAAACATGAACCTGCGTCGTTCGGCTGGTATCTCGGTCGAGAAGGGCGCTGTTGCGTCCTACATCCATTCCGCGATTGCACCGAACCTCGGCAAAATCGGCGTTCTGGTTGCGCTTGAATCCGAAGCTGATGCGAGCGTTCTTGAAGGCCTTGGCAAACAGATCGCAATGCATATTGCAGCAACCAACCCGGCTTCGGCCACGGTTGACGATCTGGATCCGGAACTGGTCGAGCGCGAGAAATCCGTTCTGACCGAACAGGCCAAAGAATCGGGCCGCCCGATTGAAATCATCGAAAAGATGATCGAAGGTCGTATCCGTAAATATTACGAGCAGGTCGTTCTGGTTGAACAGACCTTCGTGATTGACGGCGAAAGCAAAGTCAAAGACGTGATTGCAAATGCTGCTAAAGACGCGGGCAAGCCGATCACCCTTAAGGGCTTTGTGCGCTTCGAACTCGGTGAAGGCATCGAGCGCGAAGAAAAAGACTTTGCTGCAGAAGTTGCTGAGCAGCTTAAGAAATAAACATCTGATCGAAATGGTGCGTCGCGTGCCATTTCGTGTATGATCCCAGACCGGCGAGGTCGGCAGCGCATAATCGCCCTGTTACTCGCCGGTCTTTTTATATCTGAATTTTGCTGAACCGGGTTTCGGGACAGTTTGAAATATCGGCAGTAAGAGGCAATCCAACATGGCAGAAAACGGCCAACTGAAATTTCGTCGTGTCCTTCTGAAACTTTCGGGTGAGGGGCTTCTGGGAAAACAGCAATACGGGATTGATCCCGAGACGGTTGACCGGATCGCAAGCGAAATCAAAGCCGTTCATGACATGGGTGCCGAGGTTTGCATGGTGATTGGCGGGGGGAACATCTTCCGCGGGGTCAAGGGTGCCTCCCAGGGCATGGAACGTGCCACGGCCGACTATATGGGCATGTTGGCCACCATCATGAACGCACTGGCCGTTCAGAACGCGCTTGAGCGGCACGGGGTCCAGACCCGTGTGCAGTCGGCCATTCCGATGTCATCGGTTTGTGAGCCCTATATCCGCCGTCGTGCGGTGCGCCACATGGAAAAGGGCCGGGTGGTGATTTTTGCGGCCGGGACCGGCAACCCGTTCTTTACCACCGATACGGCAGCAGCACTTCGCGCGGTCGAAATGGGCTGTGACGCGTTGCTTAAGGGGACGCAGGTTGACGGCGTTTACACCGCCGATCCGAAGATCGACCCGACCGCGGAACGCTATGATTCCCTGACCTATATGGACGTTCTCGCCAAAGATTTGCGTGTCATGGATGCATCGGCTATTTCATTGGCACGCGAAAATGATATTCCGGTTATTGTATTTTCTTTGCATAATCCCGGCGCCTTTGCCGATGTGGTTTGTGCAAAAGGTAAGTTTACGATTATTTCGAATGGAGACTAAAGGTGTCTGACGTTGCTGGCCTAAAAAAGGACCTTGCCCGCCGTATGGAAGGGGCTGTTGAAGTTTTGCACAAGGAATTTACCGGACTTCGGACCGGGCGTGCCAGTGCAAGCCTTCTAGAACCGGTCATGGTTGAAGCCTACGGCGTGCCGACCCCGCTTAACCAGGTTGCTTCTGTAAGTGTTCCGGAATCGCGGATGCTTTCGGTACAGGTCTGGGACAAGAGCATGGTTAAATCGGTCGAAAAAGCGATCCGTGACTCGGGCCTTGGCCTGAACCCGGCGGCCGACGGGACGCTTGTTCGGGTGCCGATCCCGGCATTGAACGAGGAACGTCGTGCGGAGCTGTCCAAGGTTGCCGGCAAATATGCCGAGCAGGCCAAGATTTCGGTTCGTAACGTCCGCCGTGACGGTATTGACCAGATCAAAAAATGGGAAAAAGACAGCGTGATCTCGAAAGATGACCTCCATAACGAGGAAAAAGAGATCCAGAAGCTGACCGACAAGGTTATCAGCGAGATCGACGAAGTGCTTGCCCATAAAGAACAGGAAATTATGCAAGTCTGATCATGACGGTGCTGGCATCTCAACCCAACCCTTCAGATCTGCGAGCTGTGCCGCGTCATGTTGCCATCATTATGGATGGCAACGGGCGCTGGGCAAAGTTGCGCGGAAAGCCCCGTACGATGGGTCATCGGGCGGGGGTAGAGGCCGTGCGTCGCACCGTCGAAGCCGCAGCCGAAATCGGTATCGAGTATCTGACACTTTACGGATTTTCGACCGAGAACTGGAAACGGCCGGAAAGTGAAGTCAGCGACCTGATGGGGTTGCTTCGCCTGTTCATCAAGCGTGAACTGGCGACCCTGCACAAAAACGGGGTCCGTATCCGTATCATCGGTGACCGGACCCGTTTTGACGATGATATTCGCGTGCTTCTGGCCAATGCCGAGGAACGCACGCAGGGCAATACCCGTTTGAACCTGACCATTGCGCTAAGCTATGGTGCGCGGGCCGAGATTGCCGATGCCATGCGCCAGATCGCGCAAAAAGTCGCCGCTGGAGAAATTCAGCCCGATGCCATCGATGAAAGCGTGGTTGAAGCGCATTTGATGACGTTCGGGATGCCCGATCCGGATCTGCTGATCCGGACCAGTGGCGAGCAGCGCATCAGCAATTTCCTGCTTTGGCAGTCGGCCTATACCGAGTTTGTGTTCGATGACGTCCTTTGGCCGGATTTCGGACGCGAACATCTTGAAAAAGCGATAGAAAACTTTGCCGGACGGGAGCGGCGTTTTGGTGCAGTCATCTGAAGCCCGACGCCAGGAAGATACAAATTCAGGATTGAAGCCACGGGTTGTTTCCGCGCTGGTGATGACACCGGTCGCGGTTGCGGCGGTATGGTTTGGGTCCCCGTATTTCGAGATTCTCGTTTTTCTGTTTTCGGTTGGCATGATGTGGGAATGGACGCGGATGTGCGTTCCGGGGCATGTCAATTCGGTTTCGGTTGTTGCTGCGGTATCCCTTGCCGTTTCGATGCTGTTTATGACGACCGGGGAATATCTTCTTATCATTCCGGCGGTGTTGGTCGGGGCGGCAACCGCGGCATTGCGGCCGGGCAAGGATCGGTTTCTCGCGGCATTTGGCATTATCTATATCTCGCTTGCGGCACTGGCGGCGCACTGGCTGCGCAGCATGCATGGGGATGGTCTGCTGTTGATCATGTGGCTGTTCTTTCTTGTGTGGGCGACCGATACGGGGGCCTATGCCTTTGGCAAGGCGATTGGCGGCCCGAAACTGGCGCCGCGTTTCAGCCCCAAGAAAACCTGGGCGGGGCTTATTGGCGGCATGTTGTGTGCGATGCTGATCGGCGGGCTGATCACCTATTTCAGCGGCAATGCCATTCAGGTTTCCATCGTGCTGGCAAGCGGGGTTCTGGCGATTGTGGCGCAGATCGGGGATCTTGGAGAATCAGCGCTTAAGCGCCATTTCAAGGTCAAGGACAGCAGCCACCTGATCCCGGGGCATGGTGGGGTGCTTGACCGTGCTGATGGGATGTTGTCGGTTTTTCCTGTCGCGTTTGTTATTGTGTATTTCATTGGATTGTCGTTGCGCTAGGGCAGGGCCCCTGGTTGCAGAAATCCGCTAAGCTGGTGTTTGATGACAATTAAGAAATCAGTCTGCGTGCTTGGCGTGACCGGATCGGTCGGCAGCAGCACCGTAGACATCCTGAAAGCACATTCAGACAAATATGCCGTGGATGCCGTTACGGCCCATCGAAATGTTCAAGGGTTGGCCAAGGCCGCCATTGAACTTGGTGCTGCGATGGCGGTTATCGCCGATGAAAGCCTTTATGAAGACTTGAAATCCGCCCTGTCTGGCACGGACATTCTGGTTGCGGCCGGTGATGAAGCATTGGTCGAGGCGGCATCGCGCCCGTCTGATATCGTCATTGCCGCGATCATTGGTGCAGCAGGCCTTAAGGCGACGCTGGCGGCCATTCGCCGTGGGGCGCGGGTTGGCCTTGCCAACAAGGAAACGCTGGTTTGTGCCGGTGATCTGATGATGGCGGAAGTCGCGAAATACAAGGCGACGCTGATCCCGGTTGATTCCGAACATAGTGCGATTTTCCAGGTGCTTGAACAGAAGTCGGTCGACAAGGTTGACCGTATTCTTCTGACGGCATCTGGCGGGCCATTCCGGGAATGGTCGCTTGACGATATGAAATCGGTGTCTCCAAAGCAGGCGCTGGCCCATCCCAACTGGGATATGGGGGCCAAGATTTCCATTGATTCGGCAACCATGATGAACAAGGGCCTTGAATTGATCGAGGCCTGTCGTCTGTTTCCGGTGCCTGAAGAACGCATCGAGGTTGTCGTGCATCCGCAATCTGTCGTGCATAGCATGGTGGAATATTCCGACGGATCGGTACTGGCGCAATTGGGATCGCCCGATATGCGGACCCCGATTGCCTATGCGCTTTCATGGCCGGAAAGAATACGTGTCGATGTAGCGCGTCTTGATTTTGCCACTATCGGACAGTTGAACTTTACCGCGCCGGATATGAAACGGTTCCCGGCTCTTCGTCTGGCGCGCGAAGCGCTGCGTGCGGGCGGGACGGTGCCGACGGTATTGAATGCAGCAAACGAGATTGCCGTGGGGGCGTTTCTGGGCGGAAAGCTTACCTTCCTGCAAATTGCCGAAACGGTCGAGCGCATGATGAACAGGATTGCGGCATCACCGTTACGAGATCTCGACCAGATGTTTGATCTTGATGATATGATCCGTCGTGAAACGCTGGGCCTGATCAAAACCGGTCTTTGAATACCAAAAATGCGGGGTTCGCCCCGAAAAAGGAACGTCTTTCATGGAAACCCTTCTTGCTTTTCTGTTTGTTCTTTCGGTCCTGGTGTTTGTTCATGAATATGGGCATTACTGGGTTGCGATCCGCAATGGTGTAAAGGTTGAAGCGTTTTCAATCGGATTCGGTCCGGAGCTTTTTGGCTGGTACGACAAAAAGGGCACGCGCTGGAAAGTCAGCCTTTTGCCGCTTGGCGGGTATGTCAAAATGTTTGGCGACATGAACCCGGCAAGTGCGGGGCAGCGGGACGACCTTAATGAAGAAGAACGCCAGCATGCGTTTCATCACAAAGGCCTGATGGCGCGTGCGGCCATCGTTTTTGCCGGTCCGTTGGCCAATTTCCTGTTTGCGATTGTGGTTTTCACCGTTCTGTTTGCCGCCGTTGGCCAGCAGCGCGCCCTGCCGGTGGTGGGCGAGGCGGTTGACGGCAGCCCGGCGGCGGTTGCCGGATTGCAGCCCCAGGACCGGATCAATGCGATCAATGGGCAGCCGATTGCTTGGTTCAGCGAGCTTTCGGACGTGATCCGGGGCAATGCCGGTGCGCCGGTTTCGCTTTCGGTGATGCGTGACGGGCAGGAAATCGACATTCAGGTGACGCCGGAAGCCGTAACGACCGGTGAAGGTGACGACGTTCAGACATTCGGTCGTCTGGGCGTGACCGCCGGTGCGTTTGAAACCCAGCGCGATGGAATTATCGATGCGACCGGCAAGGCGTTTTCATCGACCTGGAACCTGATTTCGCAGACATTGTCGGCATTGGGTGAAATGATATCGGGTGAACGTGACAGTTCCGAACTTGGCGGTCCGATCCGCATCGCCCAGATGTCGGGCGAGGTTGCCGAGGGGGGCATTGGACCGCTTCTGTTCTTTATGGCGTATCTTTCGATCAGCCTTGGGTTGATTAACCTGATGCCTGTTCCGGTTCTGGATGGTGGTCATCTGGTGTTTTATGCGATTGAGGCCATTCGCGGTAAGCCCTTGGGCGCAAAAGCACAAGAATATGGTTTCCGTCTTGGGGCAGGTTTGGTATTCAGCTTAATCATCTTTGCAACTTGGAACGACCTGACGCAGTTGGGCGTCTGGAATTTCTTCAAAGGCCTGGTAGGCTGATGATATACGGCATCAGGGGGTTGAATTTGCTGCGTAATGTAAAAGCGGCTGCGTTAGCAGCAGTCTTGCTTGGTGGAACCGCGCCAACCATAATTCCGATGGTGGCCTATGCGCAGGGATCAAGCGTTATTCGCGAGATCCGTGTTGACGGCAATAACCGTATCGAAAGCGAGACGGTTAACGCATACCTGTCGGTAAAAGAGGGCGATCCCTACGATCCGCAGAAAATCAACGAATCGCTGAAGTCGCTGTTTTCAACCGGCCTGTTTGCCGACGTGTCGATCGGATTTGATCAGGGCGTTCTGAAAATCAATGTGGTTGAAAACCCGATCATCAACCGGATCGCCTTTGAGGGCAACACGCGCCTGAAGGACGACGTGCTTGGTACGGAACTTCAGTTGCGCCCTCGTGTCGTTTACACCCGCACCAAGGTTCAGGCTGATGTGCAGCGTATTCTTGAGCTGTACCGTCGCTCCGGCCGGTTTGCCGCGACCGTTGAGCCCAAAGTCATTCAGCTTGAACAGAATCGTGTCGACCTTGTCTTTGAAATTGACGAAGGCGAGGCCACCGGGGTGCGCAAGGTCAACTTCGTTGGCAACAAGGCATTTGATGATGGTGAATTGTCCGAAGTTATCCGGACAACCGAAAGCGCCTGGTGGAAAATCCTGACTTCTGACGATAACTATGACCCGGATCGCGTCACGTTCGACCGCGAACTTCTGCGTCGTTACTATCTTTCGGCCGGTTATGCCGATTTCCAGGTTCTGTCGTCGGTGGCCGAACTGACGCCTGATCGGTCTGATTTCTTTATCACCTACACGGTCAGCGAAGGTCAGCGTTACAAGTTCGGTGATATCAATATCGTATCGCAGATCGACAAGATCGATCCGGCGACATTGACGCCCCTGATCGAGATTGAAAAAGGTGACTGGTACAATGCCGACCTTGTTGATGACGCGATTGATGCCCTGACCACCAGCATCGGTGACCAGGGTTATGCATTCATCGATATTCGCCCGAATATCCAGCGTGACCGCGAGACCGGTGTTATTAACATCACCTTCACCATTGCCGAAGGTCCGAAGGTTTATGTCGAACGCATCGACGTGGTTGGCAACGTCCGCACGCTTGACGAAGTTGTTCGTCGTGAATTCCGCCTTGTTGAAGGTGACGCGTTCAGCAGTTCGAAACTCAAACGTTCGCGCCAGCGTGTTGAAAACCTGAACTTCTTTAAATCGGTTGACGTCAAGACCCTGCCGGGCAGTTCGCCCGACCAGACGGTTCTTGAGGTTGATGTCGAAGAAAAGTCGACCGGCGAGTTTTCGATTGGTGCCGGGTACGGCACGGATGATGGTGCCTTCGGTCAAGCCGGTATCCGCGAACGCAACCTGCTTGGCAAAGGGCAGGACCTTCGTCTTGGCTTTACGATTGGGTCATCCAGCCAGCAGGTCGATCTGTCCTTTACCGAGCCGTACTTCCTTGATCGGGATGTCAGTGCGGGCTTTGATATCTATCGCCGCGAAGAAGACAATCAGGACGAAAGTTCATATGACGAAAAGCAGACCGGTATCGGTTTGCGGTCCGGTTTCCGTTATTCCGAAGCATTGTCGCAGTCGGTGCGTTACGGGTATGAGGTTAACGAGTATTCGGACATTGCCAGTGATGCGTCGCGTCTACTTCGCGAAGAGGACCCCGAGTTTTCCGAGTCAACGATTGGTCAGACGCTTACCTATGATCAGCGCGACAGCACGATTACGCCGAAAGAAGGCTATTTCGTTCAGGTTTCCAACGATTTTGCCGGGCTTGGCGGTTCGGAAACCTATCTTCGTACGCGCGTGAATGGCGGGTACTACTATCCGCTTGATCGCGAAAAGACGTGGGTGCTGTCAACCAAGGCGTCGACCGGTTACATCTTTGGTATTGGCGACGATACGCGTATTTCGCAGCGCTTCTTTACCGGTGGTGCAAACCTTCGCGGTTTTGAATCGGCCGGTGTCGGGCCGCGCGATGTTGCAACAAGCGATGCGGTTGGCGGCAAATTCTTCTATACCGGTACCGTACAGATGGACTTCCCGTTAGGGTTGCCGTCCGAATTTGCACTTACCGGTCGTGTATTCAGTGATTTCGGTGCTTCCGAGGGGGTTGATGGTGCACGGCCTGGTGAAATCTATGACGAAGGTTCACTCAGGGCGTCTGTTGGTTTTGGGGTAGGCTGGGAATCTCCGTTTGGCCCGATTGGTGTTGACCTTTCGCAGGCTGTTCTCAAAGAAGACTTCGACAAAGAGGAAGTGTTCCGACTGAGTTTCGGAACCAGATTCTGATGAAAATGATGAAATCTATCCAGACCGCCTTACTTGCGATTGTTCTGGCATTCGCATCAGTGACAATGGCTGCGGCGCAGGAAAATGCTGCCGGAAATACAGAGGCCGTTGTGATGATTGTCGATTTTGAAGGCATTATGCGTGAAGCATCTGCCATGCAGGATATGACAAAGCAGATCAAAACGCGTCAGGAAGCCTATCAGCAGGAAATCGAAAAGCGCCAGCAGGGCCTGCGGAAGGAAGAGCAGGAAATCGCCCAGCAGCGAACCCTTCTGTCTGCCGATGTCATTCAGCAGAAACAGAAAGAATTTCAGCAGAAAGTTGCCGATTTTCAGAAGTTTGCACAGGGGCGCAACCGTATTCTGGATCAGGCGCTTAATGAATCGCGCGTGAAATTCCAGAAAACGCTGATTGAAGTAATTGCCGATGTTGCCGAGCAGCGCAAGGCAACGCTGGTACTGCACAAAAGTCAGGTGATCCTGCATGCCAACGCCATGGATGCGTCCAAGGAAGTATTTGACCTTGTGAACAAGGCCATGCCGACCCTTACCGTCGAGTTCAAGGAAGCCTCCTGATGGCTGATTCCCGGTTTTTCAAACGCAAGGGACCGTTCAGCGTTCAGGAAATTGCCGAACTGACCGGAGCGGAACTGGTGAATGCACCTGATCCGTCACGCCGCTTTGATGATGTGTCACCGCTTCAGAATGCGGATGCATCGATCCTGAGCTTCTTTGACAATCGCAAATATCTTGATGCCTTTGTCAGCAGTTCTGCCGGCGGGTGTTTTGTCCGGCCAGAGTTCGTTGATCGTGCGCCTGCCGATATGGTGCTGTTCACGACCAGCGATCCGTACCGGGCATATGCCAAGGCGGCAACGGCATATTATCCGTTTGACGCCGCCAATGGTGTTGTTTCACCGCACGCGATTGTCGCCGATACCGCCATGATCGGCAAAGGTGTTCAGATCGATGCCGGGGCGGTGATTGGCGAGCATTGCGAGATTGGCGATGGTTGCGTCATTTCCAGCAATGCGGTGATCGGTGAAGGTGTCGTGATCGGGGCCGGAAGCAGGATCGGTGCCGGGGCGACAATCAGCCATTGCCTGATTGGCAATCTGTGCCTGATTTATCCGGGGGCTCGCATTGGTCAGGATGGTTTCGGATTTGCCATGGGCGCACAGGGGCACCTTAAAGTGCCACAGCTTGGCCGTGTCGTGATTGGCAATGATGTCGAAGTCGGGGCCAATTCGACAATCGACCGGGGGGCGGGGCCTGATACGGTGATTGGCAATGGTTGCCGTATCGACAACCTTGTTCAGATCGGCCATAACGTCGAACTTGGCATGGGATGTGTTATCGTTTCCCAGGTCGGGATTTCAGGATCGACCAAACTTGGCAATTTTGTTGTTGCCGCGGGTCAGGCCGGGATTACCGGACATCTTGAAATTGGTGATGGCGCGAAAATTGCCGCGCAATCCGGTGTCATGAAAAATATCGGCGCGGGCGAAACCGTTGGCGGCAGCCCCGCTGTGCCGGTAATGGAATATCATAAACAGACCGTGGCCTTATCGCGGCTGATACGGAAAAAGAAGTAAGGGCAATACCTATGACCGAATTGGTAAGTGTTGATATTCAGCGCATTCTGGAAATGATTCCGCATCGTTATCCGTTCCTGCTGATCGACAAGGTTGTTGATATTGCTGTCGACGATTCCGCCGTTGGCATCAAAAACGTGACGATGAATGAACCGCAATTTACCGGCCATTTCCCGGAACAGCCGATCATGCCTGGCGTTCTGATCATCGAAAGCATGGCGCAGACGGCGGCCATTCTTGTGGTTCAGACCCTTGGTGAGGATGCCGAAGGCAAGCTGGTTTATTTCATGAGCATTGATAATGCACGGTTCCGTAAGCCGGTTGTGCCGGGTGACGTCATGCATATTCATGTGAAGAAAAAACAGAGCCGTGGCCCGGTCTGGAAGTTTGAAAGTGAAGTCCGCGTTAACGATCAGGTCGTTGCAGAAGCCACCATCGCCGCGATGATCCGGGGCAACTGATAATGTCAAAAGTGCATCCAACCGCCATTGTCGAAGACGGCGCCCAGATTGGCCAGGATGTAGAAATCGGTCCGTACTGTGTTGTCGGACCGCAGGCGGTTCTGGGTGATCGCGTCAAGCTGCACAGCCATGTCGTGGTCGCCGGAATTACGTCAATCGGTGAAGACAGTACGATCTTTCCGTTTGCGTCAGTTGGTCATGCGCCGCAGGATTTGAAATTCAAGAACGAGCCATCGCGTCTGATCATTGGCAAACGCAACAAGATCCGCGAAGGGGCGACCCTTAATCCCGGCACAGAAGGCGGCGGGATGGAGACCACGATTGGCGATGACTGCCTGTTTATGGCAGGCGCGCATGTCGGGCATGACTGCCATATTGGCAATCATTGCATTCTGGTCAATAACGGGACCCTTGCTGGCCATGTCATGGTCGACGATTTTGCGATTGTCGGCGGTCTTTCGGCGGTGCATCAGTTTGTCCGCATTGGCAAACATGCGATGATCGGCGGCATGACCGGTGTTGAAAGCGATATCATTCCTTATGGTTCGGTGATTGGTAACCGTGCTTATCTTTCGGGGCTTAACCTTGTCGGGTTGAAGCGCCGCGGATTTGATCGCGAGACCATTCATGCGCTTCGCAAGGCGTATCGTCTTTTGTTTGCGCAGGAAGGTACGCTTGCCGAGCGGGTTGAGGAAGTCTCGAAAGATTTCGAGGATGTCGGGCCGGTCATGGAAATCATCACCTTCCTGAAAGCGGAAAGCATGCGTTCCGTATGTACGCCGAAATATGACAGCTCCGCAGGATAACCCCGCAGCAAAGCTTGGTATCATTGCCGGGGGTGGTGCGCTTCCCGCCCGTTTGGCGGCTGCGGCGACGGCTGCCGGGCGGGATGTTTTTATCGTGAAGCTTGATGCCCATGCCGATGATCCGGCATTGGATGCATATCCCCATACGTCGCTTCGCATCGGGGCGGCGGCGAAAATCCTTGATCGTCTGAAATCCGAAGAATGCCGTGATGTTGTCCTTGCGGGCAAGGTTGCGCGTCCATCATTTGCATCGATCCGGCCCGATTGGCGGGCGGCGAAATTGCTGATGAAAGTCGGGATGAAGTCGCTTGGCGATGATGGTTTGCTGCGTCTGGTTGCCGGTGAGCTTGAACGTGACGGTTTCCGTCTGGTCGGCGCACACGAGATTTTGAGCGACCTCGCGGTTGAGGAAGGTGTTCTGGGCAAGGTGAAGCCCGATGCACAGGCGATGGCCGATGCACAGCACGGTCTGAAGGTTGCCCGGGTTTTGGGTGCCGCCGATGTCGGACAGGGCTGTGTCGTGCAGCAGGGGCTTGTTCTGGCACTTGAAGCCATCGAAGGCACGGATGAAATGATCCGGCGGTCAGCCGGCTATCGCCGCGAAGGTGTTGGCGGTGTTCTGGTGAAGTCGGCAAAGCCGCAGCAGGACAGGCGTCTTGACCTTCCGGCGATTGGTGTTTCGACCGTGGAAAATGCGCATGATGCCGGATTGCGCGGCATTGCGTTGCTTGCGGGTGGCACGATGATCATTGATCGCAAGAAAACCGTCAAACGTGCCGATGAACTTGGATTGTTCATTGTCGGGATTTCGGTGCAGGAACCGGCACAGGATGAATAAACCAAAAATCCAGACCGCGAAAATCATGCTGGTGGCCGGCGAGGCATCCGGGGATCAGTTGGGTGGTCGGTTGATGTCGGCCATAAAGGCGCGTCATCCCGAAATCCGTTTCATCGGTGTTGGTGGCCCGCGCATGACGGGTGAGGGGCTTGAGAGCCTGTTTCCTATGGATGAGATGTCGGTTATGGGCCTTGCCGAGGTTCTGCCGCATATTCCGCATTTGTTAAAACGTATCCGCCAGACGGCGGAATATGCCCTTGAGCAGCAGCCTGATGTGGTCATCACCATTGATGCCCCGGATTTCAGTTTTCGCGTTGGCAAGAAGCTGAAAGGCAGGGGGATTCCGCTGGTGCATTATGTTGCGCCGTCGGTCTGGGCATGGCGGCCGGGGCGGGCAAAGAAGATTGCGGGTTTCCTCGATCATTTGTTGGCGTTGCTGCCGTTCGAGCCGCCCTATTTCGAGCGGGTCGGGCTTCCGACCAGCTTTATCGGGCATTCCGCGGTCGAGGAACGGCATGGCGGCGATGCGGATCGATTCCGTGAACAGCACGGTATCGCACCAGACTGCAAAATCCTGACGGTTCTGCCCGGCAGTCGCAATTCGGAAGTCACCCGTCTGTTGCCGGTTTTCCGTGACGTGTGCGAACGGTTGGCTGGGGATTTCCCCGATGCCCGAATTGTTGTGCCGACGGTGAGCAAGGTTGCACAGGTTGTCGGTGATGTGGTTGCCGACTGGCCGCTGCGCCCGATTGTCGTGACCGGGGATCAGGACAGGCGCGATGCGTTTGCCGCGTCCCATGCGGCCCTTGCGGCATCCGGGACCGTGTCGCTTGAACTGGCGATAACGGGGGTGCCGCATGTGATCGGCTATAAATTAAGCCCGATTACGGCATGGATTGCGCGGCGATTGTTGCGGATTGATACGGTGACCATCGTCAATCTGGTGCTTGGCAAAAAGCTTGTGCCGGAATTCCTGCAACAGGATTGCACGCCGAACCGTATCGTGCCGGTTCTGAAATCGCTTATGGCCGACGGCGAAGGTCGGGCGGCGCAACTGGACGGGTTCGACGCGGCCACAACCATGCTTGGCTTTGGCGACCGGCCGCCGAGCGAGAAGGCCGCGGACGTCATCCTTGAAATCATAGAGAAAAATTCATCTGCCAAGACTGGCATTAGCGGGCAATAACGCATAGTTTGGCGTCATTGACCAATCAATGACGGAGGCATTTCCAATGCGTTATTTGCACACCATGGTGCGTGTCGAGGATGTGGATGCATCCATGCGTTTCTACTGCGAACTGCTTGGCATGAAAGAAACCCGGCGCATTGAAAGCGAGAAGGGGCGTTTCACCCTGATTTATCTTGCGCCGCCTGCCGATGAAGCCAGTGCCAAGGCCAACAAGGCCCCGGAACTTGAACTGACTTATAACTGGGACCCGGAAAGCTATTCCGGCGGGCGCAATTTCGGCCATCTTGCCTATGAGGTCGACGATATTTATGCGCTTTGCCAGAAGCTGATGGATGCGGGTGTCACCATTAACCGTCCGCCGCGCGATGGCCATATGGCGTTTGTCCGTTCGCCGGACGGGATTTCGATTGAATTCCTGCAAAAGGGCGAAAGCCTTTCCCCGGCCGAGCCATGGGCCAGCATGGAAAACACCGGCTCCTGGTAACGCAGCACCCAATTGATCAAAACGCAAAAAGGCCCGGAATGATCCGGGCCTTTTCTGTATCAATCGTGGCGCAGATTAACGCTTGTTGACCGGAACGAACGGACGTTCGGAAACACCGGTGAACAACTGGCGCGGACGGCCGATTTTCTGCGACGGATCTTCGATCATTTCTTTCCACTGGGCGATCCAGCCGACGGTACGGGCAACTGCGAACAGCACGGTGAACATGCTTTCCGGAATGCCCATCGCCTTGAAGATGATGCCCGAATAGAAATCGACGTTCGGATAGAGTTTCTTCTCTATGAAGTACTCGTCTTCGCGTGCGATGCGTTCGAGTTCCTGTGCAACGTCAAGCAGCGGGTCCTGTACATTGAGTTCTTTAAGAACTTCGTGGCAGGTTTCCTGCATGACCTTGGCGCGCGGGTCGTAGTTTTTGTAAACCCGGTGACCAAAGCCCATCAGACGGAACGGATCGTTCTTGTCTTTTGCCTTGTTGACGAATTCCGGAATGTTTTTCACATCGCCGATTTCGTTCAGCATTTTAAGAACGGCTTCGTTCGCACCGCCATGTGCCGGACCCCAGAGGGAGGCAATACCGGCAGCGATACATGCAAAGGGATTTGCCCCAGAAGAACCGGCCAGACGGACGGTCGAGGTCGATGCGTTCTGTTCGTGGTCGGCATGAAGGATCAGGATACGATCCATTGCGCGCGCAAGGACCGGGTTGACTTCATAGTCTTCGCACGGGTTGCCGAACATCATTTGCAGGAAGTTTTCTGCATAGCCGAGTTTGTTGTTCGGATAACGGAACGGCTGACCGATCGAGTATTTATACGCCATCGCAGCGATGGTCGGCATTTTCGCGATCAGGCGATAGGCCGAGATCAGACGCTGGTTCGGATCGTTGATGTCGGTGCTGTCATGATAGAAAGCAGACATCGCGCCAACCACACCGCACATAATGGCCATCGGGTGGGCGTCGCGGCGGAAACCGTTATAGAAATTGCGCATCTGCTCATGCACCATGGTGTGCATGGTGATGTCATTTTCAAATTGCGCCTTGTCTTTTGCATTCGGCAGATCGCCGTAAATCAGCAAATAGCAAACTTCGAGGAAATCGGATTGTTCGGCAAGCTCATCAATGGCATAGCCGCGGTGACGCAGGATGCCAACGTCACCATCAATATAGGTCAGCTCGGACTGGCAGGAGCCGGTCGAGGTGAAGCCCGGGTCATAGGTGAAATATCCGGTTTCGGAGTAGAGTTTCCGAATGTCGATTACAGACGGACCAACGCTACCCTCGATCACCGGCAATTCGATCGACTTGCCAGTGGCATTGTCGGTCAGTGTCACGGTGTGGGAAGTCTTGGAATTCTGAGCCATGACTATTTTTCCTTCCCTGTTTGAACGAACACGGTTTTCAAGTTGTGTGCAGCATAGTGCTGCGGCGCACAAAGCGCAAATTCAGTGTTTAAGTTTTTTATTTTACGCTGTTATTGGGCATCGAATTTGCGGATGCGTTTCAGCGTTTGGGATTTGCCAAGCACGATCATTACTTCGAAGATGCCAGGCGATGAGTTGGAACCGGTGAGCACGGCCCGCAAGGGCTGCGCGACTTTGCCGAGCTTCTGATCGAGTTTTTCGGCAATGTTGCGAACGCTTGCGTCAACGTTCTCTTCGGTCCAGCTTTCAAGCGCGTCGAGTTCCTTTGCCAGTTCGGCAAACAGGCCTTCGGGGGCGCTATCAATCAGGGACTGAGCTTTCTCGTTAAACGACATGACGCCGTCCGTAACATAGAAGGCCGAAGAGTCGGCGAGCTCGATGAGTGTCTTGGCTCTTTCTTTAAGCCCTGACATGCCTTTGATCAAGATTTCTTTTTGCGCTGCGTCAATTGCATCGACGCCAATCTGTTTTGCGATCAGCGGTGCAATGTCGTTTGCAAGGCGGGTATCATCCGCTTGGCGCAGATAAACGCCATTGAGGTTGGTCAATTTGGCGAAGTCGAAACGCGCCGCACCCTTGCCAACATCTTTGATGTCAAACCATTCAATGGCCTGTTCCTGGGAAATGATTTCCTCGTCCCCGTGACCCCAGCCAAGACGCAGCAGGTAGTTGTTTACCGCTTCGGGCAGGAAACCCATTTCATCGCGATAGGCATCAACACCCAGCGCACCATGACGTTTGGACAGCTTGGCGCCGTCCGGGCCGTGGATCAGCGGAATATGGGCAAAGGTCGGGACATCCCATCCCATCGCGTCGTAAAGCGCCTTCTGGCGAAACGCATTGGTCAGATGGTCATCGCCACGGATCACGTGAGTAATGCCCATATCGTGGTCATCGACAACGACCGACAGCATATAGGTCGGGGTGCCATCGCCACGCAGAATAACGTAATCGTCAAGCTGTTCATTGGCAACGCGGACATCGCCCTGTACCTGATCGGAAATCACGGCATCGCCGTCCTGCGGTGCCTTCAGACGCACGACAGGCTTGACGCCAGCCGGGGCGTCGGATGCATCGCGGTCGCGCCAGGTGCCGTCATATTTCATCGGGCGGCCTTCGGCGCGGGCCTTTTCGCGCATTTCCTGAAGTTCTTGCTGCGAGCAATAGCAATAATAGGCTTTCCCGGCCTTGATCAGTTCATGGGCGACTTCGGCGTGGCGGTCGCGACGGGCGAACTGGAAGGTCGGTTCTTCGTCTGCGGTCAGGCCAAGCCAGCTTAGCCCATCGAAAATGGCTTCGACGGCTTCGGGGGTTGAACGTTCCCGGTCGGTGTCTTCGATGCGCAGCAGGAATTTGCCGCCGGTGTGTTTGGCATAAAGCCAGTTATAAAGGGCGGTGCGTGCGCCGCCGATATGCAGAAACCCGGTCGGAGACGGGGCAAAACGGGTAACAACCGTCATTCACTCTATCCGTTGGCTGGATGTTGTTGCTTGTCGTAATGACTTTTGGCGTGCACGCTATAACACATATGCGGCGGTGTTGCACCACAGCCGATGATAGATAGAAACTGTGCGTCGGGCAGGCTATTGTACATTCGTCGAATAAGTCGTGATGGAATTAATAAAAATCAATATGTTGCGAGAATATTTTCGCAAACAGGATTGTTGTTGGCCGCGCGCAGAAATTCCTGGATCCTGTGCACGGTTATATTCTTCGGGTTGGGATGTGCGGCGTATTTTTCTCTCCCTGCGCGCCTGACGGTACAGCAAAGCGGCCTTGCGGTGATTCTTTTGCTGTCCGGATTGTGGATTTCGCGACGCTGGGTTTTGCCATTCTTTGGCATTCTGCTGCTGGCGGGTTTTTGTGGCGGGTTGCTGATTGCATCCATCCATCTTGAAAGGGCGCCATCCGGGCTTCTGACCAAGACGCTTTACATGACAGAGATCGAGGGCGACATCACGCTTCTGGAACCACGGGGCGGGCGGATGCGCATGACCGTGGCACCAATGCGGATCGCGGGGCTTGAGGACCGGGCATTTGACTGGAAGGTGCGATTGAGCCTTCCAGGTGGCGATGAGCTTTCCGTCGGGGATCATATCGTGGCAACGGCACGGCTGTTTCCGTTGCGCGCGGCGTCCGTGCCGGGCGACCCGGATTTTTCACGCGGATTATATCTGGACGGGATCGGGGCGACCGGGTTTGTTTTCGGCCATAAATATAGTGTGACCAAGAAGGCCGAAACAGGAATGATGCAGCCGGTTTCGGACCGGATCGAAAGTCTGCGCCTGACGATCATGACGGCAATCGATCAGGTCCTTACCGGCGCAGAGGCCGGGATTGCCAAGGCATTGATTGTCGGCGAACGCGGCGATGTCAGTGCGGAAATTGCCGATGATCTTCGCAAATCGGGATTGGCGCATCTTCTGGCGATTTCCGGGCTGCATATGGGGCTTTTAAGCGGGACGGTTTTCTTTTTCCTGCGGTTTGGCATGGCGGCCATTCCCGCCCTTGCGCTGCGGTTTCCGATCAAGAAATGGGCGGCTATCGGGGCGATGTGCGCAGCCGTGATCTATCTTGGCCTGTCAGGGGCCAGTGTGCCGACGCAGCGTGCCTTTGTGACGTTGACGATTGTCTGGATTGCGTTGCTGCTGGATCGGCGGGCGATATCGTTGCGGTTGGTGGCGTTTGCGGCGCTGGTTGTTCTGATCCTGCGGCCCGATGCGGTATTGGGGCCAAGCTTTCAGCTTTCCTTTGCGGCGGTGTCGGTTCTGGTGGCGTTTTATGATGGTCCGGGCAGGCGATGGTTTGACAAGTCGGGGGATCGGTCATGGCTATTCCGGCTTTGGCTGTTTTTTGCCGGGCTGGTGATGACCGGGTTGCTGGTTACGGCGGTGACCGCGCCGATCATCGGGTTTCATTTCGGGCGGATTTCGATGATCGGGATCGTGTCCAACCTGATTGCCATTCCGGTGATGGCGTTCTGGGTGATGCCGCTGATTGTGGCGACGCTTGTTCTGATGCCGTTCGGAGCCGGGGGACTGGCATTGTGGTTGATGAAGCCGGGACTGACATTGTTGATTGAAACCGCAAGCCTTGCCGCCGATCAGGCCTGGGGGCTTTGGCATGTCGAGCAGTTTAGTGCCGTATTTGCCATCGGCATCATGATGGCGATGGCCTGGTGGCTGGTCTGGCGGGGGAACGCGATTGCCCGGTTGGCTGTCATTCCGCTATGCGTGGCGATTGCGGCGCAAATCCTGTATCGCCCGGCGGATATTCTGGTTTCGGGGGATCAGGAAAGCTGGGCAATTCGCGACAGGGTGCGCGACAAACTTGTCCTGCCCGAAGGCATTTCGGATTTTCAGCAGTCGGTCTGGATGGCGCGATTTGGTATCGCCGATCATGATGCCGGCAATGTCATCGAAAAATGCGACGCAACGGTTTGTTCCGTCAGGATCGCCGGACGGCAGGTGATCATTGCCAATGATCTTGCCAATCCGTTCTATGCATGCCGCCATGGCGATATGATCATCAGCCTGAAACGCGATATGCCGCGTGATATCTGTGCGCCGGATGTGACTGTCATCGATGATGACCTGTTGTGGTGGCAGGGGGGCGTCTCGGTTGCGTTGCGGCCCGATGCCGCCCCGGTGATCGAAACCGTGCGTGAAACGTCCGGCATCTGGCCGTGGATTATCATCGGGGGCAGGGTGGTCAAATAAAAAACGCCGCCGGGCAAGGCCGACGGCGTTTCTTTCGGTTTCTTTCGGTTTGTTCGGTTTATTCGGTATTCTATCAGTATTGGCGGAGCAAACCGATCAGACGTCCCTGAATGCGGACACGATCAGGCGACAGCGCGCGCGTTTCATAACGCGCATTGGCCGGTTCCAGCAGAACTTCGCCACGGCCACGTTTCAGGCGTTTCAGAGTGGCTTCGGCGTCGTCGACCAGTGCGACAACGATGGAGCCATCATTGGCCTGTTCGCAACGCTGGATCAGGACGGTGTCGCCATCGAGAATACCGGCATCGATCATCGAATCACCGGAAACTTCAAGCGCATAGTGATCGCCGGTTCCCAGAAGCGCTGCCGGGACCTGCACCATTGTGGTCTGATCGCGAAGGGCCTCGATCGGGGTACCCGCCGCAATCCGGCCAAACAGCGGCAGGGAAACGGATTCACCCGATTCCGAAAAGGCCGAAGGCACGGTTGCCGGTCGATGCGCAGCCTTTCGCGCGGAGGCGATAGAGGTAACATTGTTGGGCGTTTCCGCAGCGTCGTCATCATTATTATCCGGAAGACGCAGGACTTCGAGCGCGCGGGCCCGATGGGCGAGACGGCGAATAAAGCCGCGTTCCTCAAGCCCGGTGATCAGGCGATGAATGCCCGATTTGGATTTCAGGCTCAGGGCTTCTTTCATCTCGTCAAAAGAGGGCGAGATGCCATGATCGCGAAGGTAATTATCGATATAGACCAGCAATTCGTATTGCTTGCGCGTCAGCATGATTTTTTCCGAACCAGTAATAAGAACAAACCGAATACATAAATGTTCTACTTTGGTTCTGCTTGTTCGTCAAGCACCACAACCCGAAAAATCGCCGTTTAAGGGCATTCTTTCGGTCAAGAAACGAAATTTGGGTACTTTCAGGGATCAGTCGGCGGTGAAAGTACCCGACTTTCCGCCTTCCTTGTGGACAACGCGAATATCGGTAATCCGCATGGCTTTATCGACCGCCTTGCACATATCGAACACGGTAAGTGCGGTAACGGTAACGGCGGTCAGGGCTTCCATTTCCACCCCGGTTTTGCCGGTGGTTTTGCAGGTCGCGACAATATCTACCGCATCGGTGGCAGTTGCGAGTTCCAGCGTGACTTCGACCGAGGTCAGGGGCAGGGGGTGGCAAAGCGGGATCAGGTCGGCGGTTTTCTTGGCGCCCATAATCCCGGCAAGCTGGGCGATACCAAGAACGTCGCCCTTTTTATGGCCGCGTTCGGCAATCAGCCGGGCCGTTTCCGCCGACATCAGGACACGGCCCTTTGCGATGGCGACGCGCGCGGTATCGTTCTTGGCCGAAATATCGACCATGACGGCGTTACCAGCGGCGTCGATATGCGAAAGTTTGTCTGCCATGCCTGTGTCTTGTTCCGTTATCAGGCCGCGAGGCCAAGAATATTGCGGGTGGCGGCGGTGACGTCGTCCTGACGCATCAGGCTTTCGCCGATCAGGAAGCATTGCGCGCCGACCTTTGCCATGCGGGCGAGGTCATCGTGCGTGAACAGGCCGCTTTCGGCGACCAGCATCCGGCTGTCATCAACCATGCCAGCGAGTTCTTCGGTCGTGGTCAGGGAGACTTCGAGCGTTTTCAGATTGCGGTTATTGACCCCGAGAAGCTTTGATTTAAGTTTCAGGGCGCGTTCGAGTTCCGGTGCGTTGTGGACTTCTATCAGGACATCCATGCCAAGGCTGTGTGCGGCGTCTTCAAGCTCGGCCGCTTGGGCATCCTCGAGGGCGGCCATGATAAGAAGGATGCAATCGGCACCCAACGCCCGGGCTTCGGTCACCTGATAGGGATCAAGCATGAAATCCTTGCGCAGGACCGGCAGGTCAACCGCGGCACGTGCCGCGATCAGATAGCTGTCATCGCCCTGGAAATAGGGGATATCGGTCAGGACCGACAGGCAGCTTGCCCCACCGGCCTTATAGGCCTGTGCCAGAACGGGCGGATTGAAATCCGGTCGGATCAGGCCCTTGGACGGGGAGGCCTTTTTAATTTCGGCAATCAGGCCGTAACGACCGTCCGCAACCGATGTTTCAAGCGCCCTGATGAAGCCGCGCGGTGCGGATTGTGATCTGGCTGCGGTTTCGAGGTCGGCAAGTGACTTTCGCGCCTTGCAGGCGGCGATGTGGTCGCGTTTGTCGTTACAGATACGTTCGAGTACGTCGCTCACGCTGCGGTCCCCTGATTGGAAATGCGGACTAGTGCCTGCAGGGTTTCTGCGGCTTTGCCGGAATCGATTGCGGTGCGGGCCTTTGCGATGCCATCGGCAAGATCGGTTGCGATGTCGGTCACCACAAGGGCGGCTGCGGCATTCAGCAGAACGATATCGCGATAGGCGCTTTTTTTACCGGCAAGAAGATCGAGAATGGCCTGCGCGTTTGTCTGGGCGTCGCCGCCTTTAAGCGCATCAAGGGTGACGATTTCAAGGCCGTAATCTTCGGGGTTGATTTCAAAGGTCGTGACTGCGCCGTTTTTGACTTCGGCGACAAAGGTCGGGCCGGTTGTTGAAATTTCATCAAGGCCGCTATGACCATAGACAACCCACGCATGTTCCGAACCCAGGCGGTTCAGCACATGGGCAATCGGTTCGACCCATTCACGGGCAAAAACGCCCATGACCTGGCGTTTGGTTTTGGCCGGGTTGGCCAGCGGTCCCAGAAGGTTAAAGATCGTGCGCGTACCCATTTCAACGCGGGTCGGCATCACGTGACGCACCGCCGAGTGATGGCGCGTTGCCATCATGAAGCACAGATTGATTTCCTTTAGCGCCTTTTCGAGAAGCGCCATATCGGCATCAAGATTGACGCCAAGCGCCAGTAGGACATCAGCCGATCCAGATTTTGACGACGCCGCGCGGTTGCCGTGCTTGGCAACGATGGCGCCGCAGGCCGCCGCAACGATTGCCGCCCCGGTCGAGATATTGAAGGTGCCGCTGCCATCGCCACCGGTACCACAGGTATCAACCGCATTGGGCGGGGCGATAATGCCGGTCGCCTTGGAGCGCATGACACGCGCCGCCCCGGTGATTTCATCGACCGTTTCACCGCGCAGCCGCAGCGCCATCAGGAAAGCCCCCATCTGAGACGGCGTTGCCTGACCGGACATCAGAACGTCGAAGGCCTGCTCGGCCTGTTCTTCGTTCAGTTTTTCGCCATTTGCGACTTTGGCCAGGATCGGCTTCAGGTCATATTCAGTCGACATGCGGGTTTCCTCGGTTAGCGGTCCGGTGCGGTTTCATGCGCCGGGGAAGTCTATAAAATTCTTCAAAAGGGCATGGCCATGTTCGGATGCGATGCTTTCGGGATGGAACTGGACACCATGAATCTGATGCTGTTTGTGACGCAGCCCCATGATCAGACCATCCCCGTTTTCCGCCGTGATTTCAAGGCAATCGGGCAGGGTTGCGCGATCAACAACCAATGAATGGTAACGGGTCGCTTCAAACGGGCTGGGCAGGCCGTTAAACACGCTTTTGCCTTCGTGCACCATCGCATCGGTTTTGCCATGCATGCATTCGGGCGCGCGCACGACATTGCCGCCAAAGGCCTGACCGATGCCCTGATGACCAAGGCAGACGCCAAGCAGCTTGACCTTGCCCGCCGATGCCCTGATCAGATCAAGACAGATACCCGCGCGATCCGGATCGCAGGGACCGGGCGAGATCACGATGCCTTCGGGCTTTAAAGCCAGCGCATCAACAACCGAGATTTCATCATTGCGGCGGACGTCGACCTCGGGACCGAGTTCGCGCAGATAGTGCCACAGATTGAATGTGAAGCTGTCGTAATTATCGATGAGGAGATACATCGTGGCGCCGGGCTGTGAATATCAGATCGGGCAGAGAATAAACGGCATTGCCGCTACGTCAAGCGATTGCAAAAACCATTTTCCTGCCATTGTTTGCGGTCTTTGTTTGCGGCTTTAACAGGGTGCTAACCTGATCGGGTTTAAAAGCTTCCAAACACAAGCCGGGATAATTGGCGTATAATCACCATATGGGTAACACGACCCAGCAAACGAGACTGGAGACCAGAGCGTGGCACGCCGGGCACAACCCGCCAAAAAGAAAAAAGCGGCACCGCGAAAAACAGGCCGTAGCAAGGCTGCACCGAAAAGAAAATCGGGCGGCATTGGCCGTTTCATGCTGGGCGGTGCGATTGTTGCGGGGGCCATTTCGGCATTCATTGCAGCAGGCAGTATGCTTGAGCTGGATCGCGCATCGCGTGATCTTGGCGAACGGGCCGCAAATTCCGAACCGGAATATACGCCGACACCGGCCCAGGTACCGGAAAGCCGCAATTATGATTTCAGCGAAAGCAACGGCAATCGCGACCGGACCGGATATATGGTCGGTGAACGTGTGCCGGGTGAAAAAACTGCGCCCGAAACCAGACAACCGCAGAAGGCACCGGTCACAAAGTCGCCTGAACCTGCCGTGTCGCCCGATACCGGCGGGATCAGCGGGGGCGCGCATAGTGATGGTCCGCCGCCATGGCAGAAATTCGCAGCCCTTACCCCCGATACGGGAACCGCACCGGTTATCGCGATTGTGATTGATGATGCGGGCCTTGATCAGCCGCGCACGGCGCGCACTATAGGGCTGCCCGGGCCGGTGACGATTTCCTATCTGCCCTATGCGCGCGACCTTCAGCGTCAGGTGAATGATGCGCGCGGGCGTGGGCATGAAGTGATGCTTCATATGCCGATGGAGCCGTCGTCGGCATTGGTCGATCCAGGTCCGCATGCGTTGCGCACCGGATTTGACCGCGACAAGATATTGGGCGAGATGACCTGGATGCTGGACCGGTTTGATGGCTATGTCGGTGTGAATAATCACATGGGCAGCAAATTCACATCCGATCCGGAACGCATGCAGGTGGTGATGGAGGTGATGAAATCACGCGGGCTTCTGTTCCTTGATTCCAAAACCAGTGCCAAGTCGGTCGGATTTTCGATGGCACGCCAATATGATGTCCCGGCGCTTGAGCGCGACGTGTTCATTGATGACGCCGATGATGCCACCAAAATTGCCGAAATGCTGGCCCGGACTGAAAAAGTTGCCACCAATCAGGGATTTGCGATTGCGATTGGCCATCCGCGCGACCTTACGCTGGAAGCCCTGCAAAAATGGATTCCCGCCATTCAGGCCAAGGGATTTGTTCTGGTGCCGGTGACCGATATCCTGCGGCGAACAAGTCCGAGTGCGACAGGTTGATAAAGAACAAGGCCCGCAAATGAAGCGGGCCTTGTTCTTTCAATCCGAAATGCAGGAAATCAGGCAAACCGATGGGCTTCGCGGGCGGCGGCCATCAATGCGCCTGCCTTGTTCTGGCATTCCTTGTGTTCGAGTTCCGGTTTGCTGTCTACGACGATCCCGGCACCGGCCTGAATATGGATCTGTTCGTCCTTGATGACAGCGGTCCGAAGCGCGATGCAGGTATCCATGGAGCCATCGGCGGAGATATAGCCGATACAACCTGCATAAATGCCGCGCCGGACCGATTCCAGTTCATCGATGATTTCCATGGCGCGGACCTTTGGCGCGCCCGATACCGTTCCAGCAGGGAAACCGGCCTTGAGCGCGTCCATCGCATCATATTTGTCGTCGATCTGACCGACGACGTTCGAGACGATATGCATGACATGGGAATAGTATTCGATCTGTTCGCGGTCGGTGACGCGCACCGTACCGGGCTTGGACACACGGCCGACATCATTGCGCCCAAGGTCAAGCAGCATCAGATGTTCCGAACGTTCCTTGGGATCATCAAGCAGGTCCTGGGCCATGACCTTGTCGTCATCGGGTGTCTTGCCGCGCCGACGCGTTCCGGCAATCGGGCGAATGGTGACTTCGCCGTCGCGCAGGCGGACAAGGATTTCCGGGCTGGCGCCGACAACCTGAAACCCGCCGATATCAAGATAAAACATAAAAGGTGACGGATTGATCCGGCGAAGGGCGCGGTAAAAGGCGAAGGGCGGCAATTGATAGGGCAGCGTGTAGCGTTGCGAGAGCACGACCTGAAAGATATCGCCCGCGCGGATATATTCCTTGGCCTGATCGACCATTTTATGAAAACCGGCCTCGTCGACGCTGACCTTTGGGTCGGGCAGGGTGTCGGGGGCGGATTTGGACCGGCGATCAAGGAACAGGTTGCGCTGGAACTGCTGCACGACATCATTGAGGCGCGCACAGGCCAGATCATAGGCCGCATCGGCATCTATTCCGCTTTCGGGGCGGACCGGGGTTACGACGGTGACGGTATCGGCGATGGTATCGAAGCTTGCGGTGACCGTCGGGCGGATAAAGATGCCGTCAGGGACGCCGAGTTCATCCGGGTTGCTATCGGGCAGCTTTTCCATAAGGCGCACGGTGTCATAACCCATATAGCCGACAAGACCGGCGCTCATGGGTGGCAGATTGTCGGGCAGGGCGATGTGGCTTTCGGCGATCAGCTTTTTGAGGCTTTCAAGCGGTGCATCGGGTTCATCTTCGAACGCATCGGCATCGGCAAGGGCGCGACGGTTCAGTTCTGCCTTTTGGCCAAAGCAGCGCCATATCAGATCGGGGCGCAGGCCAAGGAATGAATAGCGTCCGCGCACGGCACCGCCTTCGACAGATTCAAGCAGATAGGTGTTGGGCATGCCTTCGGCGATCTTGAGAAATGCCGAGACAGGCGTATCAAGATCAGCGGTCAGCGAGGTCCAGAGAACCTGTGAAATGCCGTTATTGTAGTTCTGCTTGAAACTGTTGAAATCCGGTTTGATTTCCATGGTCTGTCCAATTTTGGTCGATTAGGGGTGGGCGGTCTGAGGCAGCGCGGAGTTTAACGAAAAAGGGCGGCCCGATGAAAGGCCGCCCCATTTCTGATCGGGATCAGTTGGCCGCGGTTTGCGGATAAAGACCGTTGATCACGCTGTTATTGACGCTGACCGAAATCTCGTCCTGCAGGTACTCAAGATATTCTGCAAGGATGTCTTCGTTCAGGCCCTGTTTGAGTTCGGTCACGACCGGGTCGTCAGCGCCTTCGGCAATGGTGCCAGCTTTGATCTGATCAAGTTTCAGAACCAGAACATTGTCGCCGGACTGAACGGCCTTTGCCTTGCCTTCTTCAAGGGTGAAGAGGGCTGCGGCAACCGCCGGGCTGACATTGCCTTCGAGGCCCTGACCGGTACGTTTGGTCAGGCCGCTTTGTTCGAGTTCGGCATTGTCGCTGTTAGCGAGCGTTGCGATATCGGCATTCTGGTCATTGATCGACGCGGCAAGCTGATCGGCTTTTTCAAGCATCAGACGGTTGCGTTCATCGGTTTTCCATGCGGTAACAACGTCATCACGCACGTCTTCAAACGGACGCAGTGCCGACGGGGTGACGTCATCAACGCGTGCGACATAACGAACACCGGTCGAGGTTTCTTCGAGGAAGCTTTCCTCGCCCTTGCCGAGTTCGAAAATCTTGGCATTGATCTCACCGCTGTCGGTGATTTCAGTACCCAGACCTTCGCCACGCACAACGTCGTTCAGTTTATAGGTTTTTGCGCCAACCGCGTTTGCTGCTTCTTCAAGCGGGGTCCCGGCACCAAGTTCATCATCAAGCTTGGCGGCAAGATCATAGATCGCGTCTTCGGCCTTGAACTGCCGGACACCGGCTTCGACATCGTCGCGAACCTGATCAAGGGTTTCGGTCTGTTCCGGCGTAATGCGGGTCACGCGAATGATATGCCAGCCAAGGGCTGTTTCGACCGGTTCGGAAAACGCGCCTTCTTCAAGGCCAAACGTCGCATCACGCAGATCGGGAAGGATGTTGTCGGCGGTGAATTCACCAAGTTTGACAATCGACGGATCCATACCGGCATCGTCGGTTGCGACCTGCATGAAATCGGCACCACCCTGAAGCGCCTTATAGGCCTCCTGGGCACTTTCCTTTTCATTGGGGGCAAACAGGATCTGTTCGACAACGCGTTTTTCCGGAGTCTGGAATTCCGGCAGGCGATGGTTATATGCCTCGAGAATTTCTTCTTCGGTGACATCCATATTTGCTGCCAGATCCTTCGCCGAAAGGGTGACCAGGGTCACATTGCGGCTTTCGGGGGCGGTGAATTGCGGTGCGTTGTCTTCGTGATATTTACGAAGGGTCGCGTCATCGGGCGTTTCGATCGTGTCGAATTCCGAAGCATTCAGGGCAAAGAAACTGCCGCTGCGCTGTTCGTTGCGGTAAGCGGCAATCTGTTGTGCCATGACGTCAGGGACGCTGACGGCACCGGCGAGGCTGCCAACAACCTGCTGGCCCATCATGTCGCCACGAACACCTTCGATGAATTCCGGTTCGGTATATCCGCTGGAATACAGCGCCTGAAGGAAACGTTCGCGGTCGAACTGGCCGGTGGTTTCATTCTGGAAGCCCGGAGAGGCGAAAATCGTCTCGCGCACTTTTTCGTTGCTGATGCCGATGCCCATTTCCTTGGCGTTTTCACGCAGGATTTTCTGGGAAACCAGATTTTGAACCGTATTGTTCAAAAGGCCCATCTGGATGGCTTGCTGACGGTCGAAATTCGGACCGAAAACGCTGCGCATGTTCTGGATGCTGCGCTGGAAGGCGCGATCCAGTTCGGCGGGGCTGATATTTTGGCTGCCGATTTCAGCAACCTGACGCGATGTTCCAAGATCGAGCATCGACGCATTCAGGCCCCATCCGACGAAGCTGATTGCAATCACGCCGAGGATGATCTTGGCAAAGATTGATTTCGAAAAAGAGCGAATGCCAGCAAGCATATGATAAGCCTAACAATTCGTGGTTGGTGCCGATGACAATGCAGATGACAATGTACCGGCAGCGTTTCTTTTATCTGCCGGAACATAACGAAAATCCCGGCGCAATTGCCGCGCATCTTAATGGCGAGAGGTAAGGGCGGCAACATCCGATTGCATTGACCGTGCCCGAAGTTCGGTTGACAGTGTTTTCCGGGGCTTGGCCGGGGCCTGAGCGCGTGCTAAAACCCGCATCGAACCGTGTTTGTAACAATACTTGTCGGATCGGTTCCCACATGGCCCAGCCATTGCCTGATCCAAAACCCGTCGCAGCAAGAGGTAGATATACATATGTCACAGCGCCGTCCCCTGATCGCCGGAAACTGGAAAATGAATTGCCTGCGCACCGACGGGCTTGCACTTGCGCGCGGACTGTCTGACCGCGCAAAGGCAAAAGGTGATCTGGCATGTGATATTCTGGTCTGTCCGCCGGCAACCCTGATTTCCGATGTTGCCGGTGTTACGGCCAAGAGTGCCGTCAAGGTTGGCGGTCAGGATTGCCATATTGCCGTTTCGGGCGCGCATACCGGGGATATTGCGGCCCCGATGCTGGCCGATATCGGCGCGACCCATGTTCTTGTCGGACATTCCGAACGTCGGGCCGACCACGGTGAAAGTTCGACCGTTATTCGCCAGAAAACAATGGCAGCCCATGATGCCGGTCTGATTGCGGTGGTCTGTGTTGGCGAGACCGAGCAGGAACGCGATCTTGGTGCGACGCTTGCGGTGGTCAATGGCCAGATTGCGGTTTCGGTTCCTGATGAGGCGACGGCGGAAAATACCGTCATTGCCTATGAGCCGGTCTGGGCGATTGGCACGGGGCGCACGGCAAGCGTTGATGAAGTTGCCGAAGTTCATGCTGCAATTCGTGCAGGGCTGACGGCACGATTTGATGATGGTGACAAATTCAGAATTCTGTATGGTGGTTCGGTAAAGCCGTCCAATGCGGCTGAATTGCTGTCTGTGCCCGATGTTGACGGTGCACTGGTTGGCGGGGCGAGCCTCAAGGTTGACGATTTTTGGAAAATTATTGAAAGTTGCGCCTAGCCAACTGTCATAAAACACGTTAAATACGCATCAAATTTTTGCCCGATCCGGCCATAATAATGTTCGGATCGGAAGTTTTAGGACAAGAGTTTCGAGACCATGCAAACTGTTATTCTGGTAATTCACCTTCTTCTTGCGCTTGGCATGATTGCCGTCATTCTCGTACAGCGCAGCGAGGGCGGTGGGCTTGGTATCGGCGGAAGCGGCGGCGGTGGCGGCGGCGGTAATTTCGGCGTCATGAGCTCGCGCAGCGCAGCAAACCTTCTGACACGTACGACCGCTATTCTTGCCGGGGCATTCATGATTACAAGCCTTGCCCTGGCATTGTTGTCCAACACTCATACCCAGCCGACATCCATACTGGATCAGGCTCCGGCCCCGGCAGCTGAACAACAGCCCGCCGAGGACACCGGACCGGCGGCTCCGACCCGCTAAAAAACAAACCGACGACCAGAGGCGGCAAAATTGCCGCCTCAATTTTTGATTGTTGTATTCCCCGGTTCGTGATGCACTGAGCGGCATCGAACTGCGGCGTTTTGCTTTGAGATGAGGCAAAGACATGACCCGTTATATCTTTATCACCGGTGGCGTTGTTTCTTCGCTGGGCAAGGGCCTGGCATCTGCTGCTTTGGGGGCCTCGCTTCAGGCACGTGGTTTCACTGTTCGCCTGCGCAAGCTTGATCCGTATATCAACGTTGATCCGGGCACCATGAGCCCGTATCAGCATGGCGAATGTTATGTGACCGAAGACGGGGCGGAGACCGACCTTGATCTTGGTCACTATGAACGTTTCACAGGTGTTTCGTCGCGTCGTTCCGACAACGTGACCACCGGTCGCATCTATTCCAACGTGATTGCGCGCGAACGTCGCGGCGATTATCTGGGCGGGACCGTTCAGGTGATCCCGCACATTACCGATGCGATCAAGGAATTCGTTCAGTCCGATGCGACCGAGGATTTTGTCCTTGTCGAGATCGGCGGTACGGTTGGCGATATCGAAAGTCTGCCGTTCCTTGAAGCGATCCGCCAGATGGGCAACGAGCTTGGCGATGGCCGCACGCTGTTCATGCATCTGACGCTGGTGCCTTATATTTCGTCGGCGGGCGAGCTTAAAACCAAACCGACCCAGCATTCCGTCAAGGAACTGCAAAGCGTTGGTATTCAGCCCGATATCCTGCTGTGCCGTTGTGACCGTGAAATTCCGGTCAATGAGCGCCGCAAGATCGCACGTTTCTGTAACGTGCGCGAAGCCGCTGTTATTCCGGCCTATGACGTCGACAATATCTATCAGGTGCCGATCAGCTATCACCAGTATGGTCTTGATAACGAAGTGCTTCATCACTTCGGCTTGCAGGCACAGGACCCGGATCTGGGGCCGTGGGAAGAAATCTGCAACATCATCCGTAATCCTGAAGGTGAGGTCACCATCGGGATCGTTGGCAAATACATTCAGCTGCCCGATGCCTATAAGTCGCTCACCGAAGCACTGACCCATGGCGGTATCGCCAACAAGGTCCGTGTCAAACTGGAATGGATTGCGTCTGACGCGCTTGAAAAAGAAGGCGATGTTAGCGAAATCCTGTCCAAACTGGACGCGATCATGGTGCCGGGCGGATTTGGCGAGCGTGGGACAGAGGGCAAGATTGCCGCTGCGCGCTATGCCCGTGAAAACAAGGTGCCGTATTTCGGTATCTGCTTTGGCATGCAGATGGCGGTTCTTGAAGCGGCCCGCAATCTTGCGGGGCTTAAGGATGCGTCTTCATCGGAATTCGGTCCGACGAAAACCCCGCTTGTGGGCCTGATGACCGAATGGGCCAAAGATGGTGGCTCGGTTGAGCGTCGTAGCGGCGAAGATGATCTTGGTGGCACCATGCGCCTTGGCAACTACGAGTGCAAACTGGTCGACGGTACGCGTGCGCGTGATATCTATGGCAGTGAGACCGTTCTTGAGCGCCATCGCCATCGTTACGAAGTTAACGTAAACTTCATGGCGCAGCTTGAGGAAAAAGGGCTTAAATTCTCGGGTCTGTCGCCGGACGGGCGTTTGCCGGAAATCGTCGAATACCCGGATCACCCGTGGTTCATCGGCGTTCAGTTCCACCCGGAACTGCGTTCGCGTCCGCTTGATCCGCATCCGCTGTTTGTGTCCTATATCAAGGCCGCCAAAGAGCGCAGCCGTCTGGTTTGATCAATCAGCCTGAATGAAAGACTTCGAAATGACGGAAATCAAAACTGTCAAAGTCGGCAATATCGAATTCGCCAATGACAGGCCCTTTGCGCTTCTGGCGGGGCCATGCGCGATCGAAAGCCGTCAGCACGCACTGGAAATGTCCGCAGCGCTTAAGGAATTGTCCGAGGGGCTCGGGATCGGGCTTGTTTACAAAAGCTCGTTTGACAAGGCAAACCGCACCAGCAGCACGTCGAGGCGTGGGGTTGGTCTGGTCGAAGGTCTCGACATTCTGGCCGAGGTCAAGGAAAAGACCGGCCTTCCGATTGTCACCGACGTTCATCTGCCCGATCAGTGTGCGGCGGTCGCGGAAGTTGCCGATATTCTGCAAATTCCGGCGTTCCTGTGCCGTCAGGCCGATCTTTTGCAGGCCGCGGGTAAAACCGGGCGCGCGGTGAATGTCAAAAAGGGCCAGTTCCTGGCACCCTGGGACATGGCGAATGTTGCGAACAACATAGCGTCAACCGGCAATGAAAACATCATGCTTTGTGATCGCGGGACCAGCTTTGGCTATAACACGCTGGTAACCGATTTCCGTGGACTTCCCACCATGGCCCGTCAGGGCTATCCCGTCGTATTTGATGCGACCCATTCTGTTCAGCAGCCGGGTGGGCAGGGGGCAACGTCGGGTGGACAGCGCGAATTTGCGCCGGTATTGGCACGTGCGGCTGTATCTGTCGGCATTGCCGCCCTGTTTATCGAAACCCACGATAACCCGGATGCGGCCATCAGCGATGGTCCGAACCAGATTCCCTTGAACAAGCTTCCGGAAGTTTTGTCGGTTCTGATGGAACTGGACAAAGTGGCAAAAGCCAATCCGGTTCGTCTGGACATGTTCAAGGATTGATATGCAAATGCCGCCATCAGACATGATGGCGGCATTTCTTTTATGCTGTAACCAAAGCACCCGATTGGGGTGCAGATAATCTCAGTGAGGAGAATGTTTCCGTCATGACCGCTATTATCGATATCCGCGGCCGCGAAATCCTCGATAGCCGTGGCAACCCGACTGTCGAAGTTGATGTAACTCTGGAAAGTGGCGCCTTTGGTCGTGCAGCCGTTCCGTCGGGTGCATCCACCGGTGCGCATGAAGCCGTCGAGCTGCGTGACAAGGAAGACCGTTATCTTGGCAAGGGCGTGACCAAAGCGGTTGCCGCCGTCAATGGCGAGATTTTCGAAGCCCTGGCCGGTATGGATGCCGAAGACCAGGTAGAGGTCGATGGCATCATGATCGATCTTGACGGGACGCCGAACAAGAGCCGTCTTGGTGCGAACGCCATTCTGGGTGTTTCGCTGGCGGTTGCCAAGGCTGCGGCTGAAGAAGCAGGCCTTCCGCTTTATCGTTATGTTGGTGGGGCTTTCGCCCGCACCCTGCCGGTGCCGATGATGAACATCATCAATGGCGGTGAACATGCCGACAACGCGATTGACGTTCAGGAATTCATGGTGATGCCGGTTTCGGCAGAAACCGGATCGGACGCAATCCGCATGGGTGCGGAAATCTTCCATAACCTGAAAAAGGCCCTGTCGGCAGATGGTCTGAGCACTTCTGTTGGTGACGAAGGTGGTTTTGCCCCGAATATCGGGTCGAGCGAAGAAGCCATCAGCTACATCATGAAGTCGATCGAAGCCGCCGGTTATCGCCCGGAAGAAGACGTTGTCCTTGCCCTTGATGCGGCATCGACCGAATTCTACAAAGGTGGTAAATACGTTCTGGCGGGCGAGAACAAGACCCTTGATGCAGACGGCATGGTCAAATACTGGGCCGATCTGGTCAGCAAGTATCCGATTTTCTCGATCGAAGACGGCATGTCTGAAGATGACTGGGACGGTTGGGCAGCATTGACGTCGGAAATCGGTAAAAAGGTTCAGCTGGTTGGGGATGATCTGTTCGTAACCAATCCGAAGCGCCTTGCCGATGGCATCAAGAAGGGCGTTGCCAACTCGATCCTCGTGAAGGTCAACCAGATCGGTTCGCTGACCGAAACGCTTGAGGCCGTCGAAATGGCCCATCGTGCGGGCTATACTGCGGTTATGTCACACCGTTCGGGCGAAACCGAAGATTCGACCATCGCCGATCTTGCGGTTGCCACCAATTGCGGGCAGATCAAAACCGGTTCGCTGTCACGTTCTGACCGTCTGGCGAAATACAACCAGCTGATCCGCATCGAAGAGATGCTGGGGGCCGGTGCCTATTATCCGGGGCGTTCGATCCTGAAATAAGGTTCGATTGCAGGACTGAACCTGAAAAACCGTCCCGTCATTCCGGGGCGGTTTTTTGTTGTTCAGGATCAGCTAATTGAGCGTAACTGCCCTGTATTAGCATTGCTGTTTTAAGCTTATTTTTACCCTGTTGTGATTAGCTGTGAGAGTATTTTTGCGAGAGTTCTGTCTGCTGCGAGATTTATACCTTTGCGTTCAAAGGGAAATAACGCACGCAGTTTTTCCGTTCCGGTTTCGGAATGGTGTTTTTTCTGTTGTTCGTCTCGTATCCGCAAAGGGCAGGGGTAAATGTCTTCAACGTCACCGGTTATTCGCCGACTAGGTCAGGCTATTGCACCGGTCATTGCATTTACCATTATGGTCTATTTTATTTTCCACAGTGTCGAAGGTAATCGTGGTTTGCTGGCTTATTGGTCGATGCAGGACCGCGTGGCCGATATCGCAAAAGTGCGCGATGAAATCATCGACAAGCGCAAGCATCTGGAGCAGCGCGTGATTGCGATGCGCCCGAAGCATCTTGATCCTGATCTGCTCGATGAACGTGCGCGCGCGATGCTGAATGCCGCGCACCCGGATGATCTGATTATCTTCCATCACAATGGCTACCCGGCCGACGAAACGGTTGCTGCCAGCCAGTAATCGGTCGCGGCAGATTTGTGCTTAGAATCCGGCTGGGTTTTTATGCGCGCGATCAACTTCCAAAATTGAAAATGCGCGCGTCCGGGGCTGTATTTCCCATGATTTTACAGCCCGGGCTGCTTGGCGGGAATTTGACATCCTCTCATACAGCGTTGTTTCAACTGTCTTTTGGTTGATTTGTGACCTGCAATAGTTTGTGATCAGGGCAACGCAACCTTTTGTTTCTTCTGGCAGTTGCGAAATAAACGTGTCGGATCTGTGATATTCTTTTCAGGAAAGCATAGCATTTGTGACCTGATGGAATGAACGGGAATGAAGCCGGTTCCTCAAGTCACTGGAAACGCTTGAATTATGTATATATGCAAAAAAACATGAATTAACCATTATTTGGTTTATTTGTGATTGTGCGTTGCAAAACAACAGTTTACGGGTGGTTAGATTGCTTGCTTCGACACGTAGTTTTGGGTAGTCATTTCGGTGGTCCAGTACCGAATTAAGCGCTCATACATGATGCTTAAGCGACAGCCATCCACCGGGAGGAAACATGGCGACCACAAAACGCAAACGCGCCACGACGCGCGCCGACAATCAGGCGAGCAGTGACGATCTCCTCAAATATTACCGTGAAATGCTGCTGATCCGTCGCTTTGAAGAAAAAGCCGGTCAGCTTTATGGCATGGGGCTTATTGGTGGCTTCTGCCATCTTTACATCGGGCAGGAAGCTGTCGTTGTCGGCATGCAGGCTGCCATTACCGGCGATGATGGTGTGATTACCAGTTACCGCGACCACGGCCACATGCTGGCCTGTGGTATGGACCCAGCAGGGGTCATGGCAGAGCTGACCGGCCGTGAAGGCGGTTATTCGCACGGCAAGGGCGGCTCGATGCACATGTTCTCCAAGGAAAAGAACTTCTATGGCGGGCATGGTATCGTCGGCGGGCAGGTTTCGCTCGGCACCGGTATTGCCTTCAATTACAAATATCGCGGTCAGGACCGTGTCTGCCTGACCTATCTTGGGGACGGTGCCGTCAACCAGGGGCAGGTATACGAATCCTTCAACATGGCAGCGCTCTGGAAGCTTCCGGTGATCTATTGCATCGAGAACAACCAGTATGCCATGGGAACGTCGGCACAGCGCCATTCGGCCAGCCCGGACCTTTACGAGCGTGGTTCTGCCTATGGTATACCGGGTGAACAGGTTGATGGCATGGACGTTCTGGCGGTCAAGGATGCCGGTGAACGTGCCGTTGCGCATTGCCGCGAAGGCAAAGGGCCCTATATTCTTGAGCTCAAGACCTATCGCTATCGCGGGCATTCCATGTCCGACCCGGCGAAATATCGTACCAAGGACGAGCTCGACAAAATGCGTAAAGAGCACGATCCGATCGATATGGTCAAAAAGCTGCTGATCGATGGTGATATCATCGACGAGGCTGGCCTCAAGGACATCGACAAGGATGTGAAAGCGGAAGTCGCCAAAGCGGCCGAGTTTGCGCAAAACAGCCCGGAACCGGATGTTTCCGAACTGTTCACAGATATTCTGATCGACGCGTGATCGCGACACCCGCGAACCGCTTTTGACCGATATTTCCCGGGAGAGAGGGAACAATGCCGATTGAAGTTTTGATGCCGGCGCTGTCGCCGACCATGACAGAAGGCACTCTTGCCAAATGGACCGTCAAGGAAGGCGACACTGTTGCCTCCGGTGACGTGATTGCAGAAATTGAAACCGACAAGGCCACGATGGAAGTCGAGGCCGTTGACGAAGGGACCATCGGCAAGATCGTGATTGCCGAAGGCACTGAAAACGTCGCGGTGAATGCTGTGATCGCCTATATCCTCGAAGAAGACGAGGATGCTTCTGCTCTTGATAATGTTTCGGCGTCTTCTGCACCGAAAGCCGACGCCGCACCGGCCGAAGCCAAGGAAGAAGAAAAGGCACCGGCCAGTTCGTCCAATGCAGCACCTGTTTCTGCAAGCGGTGCGATTGACCGCGCCGAACAGGACCCGCGTGCCATGAGCGTCATGAACGCGACCAAGGACGAGAAAACCTATACCTCGTTCAAGACCCAGACCGTTCGTGAAGCCCTGCGCGATGCCATGGCCGAAGAAATGCGGGCCGATGAGAACGTTTATGTCATGGGGGAAGAAGTCGCGCAGTATCAGGGGGCTTATAAAGTCACCCAGGGCTTGCTTGATGAATTCGGTGACAAGCGTGTTGTTGATACCCCGATTACCGAGCATGGCTTTACCGGCCTTGCAACCGGTTCGGCATTCATGGGCCTGAAACCGGTTCTTGAGTTCATGACCTTTAACTTCGCCATGCAGGCGATTGACCAGATCATCAACTCTGCTGCGAAAACCCTGTATATGTCCGGTGGCCAGCTTGGTTGCCCGATCGTGTTCCGTGGCCCGAACGGTGCTGCGTCGCGTGTGGGCGCACAGCATTCGCAGTGCTATGCATCCTGGTATGCACATTGCCCGGGGCTCAAGGTTGTCGCACCTTGGTCGGCGGCCGATGCGAAGGGTCTGCTCAAGGCTGCTATTCGTGATCCGAACCCGATTGTCTTCCTTGAAAACGAAATCCTTTACGGACAGAGCTTCGAAGTGCCGGACGACGAAGATTTCGTTCTTCCGATTGGTCAGGCAAAGATCGAACGCGAAGGGACGGACGTTACCATCGTTGCGTTTTCAATCATGGTCGGCAAGGCGCTGAAAGCGGCAGAACAGCTTGCTGAGCAGGGCATTTCCGCCGAAGTCATCAACCTTCGGACCATCCGTCCGCTTGATGTGAACACCATCGTTCGCTCGGTCATGAAAACCAACCGTCTCGTGACCTGCGAAGAAGGCTGGCACTTTGCCGGTATCGGTGCCGAGATCGCATCGGTCATCATGGAAAATGCGTTTGATTACCTTGATGCGCCGGTTGCGCGCGTTACCGGTGAAGATGTTCCGATGCCATATGCTGCCAACCTCGAAGTGCTTGCACTTCCGCAGGAGCAACACATCGTCGATGCGGCTAAGGCCGTTTGCTATCGCTAAGTAAAACGGACAGGGGCAGGGCGCGGCAAACCCGCGCCGCCCCGTTACCGGGAGATTGCGTTCATGCCTGTTAAGATATTGATGCCGGCCCTGTCGCCGACCATGACCGAAGGCACCTTGGCGAAATGGCTTGTCAAGGAAGGCGACACCGTTGAGTCAGGTGACGTCATTGCCGAAATCGAAACCGATAAAGCCACGATGGAAGTTGAAGCCGTCGACGAAGGCAAAATCGGTAAAATCCTTGTTTCCGAAGGCAGCGAAGGCGTTGCCGTGAACGAGGTTATCGCACTTCTTCTGGAAGAAGGCGAAGATGCCAGCGCCCTTGACGGGGCGGATACGTCTTCGGCGTCTGTTGGCGGCGGCGATGCCGAACCAGCAGCCGAGGCACCGAAACAGGAAGCGTCCAAGTCAGAAGCCGTCCCGGCAAAAGGCCTGGCACCTGCGGCACCTGTTTCCGGTGGGGATCGTATCAAGGCAAGCCCATTGGCGCGTCGTATTGCAGCCAATGAAGGCGTTGATCTTGGCAAGGTCGAAGGTTCGGGCCCGCGTGGTCGTGTTGTGAAACGCGATGTCGAGGCTGCACTGTCGTCCAAACCGGCCGATAAAGCTGCTTCTGCTGCTGCTTCTTCGGCTCCTGCTGGCGAGAAACCGGCGGCAGCCCCGCAGGCACCGGCGGCGTCTGGCTGGAACCCGGATCTGACCGGTTTGCCGGAATATGAAGAAATCCCGAACAGCTCGATGCGCAAGGTTATTGCCCGTCGTCTGACCCAGTCCAAACAGCAGGTTCCGCATTTCTACCTGACGGTCGATTGCGAACTCGACAATCTGCTTGCCACCCGCAAGCAGCTTAACGAGAAGGCCGGCGAGGGCGTGAAGGTATCGGTCAATGATTTCGTCATTCGTGCCGCATCCATCGCGCTTAAACGCGTACCGGCGGCCAATGCGGTCTGGACCGATGCGGCCATCCTGCAGTGCAAGCAGCAGGACATTTCGGTGGCTGTTGCCATCGAGGGCGGCCTGATCACCCCGGTTATCCGCAATGCGGGTGGCAAGGGGCTTGCCGAAATCTCGACCGAGATGAAGGCACTGGCTGGCAAGGCACGCGAAGGCAAGCTGAAACCGGAAGAATTCCAAGGCGGGACTTTCTCTGTCTCTAACCTTGGCATGTTTGGCATCAAGGAATTCTCTGCCATCATCAACCCGCCGCAGGGCTGCATTCTGGCCGTTGGTGCCGGTGAACAGCGCGCGGTTGTCAAGGACGGCGCCTTGGCTATTGCCACCGTCATGAGCTGCACGCTTTCGGTCGACCATCGTGTGGTCGATGGTGCGATCGGTGCTGAATTCATGGCTGAATTCAAAAAGCTGATCGAAGATCCGCTGAGCATGTTGCTCTGAGGTTCGGAAATTGCGCGGGGACTTTAAATAGTCCCCGCAAGCATTTGAATTTCAAGACCTGTGACCGGTGACGGGCAGGCGAAGGAGATCTTACGATGGCGGATAACAATTTCGACTTAATCGTTGTTGGCGCGGGCCCTGGTGGCTATGTCACGGCCATTCGTGCCGCACAGCTTGGCCTGAAAACCGCGGTTGTTGAACGCGAACATCTTGGCGGCATCTGCCTGAACTGGGGCTGTATTCCGACCAAGGCCCTGCTGCGTTCGGCAGAAGTCTATCGCAACATGCAGCATGCCAAGTCATTCGGCCTGTCATGTGAAAAGCCTTCCTTTGATCTGGATGCAGTCATTCAGCGTTCGCGCGGTGTTTCCAAGCAGCTTTCGGGCGGTGTTGGCCATCTTCTGAAGAAGAACAAGGTCACCGTGATCAACGGCGAAGCCAAATTCGACGGTCCGAAAAAGATCAAGGTCGAAGGCAAGGATGCCGGTACCTATACCGCAAAGAATTACATTATCGCGACCGGTGCACGGGCGCGCTCCCTGCCGGGGCTGGAAGCCGATGGCAAGGTGGTCTGGGATTATAAAAAGGCGATGACGCCTGACAAGATGCCCAAAAGCCTTGTGGTTGTCGGTTCAGGCGCGATTGGTATCGAATTTGCCAGCTTCTATCACACCATGGGTGCGGAAGTGACGGTGGTCGAAATCATGTCGCAGATCATGCCGGTCGAAGACAAGGAAGTGGCCGCCCTTGCGCAGAAGATGATGACCAAGGACGGGATGAAAATCCTGACGGAAGCCAAGGTCGCGAACCTTAAGCGCAACGCCGACAATGTTGTCGTCACGATTGAAACCAAGGACGGCAAGAAACAGGAATTGACTGTTGATCGCGTGATTTCCGCGGTTGGTGTGATCGGCAATACCGAAAATCTCGGTCTGGAAACCACCAAGGTCAAGGTTGATCGCAACGTCATTGATACGAACGAGTATTCGGCAACGGCAGAGCCGGGCATTTATGCCATTGGTGACGTCGCAGGCCCGCCGATGCTAGCGCACAAGGCTGAGCATGAAGGCGTCATCTGCGTTGAAAAGATTGCCGGTGTCAAAGGGGGGCACCCGCTTGATCCGCGCAAGATTCCGGGTTGCACCTATTGCCATCCGCAGGTGGCAAGTGTCGGTCTGACCGAAGCCAAAGCCAAGGAAGCCGGTTACGACGTCAAGGTCGGCAAATTCCCGTTCATCGGCAATGGCAAGGCGGTTGCACTGGGCGAGGCCGAAGGTCTGGTCAAAACGGTGTTTGATGCCAAGACCGGTGAATTGCTTGGTGCGCACATGGTTGGTGCCGAAGTGACCGAGCTGATCCAGGGCTTTGTCGTGGCCATGGGCCTCGAAACGACCGAAGAAGATCTGATGCATACGGTCTTCCCGCATCCGACCCTTTCGGAAATGATGCATGAGTCGGTCCTTGACGCCTATGGGCGTGCGATCCACTTCTAGAATACGGCGTTGTACCGGGCAAACATGCCCGGTATGACCGTTTTGGACGATTGTCGGTTTGACAAATGCGTGACGTGGCGGCACATTGCCGCCCGTCCAATCCTTCGGAGGTAACTCTATGTCGACGGCGCGCAACGAAGCACAGGCACTTCGTCACCCGGAAAAGCAGAAACGCCCGGATCGTCCGTCCGGACGCAAACCGGAATGGATTCGTGTCAAGGCGCCAACCTCGAAGGGGTATCAGGAAACGCGCGAACTTGCGCGCGGCCTGAATTTGCATACCGTCTGCGAAGAAGCGGCGTGCCCGAACATTGGTGAATGCTGGCAGAAGAAACACGCATCCTTCATGATCATGGGGGATACCTGCACGCGTGCCTGTTCGTTCTGTAACGTCAAGACCGGCATGCCCGGTGCGCTTGACCCGTTCGAGCCGGAAAACCTTGCGATGGCGGTTGCCGACATGGCGCTTAAACATGTCGTGATCACCTCGGTCGACCGTGATGATCTGGCCGATGGTGGGGCCGCACATTTTGCTCGCGTGATCGAGGCGATCCGCCATAAATCGCCGGAAACCACGATTGAAATTCTGACCCCCGATTTTCGCGATAAGCCAGGTGCCGTTGAAATCGTTGCCCGTGCACGTCCGGACGTTTTCAACCATAACCTTGAAACCGTTCCCAGACTCTATACCTCGATCCGGCCGGGCGCGCGCTATTACCAGTCGCTGCGCATTCTTGATCGCGTCAAACAGATTGATCCGACGATCTTTACCAAATCGGGCCTGATGGTCGGGTTTGGTGAAGAACGCCATGAACTGGCACAGGTCATGGACGATCTGCGGGTTGCGGATGTCGACTTCCTGACGATTGGCCAGTATTTGCAGCCGACGCTCAAGCACGAACCGGTTAACCGGTTCGTGACGCCGGACGAGTTCAAGGATTACGCCTCGATGGCGCGCGGCAAGGGCTTCCTGATGGTGTCGGCAACGCCGCTGACGCGTTCAAGCTATCATGCAGACCGTGATTTCGAGGAACTGCGCAAGGCACGCGAAAGAAAGCTTGCGGCTGCTGACGAAGCCAAAGCCAGAATGCAGGCAACAACAGCGGCGCAGTAAGTGCGCCGCATTTCAAACCGATAAACGCGACGACAAAGGAGATCAGGGTGCCGACGCATGCGGAGCGCAGGAAACTGCCCTATACGCCGGAACAGCTGTTTGACCTCGTCGCGGATATCGATTCCTATTCGGAATTTCTGCCATGGTGTGTGGCATCCCGTGTGCGCAAGCGTGATGGCGATGTTTTGCATGCCGATCTGGTGATCGGTTTCAAAATGTTTCGCGAAAAATACACATCAAAAGTCACGCTACAGCGCCCGGATCGGGTCGATGTCGAATATCTGCAGGGGCCGTTCAAGTACCTTAACAATCACTGGGTGTTTGAACCGGCGGAAGACGGTGGAACGTGGCTCGACTTCTTTGTCGATTTCGAATTCCGTTCTGCCCTGTTGCAGAAGATGATCGGGGTCGTTTTCAACGAGGCCGTCAAATTGATGGTTGGTGCATTTGAAACCCGCGCCCATCAGGTTTATGGCGAGCCGGACAAGGCCCTGTCAGATCGGTGAGTGCATGTTGCATTCACGCTGCAGGGGCGATGACGCGCCAACCTGATTAACCGGTTTTGCCGACCATTTCCGAAAGCATGTCATAGGCGTCGATGATGGTTGCCTTGCGTACCGCGTGGCGATCACCGTCATAGACCCGGCGACGGTGCAGGGTAGGCCGACCTTTTCCGGCGCACGCAAGATGGACAAGTCCAACCGGTTTTTCATCTGATCCGCCGCCCGGTCCGGCGATGCCGGTAACCGCGACAGCCAGTGTTGCCAGTGGTGCGCGGATCAGTGCGCCTTCGGCCATTGCGCGCGCGACCGGTTCTGAGACGGCACCATAGGTATCAAGCAATTCCTGCGGTACGCCGATCAGGCCGTGTTTTGCTTCGTTGGAATAAGTCACAAAGCCGCAATCGACAACGGACGAACTGCCATCAACGGCCGTCAGCCCGCCAGCTATAAGCCCGCCGGTACAGGATTCTGCGGTTGCGATCATTTCGCCTTTGGATTTGCATAGGGCAATCAGGTTTTCTGCGCGCGCAAGAATATCCGGTTCGATGTTCATGGGCGGTCAAACTCCTGCAAAGTAGCGGGCGGCGATCAATACAAACATGCCAAATATGCCCGCAAGGATGTCATCAAGCATGATGCCAAAACCGCCGCTGATCCGGCGGTCGATCCAGCGGATCGGCCAGGGTTTCAGAATATCGAAAAACCGGAACATGACAAATGCCGCCGCCAGCCAGCCGAGATCGACAAGCCCGTTGCCCAGCGGAACGACAAGTATGCAAAGCCATTGCCCTGCAACTTCGTCGATGACGATTTCACCGGGATCGTGAACCCCGATCATCTCACTGTATTTATGGGAAATCGGAATTCCGACAAGGAACACGATGACAATTCCGGCCAACAGAGCCGGGTATCCCAGCAAAACGGCGATTGCCCAGCCCACAGGAACAGCGGCCAGCGATCCCATCGTGCCAGGTGCCTTGGTGGTTCGTCCGCTGTAAAACCATGTTGCAGCACAGGTCAGCATGAATTGGGATAAACGCATGTTTTGAACGCTGTTGAATTCATCGGGAGATCATTGAGTAACATATTGAAGTGCAAAGCAGATGATTTTTTTACCCTTAAGGATGTGTTAACGTGCTTGCCTGTCTTCGCGCTAACAGGTAGCGTAAAGAAAATAGATATTCAGCCGGGGTCTGAAAAAAAACGGTTGTGCGTCGATTTCGTATCGAACGGGCAATGTTGGGTAAATAGGGGTTAGACACTGAGTATGTCGGCGTTCGAACGTGGCCGTCGCCTGATTGAAAAATGGTTTCCGGACCGGCACATCCTTGTGCGGTCCAATGATTCCGTTTCTCAAGTGCGGATTGGCAAATACGCTCAACTGACATTGGCATCGGTCGGGGTCCTTGCGATCACCTGGACGGTCGGGGTATCGGGTTATTCCTGGTATCTTGATCAACGGCTTGCCGCGCGTGAAGAACAGCTGTTTCGCAGCGAGCTTTCCTACAATCAGTTGATCGCACGTGTCACCGAAAGCCAGCGCCGTTTTGGTGAAATCACCTCACAGATGGAAGATACCCACCGTAATCTTCTGTCGATGGCTGAAAAGAATTTGATGCTGCAGGCCCGGGTTCAGGATTACACCTCGAAACTGGCGGTCAGTGAAAAGGAAAAAGTCCAGATTTCCGCCTTGCGGACATCCATGGATAATCAGATGAACGCGCTACAGACCCAGATTGACGGTATTACCAACCGCAATCTTGCCTTGCGCGACGAACTGGAAACTGTCGAAACCGTCATGTCGCGGGTTATGCGTGAACGTGATCAGGCAATGCAGCGTTCGAAAAAACTGCAATCGGAACTTGGTGAAGCACGTCAGCGGATTGCCGATCTGCATACCATCCAGAAGCAGGCGATGCAGCGCGTGGCGGAAACCGCCAACAGCACCATTCTGGAGCTGGAATCGGTGCTGGAAATGACCGGTCTTACGATGGACGAGGTTATTACGCCGCCCATGAAGCCGCAGGCGTCTGGAAGCGGCGAAGTTGCCGGTGGTGTGGGGGGGCCGTTTGTGGCGTTCGAGCCCGAGAACCCCGAGGACGAACAGTTTGTAAATGTGGCACTTGCCGTTGGTGATCGTATGGATCAGCTGGTAAGTTTGCATGAAAGAATAAAAAGAACCCCGTTGGGGGAGCCTGCGGATTCCTATTACCTGTCCAGTTCTTTCGGGAAGCGCAAGGATCCTATCAACGGCAAGTGGGCTTTTCATTCCGGCGTTGATCTTGCCGGGCCCATGAAAACACCAATCTATGCGACGGCCCCCGGAAAGGTGGTGTTCGCCGGATGGAGCGGAAAATACGGGAAGATGGTTGAAATTGACCATGGTAACGGCCTTCGAACCCGTTTCGGACATCTATACAAGGTCCTCGTCAAGAAGGGCGACGAAGTGAATTTAAAGGGCAAAATCGCATTGATGGGAAGTACCGGCCGTAGTACCGGCAGCCACGTGCACTATGAAGTTCTGGTTCACGACAAGCAGGTAGACCCCATCAAGTTTATTGAGGCGGGACATTATGTTTTCAAAAACGAGCAAGAGACAGCAGACAACGACTAATTCCCATAATTCGGCGACCGAAAAAAGAGGCGGTCTGTCGATTATCAATTCCGATCTTCGGGTTACCGGTGATCTGATCTCTGAGTCAGATGTTCAGGTGGACGGTTTTGTGAATGGCGACATTCGCACGCGTACCCTGACAATTGGTCAGAACGGCGAAGTCCGCGGCGAGATTGTCGCCGAAAAGGTTCGCATTTGTGGTTCTGTCACCGGTCAGGTTCGCGCCAGGGACGTTTCACTGGCGGAAACGGCCCGTATGCTGGGCGATATCCTTCATGAAAGCCTGTCGATCGAACCGGGTGCCCATATCGAAGGCCATTGCCGTCGCATTGAAGGTGCCGTCGAAGAGGGTGGCCTTACCGTCATTCAGGCCGGTCAGATCGTTGCCGCGAACGTGAAGAAAGAGCACAAACAATAAAAGGTTTGTGTTGGCAATCTTTCCCGCAGGCGAGCAAAGAATATAAAACCCGGAAAAGCTGCAAATCGCTTTTCCGGGTTTTCTTTATTCTGTCTGATCGGAATTGGCGTGCTTCGCGGGCCCGGTTTTCAGGCTTTTTCCGGCTGCGCGACCAGCGGCAGAAGCTCGTCCAGACCTTTTAAAACCACGTCTGCGCTATGAGACAGGCGTTCTGTTGGCTGCTGTGTCCGGTTGATCCAGGCCGTGCGGAACCCGAAATGCCCGGCACCGGCAATATCCCATCCGTTAGACGACTGGAATGATATTTCGGCGGGCGTCAATTCGAGCTGGTCAACCGCAAGCTGATAGACATCGGGGTGCGGTTTATACGTTTTGATATCATCCACACAGATGATCTGGTCAAACAGTGACAGAATCCCGGATGCCTTTGCGGCTGAAATCAGCATATGTTTGGCGCCGTTCGACAGGATCGCCAGCCTGTGCCCTTGGGATTTAAGTGTTTTCAGGGTTTCAACAACTTCGGGGAAAGTATCAAGCGACAGATAGGTTTCCATCAGTTTTGCGCGAAGGGCGGGGTCTTTTTTTCCGGTTGCTGCCATGGCGTAATCAAGAGCGTCACCGGTGACATTCCAGAAATCAGTGAAGTCGCCCATCAGACTGCGCAGCCATGTATATTCAAGCTGCTTTTGGCGCCAGATACTTGAAAGCCGGTCTGCTTCATCCCCGATGGTTTCCTTGAACCGGTCAACGGCCGATCCAACGTCGAACAGGGTACCATAGGCATCGAAAACGAATGCGCGGCAGGAAGTAAGTGCATTTTCTGACATTTGCTCTGGCCTCATCTGTCGGACTTGGTTTGATCGAATATGGTGTTCGCTTTGGCAAACCGCAAACGGTTCAACTGTCTCTAACGGATCGCTGTTGGTGGATCAAATCACTGGGAATTTGAGGGTGTTTCATCCTGCTGACCCATTGCGATTTCGTCGCGTGCGAAGCGTCGGCGATAGACATAGGTGCCTTCCATAACCCGCTGGACGTAATTGCGTGTCTCGCTATAGGGGATCATTTCGATCCAGTCGACCGGGTCAACATCGGCGTCTCGTGGATCACCATATTCTGCAATCCACTGTCTTACGCGGCTTGGACCGGCGTTATAGCTGGCGATGGTCAGTATTTCTTCACCATCCCAGCGATCCAGAAGTTTCGAAAGATATTCGCGCCCCAGCGAGATATTGAAGCCCGGATCGGCCGTCAGACGCGCGGTTTCGTATTCAAGATCAAGGTCCTTGGCCATGCGTTCGGCGGTTGCTGGCATCAACTGCATCAGGCCGCGTGCACCGGCCGACGAAACGGCTTCGGGGTTAAACAGGCTTTCCTGGCGCATGATTGCGTGGACCAGTGCGGGGTCGGGATTGTGACCAAGCGGTACCTGTTCATGAATGGGATAGGCGGCATCCAGATATCCGCTACCGGTCCGGATGCTGCGTTTGGCGGCAATGATTGCAAGGTCGGCACGGCCATATTCGCGCGCAAGATCGGTTGCCATGGCGAGATATTCCGGCTCGTCATGCGCATAAACAAGCGCCATGACAAACGGACGAATGATGTTGCCAAGGCCCATCTCGCCAAGTTTGCGGGTAACCTGTGTCAGTTCCTGCGATTCGAAATCGGCGCGTTGCTGTTCCGTCGGGACGGGTTGTTCAACAGAGTAGGTGGGCTTGGCACCCAGCGCGTCAATGGCAAGCTGGCCATAGAAGGTATGGGCGTGATCGGCTGCCAGCCTGTACCATTCGCGCGCCTTTTCCTTGTCCCCAATCGCATCGTTGGCCCGGCCGGCCCAATAGGCCCCGCGTGCACGGCTGATCGGGTATTGCACGACGTCATACTGGTTCTGGAAATGGGTCAGCGCGATGCGGGCATCGCCCAGGAATTCAAGGGCGATCCATCCGGCAAACCATTCTGCCTCGGCGATATCGCCTGCATCACTTTGGCCATGATTGGCAACCAGACGATAGGCATCGGTAATATGCCCCTTCTGAAGGGCGCGGCGCGCAAGAATCGCCTTTTCAATCCACCAGTATTGCGGCCGGATTGAAATATAGGCGAGATCATTGGCCTGCGAGAGCAGCAGGTCACGCGCTTCCTGATCGCGGTCCTTTATCCGGCGCCAGCGAACGCGTTCATAGATAAGGCCCGGATCGTTCTGGTATTTTTTGGGGACACGGTTGATTGCGCCGTCAACACCGGGGTCGAGCGACCGCAAGGCTGCGCGTGCCTTGGCCAGCAAAAGATAATCGTTGCTGACATATTTTTCAGTGCGGCTTGCCGGTCCAAGACGCCCCTCCCACAGAAGGCGGTCAAGGCGCTGTTGATGGGTTTCCTGATCGATATATTTGCCGTATCGATCCAGAAAACGCTTCTCCTGACCGGTGCCGAAGTTTTCATTCACCCAGCTGTTGCGTATGAGGGTGGTTGCGGCTTCAATTTCGCCGGTCACCAGAAGCGCCTTTATCTGGCGGGTGGCACCGTCTGCCGTAACCGGTGCGGACCGCTTGAACCATGCCAGAACGACATCGTCAGGAACGGCATCAGTCATGGCTTCTTCGGCGCGCTGACGCAGCAGTGACTGACTGGGCCATTTCGGATTGGCATCAATGAAATTTGTGATTTCTTCGAAACTGCGACCGGAATTCGGGCTGATCAGCCACATCCACTCGCTGGCTTTCTGAAGCAGCGGGTCGTCAAAGTTGGGAAGAAGTTTTTCGAATGTTTTTGTGCGGCCGTCTTCCAGCGCATCAAGAAAAACATTCAGCCGCGCACGGCTAACCGACGAAAACGCCGGTGATGGCGGCAGTTCGGTCAGGATATTTTTATCCTGACTTGCGGCCAATGCCTTATCGCCAATCGGCGTCAGCAAAGTGAACATACCAAGTGCCAATGCGCAGATCGAAACACCGCGGAAAGACGCATGCGCCATTTAAAATTCCCCTTTTGCCTTACGGCAGGTAATGCGCTCCAGACAACCTTATTATGGCAGTGAAACAGCCAATTGCCAATCGGTCGTAAGACGAAAGAGTAACCTTGATCAAACAAGGCGCGCTTTAATGTATACAGACGCTTGCCGGATGCCTTAACAGCCGCTATTTTCGCGTCGCTTTCAATCCACGATAAGATTTGGAGATATCGATGTTTAAGGGTTCGATTACCGCTTTGATTACACCGTTCACACAGGATGGTGCAATCGATGAGAAAGCGTTCCAGTCGTTTGTGGATTGGCAGCTTAAACAGGGCACGACCGGTGTTGTGCCGGTCGGAACCACGGGTGAATCGCCGACTTTGAGCCATGCGGAACACCACCGCGTTGTCGAACTGGCACTTGAAGTTGCCAAGGGCCGCGGCCCGGTTATTGCCGGAACGGGTTCAAATTCGACCGCCGAAGCGATTTCGCTGACCCGTCATGCCCAGAATGCCGGTGCGGATGCGGCACTTGTTGTAACACCGTATTACAATAAACCCGGTCAGCGTGGCCTGTATGCGCATTACAAGGCTATTCATGACGCGACCGATATTCCGATCGTGATCTACAACATTCCGGGCCGGTCGGTCGTGGACATGTCGGTTGATACGATGGCACAGCTTTCGAAACTGCCGCGTATCGTCGGTGTGAAGGACGCGACCAGCGATCTGGAACGTCCGGCATTGACGCGTTTGGCGGCAGGGGCGGATTTCTGCCAGTTGTCGGGCGAAGACGGCACCATTGTTCCGTTCCTGGCGCAGGGCGGGCATGGCTGCATTTCGGTCACGTCCAACATCGCGCCGAAGCTTTGCGCGGAATTGCACGCTGCATGGGCGGCCGGGAACATTGCCAAGGTTCAGGAGTTGAATTATCGACTTCTGCCGGTTCACAAGGCGATGTTCTGCGAAACCAGCCCGGGACCGGTCAAATATGCAGCCGAGCTTCTTGGCCTTTGCGGCAGCCACATGCGTCTGCCGATGGTCGAGATTACCGAAGAATCCAAGCAGCGCGTTGAATCCGCGCTGCGCACTGCCGGAATTTTGTCCTAAGGGATTAATTTCGGCCTACAAGTTGTTGTAATGGCACCGAAAAAAGAAGACAGCAATAATAAGGTCGTCGCGCAAAACAGGCGGGCCCGGTTTGATTTTTTCCTGACGGAAACTTTTGAAGCCGGGGTCGCCCTGCGCGGGACCGAGGTCAAGTCGCTTCGTGACGGCAAGGGGAACATTCAGGAATCCTATGCCGAAGAAAAGAACGGCGAGATCTGGCTGATTAATGCCTATATTCCGGAATATCAAAGCAAGATGCCGTTCGGCCATGAAGAACGCCGTCCGCGCAAGTTGCTTCTGCATAAACGTGAAATCACGAAAATGAGCGACGCCCTGAACAAAAAGGGGTTCACCCTTGTTCCGGTGAAGCTTTATTTCAATGACCGCGGCATCGCCAAGCTTGAACTGGCGATAGCGGAAGGCAAGAAAAAGGCTGATAAGCGCGAGGCGGTCAAGGAACGTGACTGGCAGCGTGACAAGGCCCGGATCATGCGGGATTTCGGATAATAGTCCTGCCTCGCAAGCATGTGTATTGCTTGCCAATGGCGATAGAATGCATAAATGGAGCAGACATGGTGAACATGACTGCGCCATTTTTCGTATGATGTGGTCAGGGAGGATGATGAATGGCTGATGGTTTCAGTGGCAAGATCAAGGAAAAGCTGATCGAAGCGAAACAGAAATGGGCAGAAAACGGCCGTCTTTTGACGGGGCAGGCCGATCATGCACATGAAAATCGCCTGCCACCCGGCCAGCGCGAGGTCAAGGACTGGCCGGTGCTTGATCTTGGCATTACGCCGCATGTCGGAACGGATGACTTTCGCCTGACGATTGATGGTGCGGTTGAAAACCCCGTCACGCTTGATTTCGGACAATTGCTTGATCTGCCGCCCTTTATGGCCAAAAACGATATTCATTGCGTGACCAGCTGGTCGCGCTACGACAATCACTGGCAGGGTGTGTCAGCCTTATCGCTTGCCGATCTGGTAAAGCCGACATCAGATGCCCGCCACGTGCTTTTCACCGCCCATGACGGCTATACGACCAATGTTCGGATTGATCAGTTTCTTGATGATGACGTGTTGCTGGCCCATCATTGGGAAGACGCACCATTGACCGAGGAACATGGCGGCCCGGTTCGGGTGATCATCCCCAAGCTGTATTTCTGGAAAAGTGCAAAATGGGTGAAGCAGATAACATTTTCCAAAACCGACAAACCCGGATTTTGGGAAGTACGTGGCTATCACAATAATGCCGATCCATGGACGGAAGAGCGATATGGCTAGGAAAACCAGAACTTTCGGAAACGGAATGCGGAATCTGTTGAATACCGGTTTGTGCGGCTTCATTTGCCTGATGATTGGAAATTCTGCCATGGCCAGCGATAAAGCGACCAACGCCTATGATTTTTCATTCCCGTCGATTGACGGGGGCGAAATCGACCTTGCGGATTATCGCGGCAAGGCGGTTCTGGTCGTCAATACGGCGTCGATGTGTGGTTACACCCCGCAATATACCGGGCTTCAGGCGCTATGGTCGGACTATCGGGCCGACGGACTGGTTGTTCTGGGGGTTCCTTCGGGCGATTTCGGCGGGCAGGAATACGCCGATGACAGCGAAATCAAGGATTTCTGTACCGTCAATTTTGATGTCGATTTCCCGATGACCACCAAACAGTCGGTTCGCGGAGAAGATGCGCATCCGTTCTTTAAATGGGCGGAGGCCGAACTTGGCAGCGATCAGGCCCCGAAATGGAATTTCCACAAATATCTGGTCGATCCGAACGGCAATCTGGTTGCCAGTTTTGCCACCCGGATCAAGCCGGAAGATGATGTGGTTGTGAGTGCAATCAAGGAAGCACTGTCAGGGTCTTGATGCCGGTCCCGATCAGCGCCGACCATCCATGACATCAAGGAAAACAAGACCGTACTGGTCGAGTTTCTTGACGCCAACCCCGTTGATTGATGCCATATCCTGCAATGTCCGTGGTTTGAAGCGGACCATTTCCCAAAGGGTTCTGTCACTGAAAATGACATAAGGCGGAACATTCTGGCTGGTGGCAAGCTCGCGGCGCAGGGTGCGTAGGCGCTCCCACAGATCACGATCTTCCTCGTTCTCGAACTCGGTATCGAAATCACGCAGCCGCTTGGTCATGGTGCGTTTGCTTTCGCCGGGGTCCTTGCGCATTTCAACGACTTTTTCGCCGCGCAGGACGGGGCGGGATTCTTCGGTCAGGTAAACGCCACCGTGCCCCTCGACATCGACCTGAAGATATCCCATGGCAAGCAACTGGCGGAAGACCGACCGCCATTGCGGCTGTGACACATCCTTGCCAATACCGTAAACCGAAAGGTCATCATGGCTGTTCTGACGGATTTTTTCGGTCTTGCGTCCCATCAGAACTTCGATGATGTGGGCCGGACCGAACCGCTGTCCGGTACGATAAACCGCCGAAAGTGCCTTACGCGATGCCTCGGTCGCATCCCAGGTATCGACCGGTTCAAGGCAGGTATCGCAATTGCCACAGGGTTTTGTGTCTTCTTCGCCGAAATAGGACAAAATCACCTGTCGGCGGCATCTGGTGGTTTCGGCAAGGCCAACCAGCGCATCGAGCTTGCGGCTTTCGATGCGTTTCTGACTGTCGGGCGCATCGGATGATGCCAGCATGGAACGAATGGAAACGATATCGGATAGATCGTAATTCATCCATGCATTGGCTGGCAGACCATCGCGGCCCGCACGGCCGGTTTCCTGATAATAGGCTTCCATGCTCTTGGGCAGGTTCAGATGGGCGACAAAACGGACATTCGGCTTGTCGATCCCCATGCCAAAGGCGACCGTGGCGCAAATGATCAGACCGTCTTCGCGCAGGAACCTGTCCTGATGAAGCTGTCTTGTTTCCTGTGTCAGACCTGCGTGATAAGGCAAGGCCGGGCGACCGTTATCGGTAAGCCATTGCGCGACATCCTCGGTCTTGCGACGCGACAGGCAATAGACAATCCCGGCATCTTCGGGATGCTCACGGTTCAGAAACGAAAGAAGGCGCTGCTTTGAATTGCCCTTTGTCTCGATCCGATAGGTAATGTTCGGGCGGTCAAAGCCGGTCAGGAAGCATTGCGCATTTGTCAGATGCAGGTTTTCGGCAATGTCCTTGCGGGTTGGCGTGTCCGCGGTTGCGGTCAAGGCAACCCGCGGTACATGCGGGAAACGCGTTGGCAGAAGGTCAAGCCGACGGTATTCCGGGCGGAAATCATGCCCCCATTGCGAAACACAGTGTGCTTCGTCAATGGCAAATAGCGATATGCTGATCCGGTCAAGCAGGTTCAGAAAACGATCCGTCGCAAACCGTTCCGGGGCGACATAAAGCAGATCGATATCGCCATCAATCGCGCGGGTTTCGATTTCGCGCGCCGCTTCGGGTGTAAGTGTCGAATTGATAAAGGCCGCCTTGACGCCAAGCTGGCTTAGCGCATCGACCTGATCCTTCATCAAGGCAATCAGGGGCGATACAACAATTGCCGTTCCCGAACGACAAAGGGCAGGGATCTGATAACATAAAGATTTGCCGCCACCGGTCGGCATCAGGACCAGTGCATCGTTTCCGGCAATCACATGATCGATGATTTCGGCCTGCTGACCGCGGAAGCTATCATAGCCGAAAACGTCCCGCAGGACGTCAATCGGCAGACGTTGCGCAGGTCGGTCGAGCAAGCCGGTTAGGGGTACTGTATCGGGCAATTTAACGGTCCAGATGTGCGCGGATATCGACAAAGACGTTTTCAAACATCTCTGGCGTCAGGCGATAGGTCTGGGTGTTGTAACGCGAACAGTGATAGCTATCAAACAGTGTAATCCCGTTTTCCATTTGATGGGATGCCCCATGACCGAATTTCAGGGATGAAAGTTTTAGGCCAAAGGTGCGCAGCATTGCCTGATGGGCCACCTGTCCAAGGCACAGAATGGCCGAAAGGTTTTTCATCGCGGCAAATTCACTGATCAGGAAGGGGCGGCAGGTATTGGCTTCGGGGCCTGTCGGCTTGTTTTCAGGCGGTACGCATTTGACGGCATTGGTGATCCGGCAATCAACCAGTTCAAGCCCGTCGTCGGGGCGCTTTGCATAGGTGCCCGTGGCGAAGCCGAATTTCTTGAGCGTGCCGTAAAGCAGATCACCGGCATAATCACCGGTGAAAGGACGGCCGGTTGCATTCGCCCCCTTTAACCCCGGGGCAAGACCGACGACAAGCAGACGTGCGTCAAGGGGGCCGAACGGGCGGACGGGGCCGTTATGAAAATCGGGAAACTTTGCCTGATTGGCACGGCGGAACTCAACAAGGCGCGGGCAAAGTAGGCAGTCCCTGTCGGGTTGCAGATAGGTGGTCATGACGTGTCCGACAGTTTGCCGGGCGCAATGCGTGCTGCGCCCGGTCGTTTGGTTGAAAAAGGTGATTAATCGAAATCAATTTCATTCAGATCAGGATGTTCCGGGTGATCATCAAAATCCGGATGATCGTCTTCGCGACGCTGCTGAATCTTGCGGGCGATTGTCCCTTCCAGTTCCGTCAGCTCGATAAAGTTGTCGGCCTGACGACGCAATTCATCGGCAACCATTGGCGGATTTGATTTCACGGTCGACACAACAGTGACACGAACGCCTTTGCGCTGAACAGCGTCAACAAGGCGGCGGAAATCGCCATCGCCGGAGAAAATGACAACATGATCAAGATGTTGTGCCATTTCCATCACGTCGATTGCCAGCTCGATATCCATGTTGCCTTTGATCTTGCGGCGACCTGCGGCATCGGTGAATTCCTTGGTCGGTTTGGTGACCATGGTATAGCCGTTATAGTCAAGCCAGTCGACGAGCGGACGGATGGGGGAATATTCCTGATCTTCGATCAGTGCGGTGTAATAAAAGGCCCGGATCAGTTGACCTTTTTGTGCAAAAAGATCAAGTAAGCGTTTGTAATCTATGTCGAAACCAAGGGCCCTGGCCGCGGCATAGAGGTTCGAGCCGTCAATGAACAGCCCGATGCGTTCCTGCGGGTAAAAAATCATCTGAAAATTCCTCAAACATAGCTTTTTAATAATGCCGTTTCCAAAATTCGGGAAACACCGACTTTTTTACCGTGCAACTGCACACAAAGAAAGGGCGAAAATATCGTGGACACAACGGGATCGCTTCCGTAGTTATGCGCCAGCATCCCCGCAAATGATGTGCAACAGCCAGTTTCGTGAGCAAGTCGACCATGAACAACGATACTGCCCGTAATGACAGGGTGATTCTGATCGCCTTTGGAGCCAATCTTCCTACGGAGGAATATGGGGCACCAGCCGATACATTGAAAGCAGCCCTTAGACGATTGACCGAGGATGGCGACATTTCTGTGGCAAACGTATCCCCGTTCTACGAGACGGCACCGGTTCCGGTTTCGGATCAGCCTTGGTATGTCAACGGCGTTGCGCGGCTTGAAACCGCTTTGGGTGCGCATGATCTCCTGGCACGTCTTCACCATGTCGAGGCGGAATTTGGCCGCGTTCGGCGCGAAAGAAACGAAGCACGGGTGATTGATCTTGATCTGATTGCCTACGGGGATGATCTGCTGATCGAGGAGGGCGGCATTCAGGTGCCCCATCCCCGCATGCACCAACGGGCGTTCGTTCTGCTGCCGCTGCGCGATATCGTGCCCGAATGGCATCATCCGCAACTTCATCGGTCGATTAACGATCTGATATCGGACCTTCCGACGGATCAGGAAATCCGAAAACAATCCTGATATGCAAAAAATCCGCTAAAAACCTGTTCATCCCGATGGCTTCGCTGTTGCAACAAAGCAAATGCGACGCTATAAAGTCCGGTCTGGACACCCCAAAAGTATTTCTGGAGACATTTATGGCGCGCGTTACCGTCGAAGATTGCGTTGAAAAGATTCCGAACCGCTTCGAGCTCGTGATGCTGGCAGCTCAGCGTGCACGCAACATCTCGGCCGGTGCCGAACTGACCATTGATCGTGACAACGACAAGAACCCGGTTGTCGCTTTGCGTGAAATCGCAGAACAGACCGTTGATTATGACGATCTGCGCAATGGCATGGTTTCCGGCCTGCAGCGGCATGTTGAAGTCGATGAACCCGAAGAATCCGAAGACGATTTTGGTCCGAAACTGATGGCAGAAGCAATTCAGGATGCCTCGGTCGGTGTGACCATTCCGTCTGCTGACGAAGACGAATAAGGCCAAAGAAATCTTGTTCTGAGGCAAAGTTCAAAAGAAAAGCCACGGTGATTATCTTCCGTGGCTTTTTTTTATCCAAATCGTACTATCTTATGAAAGGGCCGGATTTCGGCCTTTGGATGAATACGGAGAAGCCACTGAATGATGCGCCAATACGAACTTGTGGAACGGGTTAAGGCCTATGATCCGGATGCATGCGAAACATCGCTGAACCGGGCATATGTCTATGCGACCCAGAAACATGGTTCGCAAAAGCGTGCCAATGGCGACCCGTACTTTTCCCATCCGATCGAAGTTGCAGGTATCCTGACGAACTACAAGCTGGATTGCGACACGATCATCACGGCGCTGCTGCACGACACCATCGAAGACACCGACGCAACGCCGCAGGAAATTACCAAGCTGTTTGGCAGCAACATCATGAAGCTGGTCGATGGTGTGACCAAGCTGACGCAGATTGAACTGAAATCTGCCGATTCAAAGCAGGCGGAGAATTTCCGCAAGCTGTTGCTTGCGATGTCCGAGGACATCCGTGTTCTTCTGGTGAAGCTTGCGGACCGTTTGCATAACATGCGCACGCTGCATTACATCCCGAAGCCGGAAAAACGGGTGCGGATTGCGGCAGAAACGCTTGAGATTTATGCACCGCTTGCCGAACGCATCGGTATGCATGACATCAAGGAAGAACTTGAAGATCTTGCCTTTCAGCATATCAATCCCGAAGCACGTGATTCGATCCGCGCCCGGCTGGAATTCCTGCGCGAGAAGGACGACAATGTCGTCAACCGCATCGTTACCGAGCTAAAAGACGTCATCAGCCGCCAGGGGCTGTCGGTCGATATTTACGGACGTGAAAAACGGCCATATTCGATCTGGCAGAAGATGCAGCGCAAGAACATCACGTTTGGCGAGCTGTCAGACATCATGGCGTTCCGCGTTCTGGTCGATGACATGCCGCAATGCTATGAGGTTCTTGGCTATCTGCATGCCAATTACAAGGTCATTCCGGGCCGGTTCAAGGATTACATATCAACGCCCAAACCCAACGGTTACCGGTCGATACATACCACCGTCCTTGGCCCTGAAAATCATCGCATCGAAGTGCAAATCCGCACGCGACAGATGCACGAGGTCAACGAGAACGGTGTTGCCGCGCACTGGGCCTACAAGCAGGGCAGTGGGGATGAAAACAAGGAAGGTGTTCAGTATCGCTGGCTGCGCGATCTGCTTGATATCCTTGAACACGCATCCGAGCCCGAAGAGTTTCTGGAACATACCAAGCTGGCGATGTTCCAGGATCAGGTATTCTGTTTCAGCCCCAAGGGTGATGTGATTGCCCTGCCTGCTGGCGCGACGCCGGTCGATTTCGCATACATGATCCACACCCATATCGGCGACACCTGTGTCGGGGCGAAGGTCAACGGCGCGATGGTGCCGTTGCGCACGACGCTGAACAATGGCGATCAGATCGAAATTGTCACCTCGAAGGCGCAGACCCCGAATCCGACATGGGAGCGCTTCGTTGTTACAGGCAAGGCGCGCGCGCGTATTCGCCGCTTTATCCGGCAACAACAGGATGAACAATACAAGGACCTTGGGAAAGCCATCCTGCAGAAGGCATTCCGCCAGGAAGGGTATGACTATTCCGACAAGGCCATTGATGGCGTATTGAAAATCTTCAAAATGCCGAGTGTTGATACGCTTCTGGCATCTGTTGGTGCGGGACATCATACCGGTCGGGAAGTCGTGCATGCGGTGTTCCCTGGCTCAAAGGACGTCGAAACCGCCCGGAAAGTGATCCCGCATGAGCGTGCGCGAAACCGCAAGCATGATCACGCCATACCGCTTAAGGGGCTGATACCGGGAATGGCCGTGCATTATGCCGGTTGCTGCCATCCGCTGCCGGGGGACCGCATTGTCGGGATCGTCACGACAGGCAAGGGCGTTACCATTCACACGATTGATTGCGATACGCTTGAAACCTTTACCGAACAGCCGGAACGCTGGCTTGATGTCGGCTGGGATAATGACGGTGAACCAGAACATTTCATCGGCCGCCTTGGCCTTACGGTTGGCCATGAACAGGGGGCATTAAGTTCCATTACCAGTGTGATTGCCAAGAACCACGGCAACATCACCAACCTTCGCTTCACCAACCGCACGCAGGATTTCTTTGAAATGCTGATCGATATTGATGTGGTTGACGTCAAACATCTGACCAACATTATCGCGGCACTGCGCGCGACACCTGTGGTCAACACCGTCGAGCGTGCACGCGGATGAAACAGGATTTTGAAGGAGTTCGCCTTTTGGTCAAATCGGGCGCAAAACCCTTGCCATTCGGGCGGCTAACACTTACGCATATGCCACACCTGTTTTATGCCTGTCCCGTTTGGCCTATGAATTGATCCTGCATGTTCCGGCGCCGTATCAAACCGACATCTTTTCAACGCATAAGAAATGTGCTTTGGCCGCGCGGCGGCTGGCGTAGGTCTTCGCGATATTTCGCCCATCGGGTCGCGCGACTTCCGGGGACGCCCTATAGCATTGCTTCGGGCTTTGCCATTGGGGCGGCAATATCCTTTACCCCGTTTATCGGCTTCCATTTTGTCCTTTCGGCATTGTTCAGCATGCTGACGCGCAGCAATCTGGTGGCGTCATTGCTTGGCACCATTGTCGGCAATCCCTGGACATTCCCCTTCATATGGCTGTGGTTATATACGTGCGGGAACTGGATCCTTGGCGTTGATCGTGCCGCGGATACCGTGCATTTCAACATGGCGGTCCTTTGGGATTTTGTGGTCATGGGATTAAGCTATATCGGTGGTGGCCTGATTTTCGGTCACTGGGATACGGTCGATCAGGCCCGGCTTGGCCAGTTGTGGGACAGTATCGTCGATATTATCTGGCCGATGATGGTCGGGTGTGTTCCCACTTCACTTGTCGTCTGGATGCTGTTTTACTTCCCGGTACGTCGGGCAGTGGTCATCTATCGTCACAATCGCATTCTGCGCCGGATGAAAACATCCGAACGCCACGGTCTTGGACCGATGCTTGAAAGTGCCAAAAAGAAAATCGGTTCGGCAGCGGCCAGTGCCACCAAAAAGCAGGACGAAACGCAATGAGTGCGAAATTAAGACTGGGTGTGAATATCGATCACGTTGCCACGATCCGTAACGCACGGGGTGGGGCGCATCCCGATCCGGTCCGGGCTGCCAAACTGGCCGCAAAGGCCGGCGCTGACGGTATTACGGCCCATTTGCGCGAAGATCGTCGCCATATTTCCGATAATGATATCAAGCGGTTGCGTGCGGAAATTGATCTTCCGCTGAATTTTGAAATGGCGGCAACCGATGAAATGCTGGCCATTGCGATTGCGGCAAAACCCCATGCCGCCTGCATTGTTCCGGAGAAGCGTGAAGAACGCACGACGGAAGGCGGGCTGGATGCGGCGGGCGGTCACAATCACCTGAAAAGATATGTTGCCGAACTGGGGGCTGCCGGTATTCGGGTATCGCTGTTTATCGAAGCATCGAAGGCGCAGCTCGATGCGGCCAGACATCTTGGCGCGCCTGTTGTCGAAATCCATACGGGTGCCTATTGCGAAGCAACCGGTGCCGCACAGGCGCGCGAACTGGACCGCATTAGGGATGCCGTGCGTTATGGTGCAAGTATCGGCCTTGAAGTTCATGCCGGGCATGGGCTTGGCTTTGATACCGTTTCGCCAATTGCGGCGATGCCCGAGATTGCCGAACTCAATATCGGGCATTTTCTGATCGGCGAGGCCGTCTTCACCGGGCTTGAAAACAGTATCGCGGAAATGCGCCGGTTGATGGACGAGGCACGTCAGGAAAGTGGCGACCAATAATGATTATTGGCATTGGCACCGATCTGTGTGATATCCGGCGGATTGAAACCGCGCTGGAACGCCATGGCGAGCGTTTCATGAACCGTGTTTTCACCGACGTCGAGATCGCGCGTGCCAAACGTCGCCCGCACCGCACGGCGTCGTCACTGGCGATGTCCTTTGCGGCAAAGGAAGCCTGTTCCAAGGCGCTGGGTACGGGGTTTCGTCGTGGCGTGTATCACAGCACGATGGGTGTTGTGCACCAGCCGAGCGGCAAACCCGACATGGTCCTGATTGACGGGGCGCTGAAAAGACTTGAAGAATTGACGCCAGAGGGAAAAGTTGCATCAGTTTATGTAACGCTGACAGACGAATACCCGCTGGCGAATGCGGTCGTTGTAATTTCGGCCGATTGATTGGCAAAAAGTGATTGGTTTAAATACTGAATGGAAAAGCTAGTGCAAAAGAAGAAAACGGGTGGACTTCTGGACACCTTCAAAACCGTTTTCTGGGCCATTGTGATCGCGCTTCTGGTTCGGACATTCGCCTTCGAACCGTTTAATATTCCATCCGGTTCGATGATCCCGACCTTGCTGGTTGGTGACTATTTGTTTGTGTCGAAATTTTCCTATGGATATTCAAAGCACAGCCTGCCGTTCAGCGTGCCGCTGATTCCCGGTCGCATCATGTCGTCCGAACCGGAACGCGGCGATGTGGTGGTTTTCAAACTGCCTGCTGATCCGTCGCAGGATTATATCAAACGCGTGATCGGCCTGCCGGGCGATACGGTTCAGGTCACCAATGGCCGTTTGCTGATTAATGGCCAGACGGTAGAACGTGACCGGATCGAAGACTATATCCTGACCGATGGCAGCGGGCAGGCGATTGCCGTTCCGCAATATATCGAAACACTTCCGAATGGTAAGGTTCATCGTATCCTCGAGATCTTTGGCGATCAGGGGCCAAGCGATAACACCGAACCGTTTACCGTCCCCGAAGGGCATTTCTTCATGATGGGCGATAACCGCGACAATTCGGCCGATAGCCGGGCCTTCCCGTCGCGCTTCCGGTTTGTCCCGATCGAAAACCTCGTGGGACGTGCTGAATTCCTGTTCTATTCCAAAGACAGTTCACAGCCGATCTATGACTTGGGCAGCATCCGGTTTGACCGGCTGTTCCAGGGGGTCAACTGATGGCCGAAACGGTGCCATTGATTGCCGAGATTGATCACGAGTTTGCGCAACCCGATCTGCTTCGGGTTGCGTTGACGCATCGCAGTGCCGCAAAAGGCAAGGATGCGTTAAGCGGCGGCAATGAACGGCTGGAGTTTCTGGGCGACAGGGTTCTGGGGCTGGTTGTTGCCGAAATGCTTTATACGCGTTTCGGGCGCGAGCGCGAAGGTGCGATGGCCAAGCGTTTTGTCGCGCTGGTCCGTCGTGAAACGCTTGCCAGACTGGCACAGCAGATCGGCCTTGGCAGCCATATCCAGATGGCAAAAGGCGAACGTGCCGCCGGTGCGGATACCAATCCCGCCATTTTATCTGATTGCATGGAGGCGGTGATTGCCGCACTCTATCTTGACGGTGGTCTGGAACCGGCAAGAGAATTTATCGAACGGCTTTGGCTGCCGCTTCTCGATGAAGCGCCCAAGCCGCCGCAAGATGCAAAAACCCGATTGCAGGAACTTTTGCAGGGACGTGGCAAGCCATTGCCGAAATATGAAATGGTCGGTCGTCAGGGCCCCGCGCATGCACCTGTCTTTACCATTGAACTGAGCACCGGAGACGGTGAAAGTGTAAAGGCCGATGGCAAATCGAAACGCGAGGCAGAACAACTGGCTGCTCAATTGATGTTGGATACACTGAACCATGAATGAGGTTCCCACTCCGGTGAACGAAGACAGATTACCTTATCAGCAGCGTTGCGGCTTTGTCGCACTTGTCGGGGCGCCAAACGCCGGAAAATCGACATTGCTCAATCAGCTTGTTGGCACAAAAGTATCCATCGTTTCGCCCAAGGTGCAGACAACACGCACGCGCGTGCGCGGCATTGTCATGACCGATGACGCGCAGCTGGTGTTTATCGACACGCCGGGCATCTTTGCGCCGAAGCGCCGTCTGGACCGTGCAATGGTCAAAGCCGCCTGGAACGGTGCGGACGATGCCGATCTTGTTGTTCTGGTGATTGATGCCGGGGCAGGCATCACCGACGAGGTGCGCGCGATCATTGATCAGCTCAAATCCCAGAATCGCAAAGCCATTCTGGCGATGAACAAAGTCGACAAGGTGGCCGACAAGGAAAAGCTGCTGCGTCTGTCGCAGGAATTCTTTGCCGAGGAAGTTTTCACCGATGTCTTCATGATTTCGGCCAAAAAGGGTTCTGGTACGCAGGATCTGGTGAATTTCCTTGCGGCCAAGATGCCCGATGGTCCGTGGATGTTCCCCGAAGACGACGTTTCGGATATGCCGTTGCGGTTGCTGGCGGCAGAAATAACGCGCGAAAAACTTTACTATCAGCTGCAGCAGGAATTGCCTTATTCCGCAACGGTCGAAACCGAATTGTGGGAAGAACGCAAGGATGGTTCCGTCAAGCTGGAGCAGACGATTTTCGTCGAGCGAGAAGGCCAGAAAGCCATCATCCTTGGCAAGGGTGGTAAGCGTATCAAGGCCCTTGGCAGTGATGCCAGAAAGGAACTTGAAGCGATTTTCGAACGTCGGGTTCATCTGTTCCTGTTCGTCAAGGTGCGCGAAAACTGGGGCGATGATCCCAATCGCTTTGCGATGTGGGGACTTGATCCCAACGCTTGATACATGGCGCGTAAGTTTCGCGCACATTTGCCCTGCCTGCAGGTTTGGATATGGAAAACGGATCTTTATGGGGAATAGTGTTGATCGTCGTTGGCGCCGTTGCCGCGATGATCGTTGCACGTGTCGCCCGGCGACCGTTTCGTTACCGGCATGATGGTAAAAATATCGAGCGCGACAAATCATTCCTTTCGCGCCCGGTTAATCTGCTGGCTTTGTTGGCGGCTATTGCCACCTTCGTTCTTGGGTTGCTTTGGCGTTTGAATGGAAATGGACAGTCGTAATGACCAGGCACGAAAATGACCCGATTGATGATGCAATTGATCACGTTGCAAGCAGCAACACATTGAAACGTATTGTTTTTATTGTTGCGTTCATCTGTCTTGCATCCAGCCTTGTCGGGCTTTTCTTCCTTGTTACCCGTCTGATCGTGCCGCGCGGTTTTTTCTAGAGGTGCAGGATGGACTGGCGTGATGATGCGATCGTCCTTTCCACGCGCAAGCTCGGTGAGAACTCGGTCCGTTTGTCGGTGCTGACGCGCGACTATGGTCGATATGCAGGCATGGTGCGTGGTGCCACCAGCAAATCAATGCGCGGTACGCTGGAGCCGGGGAATGAAGTTCGTGTCGGATGGTCTGCCAGATTATCAGAACATCTGGGGCAGTTCCGTTGCGAACTGACGGGCGCGCATGTTGCCGATTTGCTGCTATCCCCCGGGCCCTTGATGGCGTTGAGTTCGGCCTGTGCGATGCTGGAAGTCACATTGCCCGAACGCGAAGCGCACACCACATTGTATCAGGGGACGGTTGCACTGCTTTCCGCCCTTAAGACGGAGCAATGGCTGGCGTCTTACATCCGATGGGAAGTCGGGTTGCTTGACGAGCTTGGCTATGGGCTCAGCCTTGATCGTTGTGCAGCAACAGATGTTGCCGATGACCTCTGCTTTGTATCCCCCAAAAGCGGCCGGGCCGTTTCCGAGGCCGCAGGAACGGCATATCGTGATCGCCTGTTGCCGTTACCGGCATTCCTTGCCGCAGGCAGGGCCGCACAAAGCAGCCGCGATCAGGGATTGAATGAACAGTTTCGCCAAGGGATCAAACTGACCGGATTTTTCATTCATCGCGATATTTTTGAAGCAAAGGGTGTGAAGCCCGTTGCCGCCCGCGACCGGCTGGTGAGCCATATCTGGCGCGCAGTAGACGCCGATGAAAAATAAATACCGTACTTTGATGCGGACTTGTGTTGACCATAACCGTACCCACCGTAGTATGTTGCCAAAATGGTGATTGAGCGCCGGACACCGGACTGAATTGCCGAATTGATTGCAACCTGCCAAACAACAAGAAAAATCGTTCATGAGCACCAAGACTTCCGATCCGGCCAATGCCGGCCAAATCAGGGAAACGCGCCTTGCCGACGCGTTGAGCGAACGTTATCTCGCTTATGCCATGTCGACGATCATGTCGCGTTCTCTTCCCGATGTGCGCGATGGTCTGAAACCCGTGCATCGGCGTCTGCTGTATGCCATGCGCCAGCTAAAACTTGATCCGGCGCAGGGGTTCAAGAAATGCGCCCGTGTTGTCGGTGACGTGATCGGTAAGTATCACCCGCATGGTGATCAGTCTGTCTATGACGCGCTTGTGCGTTTGGCACAGGATTTTGCCGTCCGTTATCCGTTGGTCGACGGGCAGGGGAACTTTGGCAACATTGACGGCGATAACGCAGCGGCAATGCGTTATACCGAGGCCCGCATGACAGCCGTTGCCGCGGCACTGATGAATGGCCTTGACGAAGATGCGGTTGATTTCCGCCCGACATATGACGGCGAGGATCACGAACCGATTGTCATGCCGGCAGCGTTTCCGAACCTGCTGGCCAATGGTGCGGCCGGTATTGCGGTTGGTATGGCAACCAACATTCCGCCGCACAATGCTGGCGAACTATGTGCCGGCCTGATCAAGCTGATCGATAATCCTGATACCTCGATTGCGGAACTCGTGCGCTGTGTGCCGGGTCCGGACTTCCCGACCGGTGGGGTTCTGGTTGAGCCGCGCGAAAACATTCTTGAGGCCTATGCCACCGGGCGCGGTTCATTCCGTCTGCGCGCCAGATGGGAAGTCGAGAAGCTCAGTCATGGACTGTTCCAGGTCGTTGTGACCGAAATTCCCTATCAGGTTCAGAAAGCCAAACTGGTCGAGCGTATTGCCGATCTGATGGTTCTGAAAAAGCTTCCGCTTCTGGCTGATGTGCGCGATGAGTCGACCGACCTGATCCGTCTGGTGTTTGAGCCGCGGACCCGTGCGGTCGAGCCGGAACATTTGATGGAGATGCTGTTCAAGAATACCGAACTGGAAATCCGGTTTGGTCTGAACATGAACGTTCTGGACGGGGACAATACGCCGCGCGTCATGAATCTGCGCGAAGTACTGCGTGCGTTCCTGGCCCATCGTCAGGACGTTCTGATCCGTCGTTCCAACCATCGACTGGCCAAGATCAATCATCGCCTTGAAGTGCTTGATGGTTATCTTGTTGCCTATCTGAACCTTGACGAGGTCATCCGGATCATTCGTTTCGAGGATGAGCCGAAGGTGTCGTTGATGTCGACTTTCGACCTGACGGAAGTTCAGGCGGATGCGATCCTCAACATGCGTCTGCGGTCCTTGCGCAAGCTCGAAGAAATGGAAATCAAGAACGAGCATGCGAAACTGACCGAAGAAAAAGAAGGTCTCGAAGCGCTTCTTGCCAGTGAAAGCTTGCGCTGGGAGAAAATCCGCGACGAAGTCGAGGAAATGCGCGAGAAATTCGGCAAGAAGACAGCCCTTGGCAAGCGCCGTACCGAAATCGGTGATGCACCGGAAGAAATCGAAGTTCCGCTGGAAGCCCTGATTGAACGTGAACCTATTATGGTGATCTGTTCGAAAATGGGTTGGATCAGGGCCCTTAAGGGGCATACGTCAGACATCAGCGACCTGAAATTCAAGGATGGTGACGAAGGGCGTTTTGCGCTGAAGGCGTTCACGACGGACAAGCTTCTGATCATGAGCACCGAAGGCCGCTGTTACACGATGTCGTGCGACAAGCTGCCGGGCGGACGTGGTCATGGTGAGCCGATCCGTTTGACGATTGATCTGCCCCAGGAACATGACATCGTTGCGATGGTCATCCATAAGCCGGGCCGGAACCTGCTTGTTGCAAGTTCTGCCGGTCGCGGTTTCCAGGTGGCCGAAGCCGATGTGGTGGCCCAGACCAAGAACGGCAAACAGATTTTGAACCTTGGCAAGGATGAAGAGGCAAAAATCTGCCTTCCGGTCGACAAGGATCATGTCGCTGTTCTGGGCGAAAACCGTAAACTTCTGATCTATCCGGTTTCCGAAGTCCCTGAAATGACCCGCGGGCGCGGTGTTATCCTGCAGAAATACCGTCAGGGTGGCATGGCTGATTTGGTCCTGTTCAATCTTGAAGAAGGACTGAGCTGGACCATGGGCGGCAGCGAGGGCCGTACACGTACCGTTACCGAGCTTGCAGAATGGATTGGCAAGCGTGCCGGTGCCGGGCGCATGCCGCCAACCGGGTTCCCGCGGTCAAACAGGTTCGAATAACGCATCCTTCGCAGGATGGATGAGATTCCAAAGGGATAAGGGCAGGGATGTTCTTATCCCTTTTCTCGTTTCCGGGCGAAATTTGTCAATCACGGGTGAAAACGCGGTTTGATTTTATTCAGGATGCTGAACAAGGCGGGAAACGGGCAAAATATATAGCGTTTTAAGGCGTAAATATGTAACTTCGCATCCTGATTGGCAGGGAGCCCGCAATTTCCCTGTGAGTTCCAAAAGGGCGTGGGAGTGAAAACGTGAATTTTCTAGGGAGTTTCGTCCGTTTCGTTGACGGTCTGAATGACTGGATCGGACGTGGCGTGGCCTGGCTGGTAATCCCGATGGTCGTGATCACATTCCTGGTCGCGACATTACGGTACGGTTTTTCCATTGGCTGGGTTTCGATGCAGGAAAGCTATATGTGGCTGCATGGTATCGTCTTTATGGTCGGTGCCGGTTACACGCTGCTACATGGCGGTCATGTGCGAGTGGACGTCTTCTATCGTCCGGCTTCGGCGCGCTACAAGGCATGGGTTGATCTTTTTGGTTCCCTGCTGCTGCTGCTGCCGGTGATCATTATGGTCTATATCTATAGTTACCCCTATGTGATGACCAGCTGGCTTCGTCTTGAAGGGTCACATGAAACCGGCGGCTTGCCGGGGCTGTTCCTTTATAAATCGGTTATTCTCGTTTTCTGCGTGTTGATTGCTTTGCAGGGGCTGTCACTCGCCGCGCGTAGCATTCTCGTGCTGACCGGGCATAAAGAATTTGAAATCAAAGAAGAAGAGCACGAGGGCGTCTGATGTCGGGGGAAATTCTTAGCCTTGTAATGTTCGCAGTAGCCTGCGGCGTTCTTCTTCTCGGTTTCCCGGTTGCGTTTTCCCTGGCAGGAACGGGGCTTGTCTTTGCGCTGATCGGTAATTCGATGGGCGTGTTTGACATGCCGCTTCTGGGGTCGTTGCCGTCACGCTATTTCGGTGTGATGACCAACGAGCTTTATGTCGCGATCCCGCTTTTCGTCTTTATGGGCGTCATGCTTGAACGTGCCCGGATTGCCGAAAAGCTGCTGACGACCATGGGGCTTCTGTTTGGCACCATGCGGGCGGGGCTTGGCATTTCGGTTGTGCTGGTCGGGATGCTGCTGGCGGCTTCGACCGGTATCGTTGGGGCAACCGTTGTAACCATGGGGCTTCTCAGCCTTCCGGCGATGCAAAAGGCCGGATACAGTCCGCGTCTTTCGACCGGGGTAATCTGTGCATCCGGCACATTGGGGCAGATCATACCGCCGTCGATCGTGCTGGTTTTGCTCGGTGATATCCTGCAAGGCGCTTACGCCGAAGCACAACGTTCGCTGGGCAATTGGGCCCCGGAGCCGGTTTCGGTTATCGACCTGTTTGCCGGTGCATTCATTCCCGGCATGCTTCTGGTCGGGCTTTATATCTGCTGGATCATCATTCAGGCCTTTATTGACCCCAAATCGGCACCGCCGCTGGTGACCGACAAACGGCCGGATGGCCTTTGGGGGGAAGTTCTGCGTGCGCTGATGCCTCCGGGGTTGCTCATCGTTGCCGTGCTGGGCTCGATCCTTACAGGTATCGCAACACCGACTGAGTCCGCGGCATTTGGCGGTGTTGGTGCGGTCATTCTGGCGGCGTTCTATAAACGCCTGTCATGGGACGTGTTGCGCCATGTGACACGCCAGACGGTTCAGATCAGTGCCATGGTCTTCGTGATCCTGCTGGGCGCATCGGTGTTCTCGCTGGTCTTCCGTGGCCTTGGCGGGGATCATCTGGTCGAAGAACTGCTGCATAACCTTCCTGGCGGTGTTTTCAGCGCCATGCTGGTCGTCATGCTGCTGATGTTTGTCATGGGCTTCTTCCTTGATTTCATTGAAATCGTGTTTGTGGTTGTGCCAATCGTTGGCCCGATCCTGCTCAAGATGGATATCGATCCGGTCTGGCTTGGCGTGATGATTGCCATCAACCTGCAGACCAGCTTCCTGACACCGCCGTTCGGCTTTGCGCTGTTCTATCTGCGCGGGGTGGCTCCGGCGGCAATAAAGACCTGGGACATTTATCGCGGGATTGTCCCGTTTGTCCTGATCCAGGTCCTGGGCTTGGGGCTTGTGGCGGCGTTCCCGGCACTGGCGACATGGCTTCCGGATTTGCTGTTCAAGTAACCGCAGGCCCGCCAAAACCTGTCATGCAAAAAGGGTCGGCATTTGCCGACCCTTTTCGGTTTCTATATCTGAAAACTTAGTATTTGAACGGCAGGATACGTGCCTGGGCAAAAGCCGATTCCGAGAATTTCGACCAGCCAATCGACTGGGTACGGAACGCGATCAGGCTTTCGAAAACTTCCTGCGACAGCGGATTTGAAGCAACAAGGTCACGCAGAACCGTGCCCGACAATGCGCCAAGATTGGTCAGAATGTCGTCCGAGAACGGGCGAACATCGACATTGTGCTTGTCGCGCAGGGTCTGGAGCGCCTGATTGTTCCGTGCGGTGAATTCCGACAGAACCATCTGGTTCACAGCACGGTTGGCCTGCTCGACGATTGCCTTGAGGTCGTCGGGAAGGGCATTCCAGGCATCAAGGTTGATGAAGTTGTCAAGAACGGTCGCCGGTTCATGCCAGCCCGGATAGTAATAAAACTTGGCTGATTTATAGAGACCAAACGCCAGGTCGTTATACGGGCCAACCCATTCGGTCGCGTCAATCGCACCGGACTGAAGGGCAGGCGGAATTTCGCCACCCGGAAGGTTCACAACGTTGCCACCCGCAGCTTTGACGACTTCGCCGCCAAGGCCCGGAATACGCATTTTCAGACCTTTATAGTCATCAATCGTATTCATTTCCTTGTTGAACCAGCCGCCCATCTGGGTGCCGGTGTTGCCGGACGGGAAGAATTTGCAGTTCAGTTCGGAATAGACTTTGTCAGCAAGTTCCTGACCGCCGCCCCACTGGAACCATGCGTTCTGTTCCTGGGCGTTCAGTCCGAATGGCATCGCTGCGATATACTGGGTGGCATCGACTTTACCCTTCCAGTAATAAGGCGCGCCATGGCCCATTTCGACGGTACCATTACCGACAGCATCAATGGCTTCAAAGGCGGGAACGATTTCGCCCGCGCCAAAAACGGTCACCTTCATGCGGCCGTCTGATGCCTTGTTTATATATTCAGCCAAAAGGTTCGCCCCGGTCCCCAAACCCGGGAAGTTTTTTGGCCAGGTCGTGACCATGCGCCACTCACGGACTTCCTGTGCGATTGCCGGTTTGGCAAAGGTAGACGCGACCGCCGCGGTCGCACCGGCTACCGCAGCGCCGGAAAGAAATTGGCGACGTTTCATAGATTACAGCCTCCCAAAGATGCAAGCTCATGATTTATTGCCTCAAAGCCGTCATGCGGCTTTGGAGCAAAGCTTATATGCGTCTGTAGAATGTGGCAACCGGGGATCGATGGGGGAGCTACTACTTTGGTCTAGTAGTTGCGGCGGGGTGTCGCGAGCCAAAGATCAACCGTCAATACCGTCACTGGCCGGAAGGCTAACCCAGTTTCCGCCCCGAAAACCTTCCAGAGGCTGAAAGCGCATCTTGTAGGACATCTTTCGGCACTCTCCGATCCAGTAACCAAGATAAACATGGGGTAAACCAAGGGTTTGGGACTCTTTTATCAGATCAAGAATGATAAAGGTTCCAAGTCCGCGGCGCTGTTCGGAGGGATCAAAGAAGCTGTATACGGCAGACAGGCCATCAGAGAGGTTATCGACCAGTGCAACCGCGATCAGGCTGCCATTCTGGCGCCGATATTCAAAAATGGAGGTGTCGACAGTGCTGTCTTCGATCATGGCCCGATAGTCGCGGGCATCCATCCGGGCCATATCGCCATTGCCGTGACGGGCGTCCTGATACTGACTGAAAAGCTGAAACTGTTCCTGTGTGGCGACGGATGGCGAGACGGCCCGGATCAGATCATTGTTTTTTGCCGCGATACGACGAAACGATCTGGTCGTGCGGAAATCTTCGGAACGTACCCGGACGGGAACACACGCGTCACATTCGCTGCAGGCAGGCAAATAGGCAATAGAATGGCTGCGGCGGAAACCGGCGCGAGACAGCAGATCATGAACGTTATTTGCTTCGGGACCGCGCAGTTCTGTCACCAGCTTACGCTCGAACCTGCCAGGCAGATAGGGGCATGGCATGGGAGCGGTCATGAAGTAATGCTGTGTCAGTCGCCTTTGATTGACTGTCATTTACCGTTTTGCCCCGGCTTCAGAGGTTCTTCTGATAATATGAGATTAGGTATGAATCATGACGGTTTAAAGGGCGAACCCGACGATTGTCTGAGCTCGCCATAAAATTCCCTAGCGGTTTGAAGGGACAGAGAAGCTGGGGCGCCGGTTTGAAGGCGCTGAATTGCCCGATTCTTGTCCTGATCCCTGTTCGGTGGATGGGGTGCCAGACTGCGCAGGGGCGGAGGTTTCGCCATCAACGGCCGGGCGTTCACCGGTTCCGCGCAGAAGCGTGATGCTGATGCGTCTGTTGCGTTCGTTTTCCGGCGTTTCGGGAAGCAGCGGGTCCGTATCGGCAAGGCCAGCAACTTTGGCGAAGCGGCCGGATGCAAGGCCCTGCGTTTCAAGTTCCCGGCGGGTTGCCAGGGCGCGGTCCGAGGACAGTTCCCAGTTGCTGTAACCAGTGACTGTCGAGAAGGGCACGGCATCGGTATGGCCTTCAATCGAAATATCCTGCGGCATACCCTGGATAGCTTCGACAACCTTTGACAGCAGAAGTTTGGTGTGGTCGGCCATGACGGCACTACCGCTTGGGAACATTGCGGTGCCGTCTTCATCCAAAATCTGAATGCGAAGACCTTCGTCGGTTTCTTCGATCCGGATATTCTTGGCAAGTTCCTGCAAATCAGGGGAACTTTCAAGCGCCTTGCGAAGTTCTTCTTCCGCTTCCTTGAATTCCTTGTCTTCCTGTTCGGCAAGACGTTGCTCGGCCATTTCTTCCGGTGTTTTCACCGGGGGAATATCAATGCTGACCGTCGGCGCGCCCGTTTCAGAGCGTAAGGCACCTTGTTCTGCAAGGCTTTGGCCACCCAGAATGCCGCCGGAACCGGACTCGCTTTGAGAAATCGTTTCCGGGGTGAAATAGTTCGACACGCCCTGTAGCTGTTCTTCAGTGGCACTGCTAAGCAGCCAAAGCAGCAGGAAGAACGCCATCATTGCTGTCACAAAGTCGGCATACGCAACCTTCCATGCACCACCATGGTGGCCGTGACCGCCTTTCTTGATTTTCTTTATAACGATATCAGGCATGCGTCGCGTTTTTCTCTAAACCGGAAATGGATTATTCAAAAATCAAGCGGTTGGTGCATTTTGCAAAGCTTCGTCAAGTTCCTTGAAGCTTGGCCGAAGATCATGTGGCAGGGTTTTTCGTGCAAATTCTACCGAAACCTGCGGCGCATAACCCTGCATGTGTCCGATAAGTGCCGCCTTTATACAGCTGTAGTATTTCGCGTCGGCATCAACGGTTTTCTTGATGATGGATGCCGTCGGCGCGACAAAACCATAAGCGCCAAGAATACCAAGGAATGTCCCGACCAGTGCTGCCGCAATCAGGCCGCCCAGAATTTCAGGCGGTTCCGTCACGGAGCTCATGGTGACAATAACCCCCAGAACGGCCGCGACAATACCCAGCGCGGGAAGACCGTCGCCAACTGTTTGAACCGCATCGGAAACCGCGTGTTCTTCCTCGTGATGGGTTTCCAGTTCCTGATCTATCACGGCTTCGAGTTCGTACGCATTGGTGGTGCCAAGGGTCAGCAACCGAAGATAATCACACATGAACTCAAGGGCGTGATGGTCTTTGGTGACGCCCGGAAAGTTTGCGAAAAGGCTTGAGCTTTCGGGGTTTTCCACATGGCTTTCGAGCGCCAGATCGCCCTTTGATTTGGCGAGACGAAAAACCGCATAAAGGCAGGTCAAAAGCTCAAGATAGGAAGCTTTCTTCTTGGGGCCTTTCATGGCACGCAGGGTATAGCTGAAGGACCGTTTGACAACGCTTAGCGGATTGGCAGTCAGAAAGGCACCAAACGCAGCCCCGAAAATAATCAGAACTTCAAGAGGTTGAACGAGAATGCTAAATGACCCGTGAGGCAAATACCCGCCAAGTACCGAGCCGAGTACTATGACGTAACCGATAATCAGAAACATTATGCAGTCCCCACTAACCCCAAAATACGCCGCAACCGTAAATTCCTCATTATGGACAGCCTTCCGGGAAGCCGGAGTGTTAGGGTCGCAGCGCTTGTATTTATATGATTCATATTAACTTTTAATCTTATTAATATAGCGTTTAAAACGCTGACGCGTGGGGTTTGACAGCACAAGTTTTTCCCGCCATTTTCCCTGATCCTGTACGCAGGGCATGTCCAATAGGTTTTATCAGCAAGAGCATTCTTCAATATGTCATTTTCATCGCGCGATTTTCGGGACTGTCTGGGACAATTTGCAACCGGTGTTGCTGTTGTTACGGCACGGTCGAATAATGGCGCAAAAGCAGGCATTACGATCAATTCGTTTGCGTCGGTGTCGCTCGATCCGGCTCTGGTCCTTTTTTCAGTAGACCAGCGCGCGGCCACACATTCATTGTTTGCAGGTGAGTGTGACCGTTTTTGCATCAATATCCTTAATCGGGATCAACGCGACCTGTCTGACCTGTTTTCATCACCGGTTCACGACCGTTGGGAAGACCTTGTTTTCGAAGATGATTGTCATGGTGTGCCAAAGCTGATCGGTAATCTTGCGACATTTTCCTGCAAACGACATGCAATTCACGATGGCGGAGATCACAGCATCATTGTGGGGCATGTACAGGATATCTCGCTGGGGAATACCGGTGATCCTCTGCTTTATTATGGTGGCCGTTATCGCTCCCTTGTCAAATGAGCAAAGGGCCAACGGCATTGTCGCTGGCCCTTGTAATTTCAGTCGAGCGATGTGTTGCCCAGAAGGCGGCTGCCAAATCCGGCACCGGTCAGTTTTGTAATCACCTGTTCTGCGTGCGAGGTGTCTCTGACTTCCAGCACCATGTCGACGTCGGTCTGCTTTGCCGGCACATCATAGAAGTGACGCTGGTGATACACTTCAATGATGTTGGCTTCGGCGTCGCCGATCAGCGCGCTGATGGTTGCAAGTGCGCCCGGAACATCGGGAATTTCGATACGCACACGCACAAGGCGGCCTTCGCGCGCCATACCGCGCATCAGAACCTGTGCGAGAAGACGGGTATCGATGTTGCCGCCACTGACAATCATGCAGACCTTCTTGCCTTTGAAACGGTCATGGTGATCAAGAAGGGCGGCAAGCGGTGCCGCACCAGCGCCTTCGACAACGGTTTTTTCGATCTCGATCAGCATCTGTATGGCGCGCTCGATCGAGCTTTCCTCGACCAGCAGCACATCATCAAGCTTTTCCTTGCAGATTTCGAGGGTCAGGCCACCCGGTTGCTTGACCGCAATGCCTTCGGCAATCGTCACACCACCGCCCGAAAGCGGCAGGCCCTTGATGCCTTCATACATCGAAGGATAAAGCTTGGTTTCGACACCAATCACCTCGATATCCGGGCGTCGGGCCTTGATGGCCGTAACAATACCGGCCGCAAGACCGCCGCCGCCAATGGGGACGATAATGGTGTCGATGTCCGCCCCATCATTAAGGATTTCAAGCCCGACAGTCCCCTGACCGGCAATGATATGCGGATCATCAAACGGATGCACAAAGGTCAGGCCGCGTTCTTCCTGAATTTTCGATGCGGCTTCAAGGCTTTCGGCGAAAACACTGCCTTCAAGGACAACTTCCGCCCCGTGTGAACGGGTGTGACGGACTTTGGTAAAGGGCGTGTTTTTCGGCATGACAATGGTTGCCGGAATGCCAAGTCGTTTGGCGTTATAGGCAACACCTTGCGCATGGTTTCCGGCCGATACGGCAATGACACCCTTCGCGCGTTCTTCAGGCGTCAGGCTGGCGAGTTTGATATAAGCGCCGCGTTCCTTGAAGGAGGCCGTATATTGCAGGTTTTCAAGTTTCAGGTGAACTTCGGCCTCGCAAATATTTGAAAGTGTTTGCGATTTTACCAATGGCGTTTTGCTGACGATGCCTTCAAGCAAGCCGGATGCGCGAACGATGTCGTGATAGGAAACGGTCATTTCCATACTCCTGCGGCCAGCCGCACCTTACGTGATGTGCTGGCATTTTATCATGTGTGGGCAAAATTCGGATGTTTAACCAAGCCTGTCATCCGCGGATGACAGGGATCACATTCGCAGGGCGGAAATCCCGATAATCATGGCCATCGCACCGGCACGAAGCGTCGGACGGGGATGCGATGCGAGGATGTCAAGGCAAGCAGACATAGCCATGTTCTTTCCGGGTTATGGGTCGGTAATCGTGATGCAGCTTTGCGGATTAGGCGCGCAAGGTCAAGTTTGCAAACAAAAAAGCCGGGTTGCAACATTTGCAACCCGGCCGGTTTGGGAACGCAGGCAGGGTTATTCCATATTCATGATGATGGTTTTCTTGTGCGTGAAATGTTCAAGCATGCTCTCAAGCGATGCCTCCTTGCCAAGACCCGAAAGCTTGACGCCGCCATATGACAGGTTTGGCTGCACGACAAGGTTCTGATTGACCTGAACAAAGCCCGCTTCAAGCCGTTTGGTGGCTGTCAGTGCGGTTTTAAGGTCCTTGGTCCAGACAGTTGCGGCAAGGCCAAAGTCGCTGTCATTGGCAAGCTCAATCGCCTCGTCAAAGGTTTTGAACCTGAACACACACGCAACAGGGCCAAAGATTTCTTCGCGGGCAATCCGCGCATCAGGCTTGACGTTGGTAAAGACGACCGGACGGACAAACATGCCGTCCGCAAGTGCCGGATCGGTTGGAAGGGCGCTGAGTTCATTTTTGGTCGCACCTTCTTCCTCGCCGATCTCGATATAACCGCACACCTTGTCGCGCTGTTTGCGATTGATGATCGTGCCGATATCGGTTTCCTCGTCCAGCGGATCACCCATTTTAAGGGTGTTGACCTTGGCCAGAAGGCGGTTAACAAACTCGTCATGCAGGCTTTCATGTACCAGAATGCGCGACGATGCCGTGCAGCTTTGGCCCTGACGGGTAAAGCGCATGCCGCCAATTGCCCCGGCAATGGCCTTGTCCAGATCGGCGTCACCCATCACGATCATCGGCGATTTGCCACCCAGTTCCAGCGTGACCGGGATCAGTTTTTCCGCCGCTGCGCGGTAAACCGTACGACCGGTTTCGACCGATCCGGTAAAGGATACCTTTTTGACATCCTTGTGCGCCACCAGCGGGCCGCCGCATCCCGGACCAAAACCGGAAAGGATGTTCAAAACACCCTTTGGCAAGACCTGCTGCATGATCTGGCAGACACGAAGGACGGTAAAGGGGGTGTCTTCGGCGGATTTAACGACAACGGTATTGCCCGCGACCAAGGCCGGGGCGACCTTGATCGCCATCAGAAGCAGCGGCACGTTCCACGGAATGATCGCACCGACAACGCCAACCGGTTCACGCGTTGTCAGGGTCATCATGTTCGGGTTGAACGGAATGGTTTCACCCTTCAGTTCCGAAGCAAGGCCGCCAAAGAAGGTGAACATGTCGGCCAGGACCGATGCCTCGACCCGGCTTTCCGTCCGCAACGCCTTGCCGGACTCAAGGGCCACCATCCGGCCGAGTTCCTCGACATGCTGGGTCAGGATACGCCCGCATTCCGCCACCAGCTTGCCGCGTTCGCGGGCAGGGCGGTTTGCCCAATCCTTTTGGGCCTTCTTTGCCACCGAAACCGCGAAATCGACGTCATCGGCGTCACCTTCGGCAGCCTGCGCAATAACCTTGCCGGTTGCCGGGTTCAGCACGTCAAAATTTCTGCCATTTCTGGCCGGTACAAGTTCCCCGTCGATCAGGTGACGGCCATCAAGTTCCTTGACCAGTTTGTGGGGATCAAGCACGGGTTCGATAGACATTTCAGGCTCCCTGTCATATAGCTGCGCGCCCGTTTTCCGGCTGCGTCGCAAAATAAACGGTTATTCGGTATTGGTTTACCAATTTATCGATCCGATACCGGAAAGGCAAGGTCCTTTCACCATGTTAGGCATGACAGTCAGGGACAGGGTTGATAGGGTTACTTAAACGCGGGCTGCATTTCGAATTGTGAATGCGCCACAGATACAATTCCGTAAGGACAAGGGGATACCCATGCCGCGCCATTTCGATACGACGTTTGATGTTGTTCGTGAACTTAAGCCTTCTTACCCGGTTTATTGCCTGCGCCCTGACATCCTGCGTGAATCGGCCAAACGGTTTGTCGACATGTTTCCCGGCAATGTCCTTTATGCGGTCAAATGCAATCCGCATCCGGAAATCATGCGCTACCTTCATGAAGGCGGTGTTCGTCATTTCGATACCGCATCGCCCGAGGAAATTGCCCTTGTCCGCCGCCAGTTTCCCGGCATGAACGTCTATTTCATGCATCCTGTCAAAAGCCGGGATGCCATTCGCAGCGCGCACCGTGTTTTCGGCGTAAAGCATTACGTGATCGATACCGAGGATGAACTTGAAAAAGTCCGCGCCGAAACCGACGGCGAGACCGATCTGGTCATTCATGTCCGCCTGGCAACCCCGCCGGCAGGCGCGGCCTATAACCTTTCGGCAAAGTTCGGTGCCCGTCCGATGACGGCATCGGAACTTTTGAAGAAAGTTGATGGCTATGGCTATACCGCCGGGCTTTGCTTCCATGTCGGGTCGCAATGCACAACGCCGAACGGGTATCGCATTGCTGTTGAACTGATCCGGCAGGTTGTCGATTTTTCAGGGGTCAAAGTCCGTTATATTGATGTTGGCGGCGGGTTCCCCGGCCAATATATGAACCAGCGCGCACCGGGACTTGAGGTCTTCATGGAGGAAATCAAGGACTGCATTCGCTGGCTTGGCCTGCCTGATACCACCTTTATGTGCGAGCCGGGCCGGGCACTGGTGTCGAGTGGCGTGTCGCTGATCACGCAGGTGCATCTGCGTAAAGAGGACCAGCTCTTCATCAATGACGGTGTCTATGGCAGCCTTTCCGAGGCGGTCACGGGGCAGTTGCGTTTCCCGGTACGACCGATGCGGATCGGCGGTGATTTCAACGACACCGATACCCTCGACTTCACGATCTATGGCCCGACCTGCGACAATATGGATGTGCTTCCGGCAACGGTAACCTTGCCCGCCGACATCCGCGAAGGGGACTGGATCGAGTTTGGTCATATCGGTGCCTACAGCAACGCGCTGGCCACCCATTTCAACGGTTTTTACCCGGAGCTTCTGGTGACGGTTGGCGAAACATTTCCGTTTATTGATGGCGAATTTCCGCAGGTCGGCTGATCACAACCGGCCATAACGGTAAAACAGTACTTGTTTGCGGATATCCTTGTGTGCACTATGCTGCCCGGTATGACACCGGGCAGCATGAATGCCCGGCACAAGATCTGAAACAGGGAAGATACGCCGTGACCAACAGCCTTTTCATGCGCATACGAAGCCGATTTCCATCCGACCTGTCCAAGGTCCTGATCGAAACGGCAGAGGGCACAACATACAGTTACGGTGATGCCGATGCGGCATCCGCACGTATTGCCGGGCTTTTGACAGCCCTTGGTGCCAAAAAAGGTGATCGCGTCGCTGTTCAGGTCGATAAATCCCCCGAAGCCCTGTTCCTTTATCTGGGCTGTATCCGCGCAGGTCTGGTCTATCTGCCGCTGAATACCGCGTATCAGGCAGGTGAACTTGCCTATTTCATGGGGAACGCGGCACCTATTGTTTTTGTCTGCCAGCCACACCGCGAAGATGAAGTAACGGCAATTGCCGACGCACAGCGCGTTGAAAAGGTTTTGACACTTGGCACGTCGGGCGAGGGAACGCTGATCCATCAGGCGGCGGATTTCCCCGCCGAATTTACCCCGGTTGCCTGTGCAGATGATGAACTTGCGGCCATTCTTTATACATCCGGCACGACGGGCAAGCCAAAGGGCGCCATGATGACCCAGACCAATTTGTGGTCAAATGCCGCGACCCTGGAAAAGCTTTGGGGCTTTGGCCCGGACGACGTTCTTTTACATGCGCTTCCGATTTTCCATACGCACGGGCTTTTCATTGCGTGTCATTGCGTGATGCTGTCGGGATCGAAAATGTTCTTCCTGCCGAAGTTTGATCGCGATCAGGTCATGACGCTGTTGCCGCGCAGTACCGTCATGATGGGCGTGCCGACATTTTATGTCCGCCTGCTGTCTGGTGATGATTTCAATGCCGATGTGACATCGGGCATGCGGCTGTTCATTTCAGGATCGGCACCCTTGCTGCCCGAAACATTTGTCGCCTTCAGGGAACGGACCGGCAAGGCGTTGCTGGAACGTTACGGCATGACTGAAATGGGGATGGCAACGTCCAACCCGCTCAATGGCGAGCGGATCGTCCATACGGTCGGCCCGGCCCTGCCAGATGTGGAAGTCCGGATCTGTGACGATAAAGGGAATGTGCTTGGAACCGACGAGATCGGCGTTCTGGAAGCACGCGGGCCGAACGTTTTCGCCGGATACTGGCAAATGCCGGAAAAGACGGCCGAGGAATTCCGCGAAGACGGGTTCTTCATTACCGGGGACATCGCCAAAATCGATGCCAAGGGGTATGTCCATATCGTTGGTCGCGCCAAGGATCTTGTGATTTCCGGCGGGTTTAACGTTTATCCCAAAGAAATCGAAACGGTCATCGACAAGATGGATGGTGTTGTCGAAAGTGCCGTGATCGGCGTTGCGCATCCGGATTTTGGAGAGGCCGTTGTGGCCGTGATCGTCCGCAGCAGCGATAAACTGTCCGAAGATGACGTGGTCAATGCGATCAAGGGGCAGCTTGCCAATTTCAAAGTGCCCAAGCGCGTTTTCTTCGTGTCCGAACTTCCGCGTAATGCGATGGGAAAAGTACAGAAGAATATCCTGCGAGAGGATTATAGCGCGGTATTTGCCAACTAGAACGGGGTGCTACAACGGGGCGAGGGACAGCTTGCCCCGTCAGCACATTATCCCGAAAACAAGAAAAGCCCCGGCAATCAATGCTGGGGCTTTTCTTTTGGACGGCTACGGTCTGGCTTAGCGACCGAAAGCAACGCGATGTGCGACATCGTCAATCATGTCACGGTTCAGGCCGATATCTGCCAGCTCACGTGCATCAAGTTTACGGAGCGCAGTCTGGGTCTGGTACTGAACACGAAGGGCGCGCAGGAAAGCAAAAATCTTGGTTACGATCATTTCATCACCTATTTCAAACCGGCCAATTTCATATTGGCGCTGTCATTCAGATAACCGGCATGTGCTCACCGAAGATATTCCATGAAGGAATAGTTAACTGGTTTGACGTGTCGGTCTGCTTGATATGTACCGAATGATCATCTGCATTTTTTCGCATCAGCCAGTCGATACATCGTTTTTATTTCGTGAGTGCAAACTACGCCCGGTTGATTGTGAAATCCAATGCGTTTTTTGCATGGCTGGAGGCTGGAAAGCGCAGAAAGTCATGTTTTTGCAACGAAAACGCTTAAATAACGTCATAATACAGATTTGCTTCGTTGTTTATTGCTATGTTTTCAGTGCATAGCTAATTAAATTACCAATCGCTTTCCAATTGAAAGCGGAACCGCTACAACAGCAATCGCGATTTTCATACGAACATATCCGGATTGATGCCTTCAGGCGAATTCACGGATGGCTTTCTATCGGACAGGAGACACGGACAGATGAGTATCAACCGCCCGAAGCTCAGCTTTGAGCAGGCAATCGCCGCTTATCTGCAATATGCCCCGCGTTTGCCGCAGGTTGATCCGGCATCTGTTCCTGCGAAAACACAGTATGTTGGAAACCTTCTGGAAATCGCGGACCAATTTGATCTGATCGTGTTTGATGCTTTCGGTGTGCTCAATAGCGGCGCGCAAGCCATTCCCGGCGCGGTCGAAACCGTGGCCGCCCTTCAGAAATCGGGAAAGAAACTTGCCGTTGTCACCAATGATGCATCGAGTTCGGCCGAGGCAATCCTCGCACGGCATCGTGGGCGCGGGTTCGATTTCAACACGACAAACCTGATCAGTAGCCAGCAATTCGTCGCCCCGATGATGGAAACCTACAGGGATCTGTCCCATTGGGGGGCAATGGCACCGGTTCACTGGCCATTTGATATCCTGCCGGGCAGGGTGGAACCGCTTGGCGCGGATCGCGCGCTTTATGATGCGGTTGACGGTTTTGTTCTTATTGATTCTGAAAACTGGTCCGATATCCAGCAGAATCATCTGGAAGAAAGCCTTGCAGCCAATCCGCGCCCCATTCTGGTCGGCAATCCCGATATCTGTGCGCCGATGGGGGCATTCCTATCCGTTGAGTCCGGATATTTCGCCCATAAGGCAGCGGATCGTTGCAACGTAATACCGGATTGCGTTGGCAAGCCCTATGGTCACGTGTTTGATGAAGTCCTGCGTCGTCACCCGGATATCAGCCGGGATCGGGTCCTGATGGTAGGCGATACAATCCATACCGATGTGCTTGGAGGACTGGCGGCAGGCATCAAGACACTTCTGGTGCATCAGGGGGGATTCCTCGATGGTCAGGACGATATCGAAAGCCTGTTTGAAAAGTCGGGTCTGCGTCCGCATTTTTGTGCGCGTGCGATTGGTCATGGCATTGACGTGTCAGGTGCCAAAAGCGAAGCCTGCTGTGCCTGATAACGGATAAAACGACCCGGTAAGAACAGCCCGCCAAACGGACCTCGGACCGCTGGCAAGGCGCTCCCGACCTGATCGTCATTCCCGCAACGGCGGGAATCCAGCCTCTTTCAACAGGGCATGGATTCCGGGTCGGCGCTGCGCCCGGAATGACGATTTTGATCAACCGACAAACCAATCCAGCCAAGCCAACACCGCTGCCCTTTGCATCGCCAAACGCCACCGACCGGAAGACCGGACAAACGCCCGTCGCTCTCGGTTGCACCAAAACGCACCTCACTCCACGGGCAACAGCGTTGTCGCACGGCAGGCACACCTCCCGCCATCGATGACCAGCCTTTCGGCATCTTCGAACGCTCCTTCGGCCCACTGGCAATCGATCCCGCTACCCCTCGGCATAGCCAAACGCTACCGACCGGGTAGGCTGGACAGAACTGGATTGCACCAGACCGACCACGCCCAGTCCCTGCTGCCCCGAACAAACGCCTCGGGCTTTCGATGGACACTACAAGCGCACCTCGCCCCAAGGACGAAGGCGTTGTCGCAGGGCAGGCACAAATCCCGCCATTGATGACCAGCCGATCCAATGCAGACGCAATTCGGGCCTGCTGATCCTCGGCATTGCCAGACTTCATCGACCGGTTGGGTAGCGGCGGGATGGGCTGACATCTGCCCGGCTCTCGCCGTCCCGAACAAACACCCTTGCCCCAAGGGCACATCTCTCCCGTCATGATAAACACAGTTTTCGTAAATTTCCCCCGGCCTCACGGCCCAAACGCACCACCGCCGTAATGACTTTTCCATGCGCCAGTGATGCCCATTTGGCGATACCGCCGTCGTCCTTTCAGACGATCAGATAGCTGCTTCATCATCATCCCATTCCCATTTTTGCCGCCTGAAACGCAAAAACCCGCAAAAGCGAATCACGCTTTGCGGGTTTTGTCTCCGGACCCATTTGTCCTGTTGACTTTATCTTTATGCCACAACGAAAAGAACAAATCAAGAACTTTTTCCAAAAGGCCGGAAAAAAGTTTCCTTGTTAAATGGCCTCGGCAACGTCAATTGCACTGTATGTCAGGATTCCTGACGCGCCGGCACGTTTGAAACAGGACAGCGTTTCAATGGCACAGCCAAGGTAATCAAGCCAGCCATTCTGGGCCGCAGCACGCAACATGGCGTATTCACCCGATACCTGATAGGCGAAAACAGGGACGCCAAATTCTTCACGCACCCGATACAGAACGTCGAGATATGGCAAGCCCGGTTTCACAATGACGGAGTCGGCACCTTCCTCAAGATCATAGGCAACTTCTCGCATCGCTTCGCTGCTATTGGCGGGGTCAAGCTGGTAGGTTTTCTTGTCCGCCTTGCCTAGGGCAGAAGCCGATCCGATTGCATCGCGGAACGGGCCATAGAAGGATGAGGCGTATTTTGCCGCATAGGCCATGATCTGGACCTTTTTAAGTCCTTCGGATTCAAGGATGTCACGGATGGCACCGATACGGCCATCCATCATGTCGGACGGGGCGACAACATCGCATCCGGCCTGCGCCTGGACCAGTGCCTGGCGCACAAGGGCCTCGGTCGTTTCGTCATTCAGGATTTCACCGTCAATCACGATCCCGTCCTGACCATCCGCATTGAACGGATCAAGGGCAACGTCGGTGATGACACCAAGATTGGGGCAGGCGTCTTTGATCGCCTTTGTCGCACGGCAAACCACATTGTCGGGATTATATGCTTCGCGCGCATCCTTGGTTTTGAGGCTGGCATCAATATACGGGAAAAGCGCAAGGGCAGGGATGCCAAGCTTTTCGGCATGTTTTGCCGTTTCAACAAGCACGTCAACGCTTTGGCGTTCGACACCGGGCATTGACGGGATCGGTGTCCGTTCATTTTTGCCGTCAATCACAAATACCGGCAGGATCAGATCATGTGCGGTCAATCGGGTTTCCGCCACCATGCGACGCGACCAGTCGCTCATGCGGGTCCGGCGAAGGCGGGTGCGTGGGAAAGTGCCATAGGTGACTGTTTTGGCCATGATCTGTTCTCTTGTCAGTGGGGCGGCATTCTGAATTCAGAAATGAGGTGCCCAATTTATGGGACAGAATTGGCGGCGGATCAACTGTTGCTGGTGCGATAAAGGCGTTTACGCATGGTCAGCAGATAGACCGGTATGATCAAAGCCAGAAAACTTGCTGTCAGGACAAAAGCCGTAACCAGTCCAAGCTGTTGACCAATCGCCCCAATAACCGGTGGCCCGGCCATCAAGGCGGTGTAACCGGTTGCCGCAATGGTTGAGACGACGGCACCGCCGCTTCTGCCACTTGCCTCCGCCGCCGCAGAAATCAGAAGCGGTAGGATGACGGCCAACCCAATTCCGGCGATGGCACACCCGATCCAGGCAACGAAGTAATGCGGTGCAAGCGCCAGAACAAACAGGCCAAAAGACGCACATGCTGAACTGGACAGCAGGATTTGCGGGCGGCCAAATTTCGTGACCAGCCAGTCGCCCGAAAGGCGCGTGATTGCCATGGCCGCCGAATAGCAGGCAAAACCCACGGCCGCCATTGTCGGGCCGGAATTGAGTTCGGTATTCATCAGAACCGTTGCCCAGTCGGTAATCACGCCCTCGCCAAACTGGCCGATGAAGGCGCAGGCCCCAAATGGCAGCAGGGTCAGGAACATCGCGCGCTGTTTGGCCGACGAGCCTTCATGCGTTTGGGCGGGATGGGGAACGGCGGCATCTGGCATCAACTGGCGTTGAAGGATCAGATGCAAAATCAGAAATAGGGTCAGCATGACGGGAAGGTGCCATTCAACCGGCAAGGGCAGGGCAAACCATGCCGCTGTCGTGCCCGCACCGGCAAAGCCCCCGAGGCTCCAGAAACCGTGCAGGCCGGACATGACGCTGCGTTTCTTCGCACGTTCAACATTCAGGCCATTGGCATTCATCGATATATCAAGGAACGCGCCAAAAAAGCCAAGTGCGAACATGGCAATCGCAATCGACATGAAGCTTGGCATGAAGACCGGAATGCCAACGGAAATGAAATAAGCCACCCCGGAATAGCGTGCGACACGTTCGCTGCCGAATTTATCCGATAGACGACCGGCAACCGGCATAACAGCAAGCACGCCAACCGCGGCCGCCAGCAATATGGCGCCAAGGTCATCGTGACCAAAACCAAGGCGTTCCTGCACCAGCGGAATATGCGGGACCCAGCTTGAAAAGGCGGCACCATGCAAAAAGAAAATGGTGCGGATCCGGTTGTGGGCAATCTGGTTGGAGATAGGCATGTGGGGCTCCGCCTCCGTCAGGCAAGGATCACATTGATCCCGCGTTCGGTGTAATTGTTCAGATAACCGCTCGACAGCTTCCGTCCGGTTACAAGATGTGAAATCGCATCAAGGTCACAGACCCTGAATGGCAAGCTGGTTTCGAGTTTGTCGGCAGTCGTGACGGCAATCGCTTCTGCAGACTGCGCCAGCATGGCCGCCTTGGTGGCGCGTTCTTCGGCTGTGCTGGTGGTCAAACCCAGTTCAGGATGAAGGGCGCAGGTGCCCAGCAGCACAAGATCGGCATTATAGTTGCGTATTTCATCAATGGCCGTCGGTCCGCAGATCGCCATATCACGTTTCAGAACCATCCCGCCAATCATGATGATGTTCGCATTCGGATGATTGGCCAGTTCCACGGCAATCAGGGGATTGACCGTGATCACGGTGCCGGAAAATGTCGGTTTCAGGTTCCTGGCGACTTCATAGATGGTTGTGCCACTGTCGAAAAAGATCACACCATGATCCGGAACAAGGTCATGGGCGACCTTGCGGGCGATTTCGGATCGTTCCGGCTTTAAATCCTGTGCGCGGTCATGGAATCCTTCGCGGGCAGTGCTTGGTAATGTGGCACCCCCATGAATACGCCGCAGGACCCCGGCATCCTCCATCTGACGCAGGTCGCGTCGAATGGTATCAAGGGACGCATGAAAAAGTGCAGACAGGTCATGAATATGAACTGTGCCCTGGCTGTGAAGCAGTTTTTCGATTTCACGCTGGCGCGAATTGACACTCGACATCTGATTGCCTGTTTTGCATGTTTTGCCGATAATGCGCGTTTACCTTTGATCGGAAAAATGGTCAATAAAAAACCGGCCCCGTAAAAACAGGGCCGGTTTCATATTCAACGATATGATGGATCAGGCTTTATCGAGTGCCTGTTTCAAATCGGCAAGGATATCATCGATATGTTCGATGCCGATCGACAGACGGACATAACCGTCCGTCACGCCAGATGAAATACGATCCTGTTCGGAAAGCTGGCTGTGCGTGGTTGTGGCCGGATGGATGGCGAGTGATCTTGTGTCACCGATATTGGCGACATGATAAAACAGGCCAAGGCTGTTGATGAATTTCTCGCCGGCTTCTTTGCCACCTGCAAGCTCAAACCCCATCAGCGATCCATATCCGCCCTTAAGGTAAGTATCGGCACGACGGCGGCTTTCGCCATCCTGTTTGCCCGGATAGATCACCTTGGAAACCTTGGGATGGGACGACAGGAAGTCGGCAACTTTGGCGCTGTTTTCGCAATGGCGTTCCATGCGCAGCGGCAGCGTTTCCATGCCCTGAATGGTCTGGAACGAGTTGAAAGGCGAGGCGGCCGCGCCAACGTCGCGCAGCAATGTGCAGCGCAGTTTGATCGCATAAGCAACCGGGCCGATGGGTTTGACGGCCTGCGTCCAGACCGCACCGTGATAGCTGGGATCCGGTTCGTTCAGTAACGGGAAGCGTTTGACATGCTTTTCCCAGTCAAACTTGCCGGAATCGACGACAATCCCGCCAACAGACGTACCGTGGCCAGCGATAAACTTGGTGGTCGAATACATGACAATCGTCGCGCCATGATCAATGGGGCGGCACAGCACCGGTGCGGCGGTGTTGTCCATAATCAGTGGGATGCCAAGCTCGTCACCAATATTGGCGACTTCCCTGATCGGAAAGACCTGAAGTTTAGGGTTTGGCAGGGTTTCGGCGTAATAGGCGCGCGTTTTGTCATCCGTCAGACGTCGGAAGTTTTCCGGGTCAGATGGATCGGCAAAGCGAACTTCGATACCCATCTGTTTGAATGTATTGGCAAAAAGGTTCCAAGTGCCGCCGTAAAGGTCTGTGGAACTTACAATATTGTCACCCGCTTGGGCGATATTGAGAACGGAAAAGGTTGATGCAGCCTGACCAGAGCCGACGGCAACGGCTGCTGCGCCACCCTCAAGTGCAGCAATTCGCTGTTCCAGCACATCGTTGGTCGGGTTCATCAGGCGGGTATAGATGTTACCTAGTTCTTTCAGCGCGAAAAGATCGGCCGCGTGTTGGGTATCGCGGAACTGGTAGCTCGTTGTCTGATAAAGCGGCACGGCAACCGATCCGGTTGCCGGGTCTGCGCGGTATCCGGCGTGTAGAACAATAGTTTCCGGTTTCGTGGAACCTGACATGTCGTTTCCCCTGATTTTTAAGTTGCATTGGTTTCACCGGAGTAATGCATATTCGCTGCGAGCCGACAAGAAATTGGAACAAAAATTCGCAAATTCGCCCCTGAAACTGTCGGAGGCGAAATTATTCACATAATTCGGTACTGTTATACCGAATGAATTGACAAAGATCCGAATTCACGTTTACGTAAAGGGAAAATACCAAAACATTCAGAGGCGGCGATCCAATGGAATTCAACCTGTCTGAAGACCAGCAGGCATTTGCACAGGCAGCCCGCGATTTCGCACAAAACGAAATGGCACCGCATGCGGGCGAGTGGGATGCAAAACACATTTTTCCCGAAGAAACTTTGCGCAAGGCGGCCGAACTTGGCTTTGCCGCCATATACACACGCGAAGATGTCGGGGGATCGGGCCTTGGTCGCTTGGATGCCGCGGTGATTTTCGAAGAACTGGCAAGCGCGTGCCCGTCAACGGCGGCATATATCTCGATCCACAATATGGCATGCTGGATGATTGACCGTTTCGGCAATGAAGACCAGCGGCAAAAATATCTTCCAAAACTCGTTAACATGGAACATTTCGCCAGCTATTGCCTGACGGAACCGGGAGCGGGATCAGATGCAGGTTCGTTGCGTACGCGTGCGGTGCGCGACGGTGCGCATTACATCCTTAATGGCGAAAAGGCTTTTATTTCCGGGGGATCGCGCAGTGATGTTTACATTGTCATGGCGAGAACCGGCGATGACAGCCCGAAGGGAATATCGACCTTTATCGTTCCAAAAGATGCCGAAGGCCTGTCATTTGGCAAGCTGGAAGAAAAGATGGGATGGAACAGTCAGCCGACATCAGCCGTCATTTTCAGCAATTGCAAAATTCCGGTGGAAAACCGGTTGGGAGAAGAGGGCGAAGGTTTCAAGTTTGCCATGATGGGTCTTGATGGCGGCAGACTTAATATCTCGGCATGCTCCATCGGTGGTGCGCGGGCCGCAATGGAGCATGCGCGCGACCATATCAAGGTTCGCAAGCAATTTGGCAAAACCCTTGATCAGTTTCAGGCATTGCAGTTCAAATATGCCGACATGGTGACAGAGCTCGAAGCGGCACGGCTGATGCTGCACAAAGCGGCCTGGAAACTGGATCACAAGACACCGGACGCCACACAGTTTTGTGCAATGGCGAAACGTTTCGGCACGGATATCGGGTTCAGGGTATGTAATGAAGCGCTACAGCTTCATGGTGGATATGGTTATATCCGCGAATATCCGGTCGAAAGGCTTCTGCGCGACCTTCGGGTTCACCAGATTCTAGAAGGTACCAACGAAATCATGCGCCTGATCATCTCTCGTGCCGCGCTAAAGGATTGATTTATGAGCAGTGAGAACGTGACCAGTTCACCGCATGACAATGAAGCATCCGTCGTTTTCTCGAAGGACGGGGCCATCGGTCATATCTTGTTAAACCGGCCCAAGGCATTGAATGCTCTTGATCTGCCGATGGTTGATGCGATTACAGCCAAACTTCGCGCGTGGGAGACGGACCCGACGGTTGCTGTCGTTCTAATTGAGGGCGCTGGCGAAAAGGCATTCTGTGCCGGGGGCGATATACGGGGGCTTTATGACGCGCGGCAGCGCGACGACGAAGAACTTCTTGATGCCTTTTATCGGCGGGAATATCGCCTTAACCATTACATTGCAAATTATCCCAAGCCGTATGTTGCCTTGATGGACGGCATTACAATGGGGGGAGGTGTCGGCGTTTCCGTGCACGGACGTTTCCGCGTAGTGACCGAGCGCACCCTGTTTGCTATGCCTGAGACTGGGATCGGGTTCTTTCCCGATGTTGGCGGCGGGTACTTCCTTTCGCGCTGTCCCGGCGAGGTCGGAATGTATCTTGGCCTGACGGGCGCGCGGATCAAAGCGGCAGATTGCATTTATGCGGGTTTGGCTACGCATCGAACGCAAAGTGAAAATATCGCGTCCTTGAAAGGTGAACTGGCAAAGATTTCGGAAGGCGGCGATGGCTTCGTGGCCGTTCAACGGATTCTGGATGAACATCATTCTGATGATGGTGTCGGCATTCTTGGATCGGTTCGGAGTGAAGTCGATGACTTGTTTGGCAGCGAGACGGTTAGCGACGTTTTTGCCCGACTTGATACATCTCCGTCAGACTTTGCCCGAGAAACGGCCAAGATATTGCGCACCAAATCACCAATAGCAGTTGCTGTTGCCTTTGATCAAATCCGTCAAGCGCGCGATATGACACTTGCGCAGGACCTGATGATGGAGTTCCGTCTGTCGCAACGGACCGTTCGCAAACCAGATTTGTTTGAAGGGGTTCGTGCCGTGATCGTCGACAAGGATCACAGTCCAAGATGGCAACATGCAGATATCGGGCAAGTCGATCCTCGCGAGGTCGCCGCATATTTTGACCTTTTACCCGAAGACAAAGAGCTAAAACTGCAGTTCTGAACAGTTCTGTAACATCAACAAATCAAAAGATAATCTCGTAATCGAGAGATCAGAGGAGACTCCAAATGGCGAAAATCGGTTTCATTGGTCTGGGTAACATGGGCGGGCCGATGGCGGCCAACCTGATTAAGGCTGGGCATGCACTCAAGGTCTTTGATTTGTCCAAAGCCGCGGTCAGCAAGGCGGTTGCAGAGGGTGCCACCAAGGCATCGACGGTTGCCGATGCGGCAAAGGATGTCGAGTTCGTTGTCACGGTTCTTCCTGCTGGAAAGCACGTGCTGTCGGTTTATGACGGACCAGACGGCGTGATTGCCAATGCCAGGGCGGGCACACTTTTGATTGATAGCTCCACCATCGAAGTTGATGCCGCACGCAAAGCTGCCGATCTGGCGAAGGCCAAAGGTCTTGGCTCTGTTGACGCGCCGATCTCTGGCGGGGTTGCGGGGGCTACTGCCGGAACACTGACCTTTATGGTTGGTGGCGATGATGGTGATTTTGATCGTGCGAAACCGGTTCTTGAGGGAATGGGTAGCAATATCATTCACGCAGGCACAAGCGGGGCCGGGCAGGCGGCAAAGATTTGCAACAATATGGTGCTTGGCGTCAGTATGATTGCCGTATCCGAGGCCTTCATGCTTGCAAAGCGTTTGGGGCTGGATGCGCAGAAGCTGTTTGATATTTCATCGAAGGCGTCCGGCCAGTGCTGGTCGCTTACAAGTTATTGTCCCGTGCCGGGACCGGTTCCGACGTCTCCGGCAAATCGTGACTATCAACCGGGATTTGCGGTGGACATGATGCTGAAAGACTTGAAACTGGCGCAACAGGCGGCGGCATCCGCCGGGGCAACAACGCCAATGGGGGCATTGGCTGAAAGCCTGTATGCGCTTTATTCAAATAGCGGAAATGGCGGGATGGATTTCTCGGCTATTGTCAAAATGCTGGATGGCGACAAGTAACGCTACGGCATTATGAGGTGTATCATTCAGGCCCGGCAAATACCGGGCCTGTTTTTTTATGAATACCGTGGCCTGCATTAATGTTAGATTTGTGCTGTCTAACGGGCAAAGTGCCGAACAGAATTTTCCGGATTGATGAATGACAACCAGAAGCAATGCGCCGCGCGAGGTTTATTTCGAATTGCGACAGATTGGCAGCTATCTGCGCTGCACGGCAATTGATGGCAAAACGGGAATCGAGGTGACCGTGGCAGGGCCGGTTTCAAGGAATCCGGAGCAACTAAAGCGCGTCGCGGTACAAAAACTTGAATACGTCCTTAATAAGGGATAAAATATACAATATAAGGGCCGGTGCATTCGGTGGCGTTGGTGTTTTATTCTAAGAATGAAATACGATTTGGTGTTTTTGACCAATTTATCAAAGCCGCTTGCAGCCTTCGACCTCATGTGTCTAAGGTTTGTGCTCTAATCGCGCTTTTGGATAAAGAACCACAATAAGAATGGTCGTGTCCAAAGGCTAGAACCGGGGAAAACCCGATAACAAAAAGACGGAGGCTTCGGAGGTTTGCTAGGGGGCAATGGGGAGACTTGGTCTCATCCAATCAATACAACTGTATCTTGTTTTGCACCTTCAGCCAGTCGGTCGAAGACCTCGTTTGTCTGTGCCAAATCTAAGGTTGTGCAATGGATTGGGCTTATTTTTTACAACAATTGATCAACGGTCTGACGCTGGGAGCCATCTACGGTTTGATCGCCATCGGCTACACGATGGTTTACGGCATCATCGGTATGATCAACTTTGCGCACGGCGAAATCTATATGCTGGGCGCGTTTCATTCCCTGATCACCTTCCTGATCTGTCAGGCAGCAGGGATTAGCGGTATCCTTCCGCTTACACTTCTTTTGATGCTGTTTGTGTCAATGGTGCTCACTTCGATCTACGGGTGGGGCGTTGAACGGATTGCATACAGGCCGCTGCGCGGGTCATTCCGGCTCGCAGCGCTGATTTCGGCCATCGGCATGTCGATCTTCCTGCAGAACTTTGTTCAGATTTCGCAGGGTGCGCGCGTGAAACCGATGCAGCCATTGATCGAGGGCGGCATCATCCTGATGGAAAGCCCGAATTTCAATGTTCAGCTCAGCTACATGCAGATCGTCATTATCCTTTTGACGTTTGTTCTGATGGCTGTGTTTTCGACACTGATTGCGAAAACGTCGCTTGGTCGTGCTCAGCGCGCCTGTGAGCAGGACCGTACCATGGCTGGCCTGCTTGGCGTTAACGTTGACCGCACCATCTCCACGACCTTTGTCATGGGGGCAGCTCTTGCCGCAGTCGCGGGGATGATGGTGACCCTGTATTACGGTGTGATCGACTTCTATATCGGCTTCCTTGCCGGTGTTAAGGCGTTCACCGCTGCCGTTCTGGGAGGCATCGGATCGCTTCCGGGTGCAATGCTTGGTGGTCTTCTGATTGGTCTGATCGAAGCATTCTGGTCGGGTTATCTCACGATCGAATACAAGGACGTCGCAACGTTCAGTATTCTGGTTCTCGTGCTGATTTTCCGTCCGTGGGGTCTGCTTGGTAAGCCGGAGGTCGAGAAAGTCTGATGTCCGCTCTTATCACTTCTTCACGGATTTCCGGTGCGGAAATTGTCAAGGAACTCGCGTTCTTTGCTGTTATTGCACTGTTGATGTCGGTCATGATCCTTGGTGTCGAGACGGTTGACCGTCCGACCGGGCTTGAACTGGCTGTTCGTTGGGATCTGGTGGTTACCGCCATCATCTCGACAATCATTGGCCGATTGGCATTGATCCTTCGCCGCGAACACATTTCGCGTGTGGGACAGGCTTTGCTGATTACCGCCGCCGCAGTGGCGGTATTCGAGATGTTCGTCCGCTTCCGCGACATGGATGATCGCTGGGCTTCGCCAGTCTTCCTTGATATGGCGTTTGGCAGTGCAACGAGCGTGATTGTGGCTGTTGCGTTCGTCACGATCGTTTTTGCAATTGCCTATTTCAGCATGAAAAAGCCAGGTGCCGAAGAGGAAGAAAGCGGCTCCAGGCTTTCGTCAAAAATCCAGATGGCATATCGGACCAACACCAAGAAGATCGGGGCATTGGGGATTGTATTCTTCATTATCTTCCCGTTTCTGTTTGGTGAAAACCGCTCCGCTATCGACCTCGCGACCCTGGTCATGATCTACATCATGCTGGGTTGGGGGCTGAATATCGTGGTCGGTCTGGCCGGTTTGCTTGATCTGGGTTACGTCGCATTTTATGCGGTCGGCGCCTATTCCTATGCACTGTTGTCCCAGCATTTCGATCTGAGCTTCTGGTTGTGCCTGCCGCTGGCCGGTATTTTTGCTGCAAGTTTCGGTATTGTGCTTGGTTTCCCGGTATTGCGACTGCGTGGCGATTATCTGGCGATTGTGACGCTTGGTTTCGGTGAAATCATCCGTGTTGTCCTGATCAACTGGTATGATCTGACCCGTGGACCAGACGGTATTTCGTCGATTGCCCGGCCCAGCTTCTTTGGCTTTGCCGAGTTTGATCGACGCTTGCCGGAAGGGGTGATGGGATTCAATGAATTGTTCGGTCTGGACTATTCGACGATGCATCGCCTGATCTTCCTGTATTACCTGATCCTTGTGCTGGCACTGGTAACCGCATTTGTTACCGTACGCCTTCGCAAACTGCCGATTGGTCGTGCATGGGAAGCGTTGCGTGAAGACGAAATCGCCTGCCGCTCGCTGGGGATCAACCCGACGAATACCAAACTTTCGGCATTTGCGATTGGTGCAATGTTCGGTGGTTTTGCTGGCGCGTTCTTTGCGACACGTCAGGGCTTCATCAGCCCGGAAAGCTTTACCTTCCTTGAATCTGCCGTGATCCTGGCCATCGTTGTTCTGGGTGGTATGGGCAGTCAGATCGGGGTGGTTCTTGCCGCGATTGTCATGATCGGTTTCCCGGAAATGTTCCGCGAACTGGCCGAATATCGCATGCTGATTTTCGGAGCTGGTATGGTTGCCATCATGTTGTGGCGTCCGCGCGGTCTTCTGTCTTTCCGTGACCCGACCATTCTGCTGAATATGAGCAAGAAAGAAAAAGTTGCCGGAGAAGTCAAATGACCGACAACGTACAGCTTGAAGTCGAACATCTAACCATGCGCTTTGGCGGTCTGGTCGCGATTGATAATCTTTCGTTCACCGCAAGAAAGCGTGAGATCACGGCAATTATCGGCCCGAACGGGGCAGGGAAGACCACGGTCTTCAACTGTCTTACCGGGTTCTATGTGCCGACCGAGGGACGTCTAACGCTTTATGCCAATGACGGACCGCGTTTGCTGGAGCGTATGGAAGGTTTCCGTATTCCACGCAACAACGGTGTGGCACGTACTTTCCAGAATATCCGCCTGTTCACGGGCATGACCGTTCTGGAAAACCTGGTTGTCGCCCAGCATAACCAGCTTATGGAGGCATCCGCCTTTTCGCTGGCAGGGCTTTTCAATCTTGGTCGCTATACCAGTGCCGAGAAAGAAGCGCTTGAAACCGCCAAGTTCTGGCTTAACAAGGTTGGCCTGTATGAACAGGCTGACTGGAATGCCGGGAACCTGCCTTATGGCTCCCAGCGTCGCCTCGAGATTGCGCGTGCAATGTGCGTCAATCCTTCCTTGCTGTGTCTTGACGAGCCGGCAGCAGGCCTTAACCCTCGTGAGTCCGCGGAGCTTAACGTTCTGTTACAGAGCATCCGCGATGATCAGGGAATCGGCCTTCTGTTGATCGAACACGATATGAGCGTCGTCATGAAGATTTCCGATCATGTGATCGTCCTTGATTACGGAAAGAAGATTGCTGATGGCAATCCGGAAGCCGTCAAGAATGATCCGGCTGTTATTCGTGCTTACCTCGGTGAGGATGAAGACGATGAACTGCCGCCGGAAGTCGCCGCCGACCTTCATCTAGATCCGAATGCGTAGCGAGGGAGCAGATCGATATGTCCATGCTGAAGATTGAAGGTGTTCACACCTTCTATGGCAATATCGAAGCCCTCAAGGGCATTGATATGGAAGTCAACGAGGGCGAGATTGTCACCTTGATCGGGGCCAATGGTGCCGGCAAGACGACCTTGCTGATGACATGCTGCGGATCACCGCAGGCGTCAAAGGGGCGCATTTTGTTTGAAGGTCAGGATATCAGTCGCATGCCAACGCATGAGATTTGTCGTCTTGGTATTCAGCAATCCCCTGAAGGGCGTCGGATTTTCCCGCGCATGTCTGTCTATGAAAACCTGCAGATGGGGGCAAGCACCCAGGATCCGAAATATTTCGAAGAGGATCTTGAGATGGTGTTTGATCTGTTCCCGCGTCTGAAAGAACGCATCAACCAGCGTGCGGGAACAATGTCCGGGGGCGAGCAGCAGATGCTGGCAATCGGTCGTGCCCTTATGGGGCGTCCCCGTTTGCTGTTGCTTGATGAGCCTTCTCTCGGGATTGCGCCACTTGTCGTCAAGCAGATTTTCGAGACGATCAAGAAGATCAACCGCGAGAAGAAGGTCACGGTCTTCCTGGTCGAGCAGAACGCGTTCCACGCACTCAAGCTTGCCCATCGCGGTTATGTGATGGTCAATGGCAATATTACTCTCTCGGGTACGGGGGCTGAACTTCTGGCAAATCCGGAAGTTCGTGCCGCCTATCTCGAGGGTGGCCACTAGGAGGACGGATATGGAAGCGATTACAGGTACCAGCATTGGTGTCACAATCGGAATTACCGTCATCCTGATGGGGTTCTGTGCATTTATGACAGGGCAGGCGATCGCCAATACATGGCGGCCGTTCTACCAGCTTTATCCGTATGCCTTGTTACTGGGGGCGACGGACCGTTTCATGACGTTTGCGCTGTTCGAGGGTGAGCTTCTTTCGCTTACAGGATATATTTTCGATACGGTTATCCTGTTTGTGATTATGGCGGCCGCCTTCCGCGTAACGCGGGTCAACAAGATGCTGTCGCAATATCCGTGGCTTTATGAACGTGTCGGACCCTTCGGATTTCGCGCACGTGACGGGGCGGACGTCTGATCTTTTCGGGGGTGATGGGCAACTGTCACCACCACATTGCTAAATTGTTGGCAATGCAATGTTTAGTACTATTGCACACCAATTCTGGGGTGTTAAAGTACAGGGAGCCAAAACCGGTAATCGAAAAAAAAGCGAGCCGGTTTAGGGTCCGAAAAAGATGGTTCTGTCATGGTGACGGAACCAACCTTTGGAACAGGGAGACTTCTCTTATGTCGAAAACCAAGCTCGGCCTTCTGGCAACTGCTTCCGCGCTTGTCCTCTCGATGGGTGCAGCAAAAGCAGACATCGTTATCGCGACCGTCGGTCCGATGACCGGCCCTTACGCCGCCTTTGGCGAACAGATGACCCAGGGCGCCCAGAAAGCGGTTGCAGACCTCAATGCTGCTGGTGGCGTTAACGGCGAAAAAGTCGTTCTCGAAATCGGTGATGATGCTTGCGATCCGAAACAGGCTGTTGCTGTTGCAAACCAGCTCGTTAGCAAGGGTGTTGCTCTTGTCGCTGGTCACTTCTGCTCGGGTTCCTCGATCCCGGCTTCGGAAGTTTACTTCGAAGAGGGCATCGTGCAGATTTCCCCGGCTTCGACCAACCCGCAGCTGACCGAACGTGACATGGACAACGTTTTCCGTGTTTGCGGTCGTGATGACCAGCAGGGCGAAGTTGCCGGCAAGTATCTTGCTGAAAACTATGGCGACAAGAAAATCGCCATTGTTCATGACAAACAGGCTTATTCCAAAGGTCTTGCAGACGAGACCAAGAAAAACCTGAACGCTGCTGGCGTTGAAGAAGTCATGTACGAAGCCATCACCCCGGGCGAGAAAGATTACTCGGCTCTGGTAACCAAACTGAAATCCGAAGGCGTTGACGTCCTTTATTATGGCGGTTATCACACCGAGCTGGGCCTGATCGTTCGTCAGATGCGCAGCCAGGGTCTTGAGACCGTTGCGATTTCTGGTGATGCGCTCAACTCACTCGAATACTGGTCGATCACGGGTGATGCCGGTGCAGGAACACTTTTCACCGCCGGTCCGGCGCTTGAAAAAGACCCGCGCAACGCTGAACTCGTAAAATACTTCGAAGGTCAGGGCTACAAGCCGGAAGGTTACACCCTTTACACCTATGGTGCGGTTCAGGCTTGGGCACAGGCAGTTGAAAAGGCCGGTACCACCGACTCTGAAGCTGTCATCGAAGCACTGCATAGCGGTGATACATTCGACACCGTTCTTGGTTCGATTGCGTTCGATGCCAAGGGTGACGTCGCAGCTCCGGGTTACGTCTTCTATGAATGGAAAGACGGCGGCTACGATTACGCAAACTAATCAGATATTCTGATCAGCAGAAAGCCCGGCAGAAATGCCGGGCTTTTTTGTTGCCGACCACATAAAAGAAAAGCGCCTTCAGAAATTGCTGAAAACGCTTTTTCTTTTAGGTCAAAGGGCAGGCGATTACTTCGCCTTGCGACCCAGGCCGATTTTCTTGGCAAACTGCGAACGCTGTTTTGCATAGTTCGGCGCGACCATCGGGTAATCTGACGGCAGGCCCCATTTCGCCCGGTATTCTTCCGGGGTCAAATTGTATGTTGTGCGAAGGTGGCGTTTGAGCATTTTGAGCTTCTTGCCGTCTTCAAGGCAGATGATGTAATCATCACCAATTGATTTGCGGATCGGAACAGCCGGTTTCAGCGGTTCTTCTTCTTCAATGGTTTCGTCTTCACGCAGAACGTCAAGCGAATTGAAAATTGTCGAAATCAATTCCGGAATCTGTGCAGATGCAATTGCATTGTTACTGACATAAGCAGAAACGATATCAACAGTCATCTGTAGCAGTTCGTCGCGGTCCAGAACGCTGTTTTCAGCATCGGTCATCTTAAAATATTTCCTTCGCTATTATGAATAGGCAATGCTTTTTGCATTATTTTACGAATATAGTCAAACAAGACTGTTATTCAATATATCGATTCTACTTAAATTTTCAAAACAAGGAAAACCCATGCGAGATGAGAAACAAATAAAATCTGCAAAGGCATGACTGCTAATGCGGTTTAGTTGATAAAGATTCCACACCTTTTGTTTCGTCAATTTTGTTCGACAGCGTATGGTGGGGTTTATATCAATGTATATGTGTCGTTGTTTTTCTTTAGTTGATGATTTTCTAACGCAATGGGGGTGAATGTCTTTTTTAAGTGTAGTCAAGTGTTGTTCTGTACGCTTAAAAGTTGCTGACTTAAAACTTTGGCAACATAGGCCGCTGTGCGTTGGCAGTTGCGAAGCTATGTGCTAAAAGGCGCTCCAAATTACTGTTTGGCGTATTTACCAAGGGCTCGCATATGACAGCCAAGACCATTGCCATCGCTGCCGATCACGGTGGTGTTGAACTTAAATCCCAAATCATCAAGTCGCTTGCCGGAAATGGCTGGGAGGTTCTCGACCTTGGAACCGACGGTTCTACGTCAGTTGATTACCCGGATTATGCGAAATCCGTTGCCAAATCGATTATCGATGGCAAGGCTGAACGCGGTATTCTTGTATGCGGTTCCGGGATCGGTATGAGCATCGCTGCCAACCGATATCCTCAAATTCGTGCTGCCTTAGTACATGATCGCCTGTCAGCCGAACTTTGCCGTCAGCACAACAACGCCAATGTTCTGTGCCTCGGCGCACGCCTTTTGGGTGATGCGACGGCGCTTGATTGCGTTAACGCGTTTATGATGACTGAATTCGAAGGCGGTCGTCACGAACGGCGTGTTGAAAAGCTTTCTTCACTTACCGACTGATTTTTCGCCACCTGGCAATAACCCGGTACGGGTTTCGAACTTTGCTGCGTTCGGCCCCGCCACATTGTATCGAGAGGCCCCATAATGTCATTCAAAGGCTTTTTCTCTACCAGCTTGTCAGAAGCAGATCCGGCACTGTTCAAATCGATTACCGATGAACTGGATCGCCAGCAGAACCAGATCGAAATGATTGCTTCGGAAAACATTGTTTCCAAGGCTGTGATCGAGGCACAGGGAACGGTTCTGACCAACAAATACGCCGAAGGCTATCCTTCGCGCCGGTATTATGGTGGCTGCGAGTTTGTCGACGTTGCAGAAGAACTTGCGATCAATCGTGCAAAAGAACTGTTTGGGTGTGAATTTGTCAACGTGCAGCCGCATTCTGGCGCGCAGGCAAATGGTGCGGTCATGCTTGCCCTTTGCAAGCCGGGGGATACCATCCTTGGCATGTCGCTTGACGCTGGCGGGCATCTTACCCACGGAGCACGCCCGGCACTTTCTGGCAAATGGTTCAATGCCATCCAGTATGGTGTGCGTGAAGACGATCTGACGCTTGATTACGATCAGGTCGAAGCTCTTGCTGTGGAACACAAGCCGACACTGATCATTGCAGGTGGTTCAGCCATTCCGCGCCAGATCGATTTCAAACGCTTCCGTGAAATCGCCGACAAGGTCGGTGCGTTGTTGATGGTTGATATGGCGCATTTCGCCGGTCTTGTCGCCGGTGGCGTTCATCCGAGCCCAATTCCCTACGCCGATGTCGTGACAACCACGACGCATAAAACCCTTCGCGGTCCGCGTGGCGGTATGATCCTGTCGAATAATGTTGAAATCGGCAAAAAGATCAATTCGGCAGTCTTCCCTGGCTTGCAGGGCGGCCCATTGATGCATGTTATCGCTGCCAAGGCGGTTGCCTTTGGCGAAGCATTGCGCCCCGAATTCAAGGAATATGCGCAGCAGGTTGTCGATAACGCGAAGGCATTGGCCGAAGTTCTGGTCAAGCGTGGTTTCGATATCGTGACCGGAGGCACCGATACGCATCTGATGCTGGTTGACCTGCGTCCGAAAGGCCTCAAAGGCAACAATGCAGAAGTTGCGCTTGAGCGTGCAGGAATCACTTGCAACAAAAACGGCATTCCGTTCGATACCGAGAAACCGACCATCACGTCCGGCGTTCGTTTGGGGACACCGGCAGGCACCACGCGCGGTTTTGGTGTCGAGGAATTCAGGCAGATCGGTGAACTGATTGGCGATGTGCTTGATGCTCTTGTTGATAATCCTGATGGCAATGCCCAGGTCGAAACGGCAGTTCGCACCAAGGTCGAAGACCTTTGCAAACGCTTCCCGATTTATGCCTGATTATATCGGGAGAGAGTAAAAACAATGCGTTGTCCGTTCTGCGGCCATACAGACACCCAGGTCAAGGACTCCCGTCCGACCGAGGAACATCACGCAATTCGCAGACGCCGGTTTTGTCCGGCCTGCGGGTCCCGATTCACGACATTTGAACGTGTTCAGCTGCGTGAATTGATGGTGGTGAAAAAGGACGGGCAACGCGAATTGTTTGATCGTGACAAACTGGCGCGATCAATCTTTCTTGCCTGCCGGAAGCGCCCGATTGAGGACGAACGTGTCGAAAAGGCGTTAAACGGCATTCAACGACGCCTTGAAAGCAGTGGTGAAAGCGACATTTCTACCGACACAATCGGAGAAATGGTCATGGGAGCTTTGATCGCTCTCGATCAGGTTGCTTATGTCCGTTATGCTTCGGTGTATAAAAATTTCCGAGAAGCCCGCGACTTTGAGCAGTTCGTGGAAAACATGCATGATGGGGAAGAAGAGGCGGACACAGAGTAATGACAGCCACCGCGTTTTCAGATGACGACCGGCATTTCATGCGGGTTGCGCTAAGCCTGTCAAAACGTGGTCTGGGAAATGTCTGGCCCAACCCGTCAGTTGGGTGTGTTCTGGTTTCTTCTGAAGGGGCAATCGTCGGTCGTGGTTTTACCAAGCCGGGCGGTCGCCCACATGCAGAGCGTGTCGCACTTGATGAGGCAGGCGATAAAGCACGCAACTCTACTGCCTATGTAACGCTCGAACCCTGTAGTCATTTTGGTAAATCGCCGCCTTGTGCGTTGGGACTGATCGAATCCGGTGTAAAGCGTGTCGTCAGCGCCCTCGAAGATCCTGATCGTCGTGTTTCAGGAAAAGGGTACAAAATGTTGCGTGATGCGGGCATCACGGTTGAAACAGGGCTTTATGGCGACGAAGCCCATCGCATCAATGCTGGGTTCCTATCGCGCATTGTTTCTGGTCGGCCGATCATTACATTAAAACTGGCATCCACCATCGATGCCCGATCCGCGACGCGCTCTGGTCAGAGCCAGTGGATAACGGGGGATATTGCGCGTGAGTGTGGTCACCTGTTGAGAGCCAATCACGATGCAATCCTTGTTGGTGCCAAGACTGTCATTGTTGATAACCCCACTCTCACATGCCGTATCCCCGGACGAGAAGCCCAATCACCTGTTCGTGTTGTCCTTGATCGCAATGGCGATGTACCTGTATCGGCGGAATTGGTCCGTGGTGCCCAAAAAGTCCCTACCTGGATCATTACATCCCAAGACAAACTTGACGAAGTTTTTGAAAAATTTGGAAAATCCGGGGTCAAAGTACTTACTGCCGGGTGCAAGAATGATCATTTCGACCTAAATGACGTGATGAAACGTTTGGGCGAGCAGGGTCTGACGCGTGTTTTGGTTGAAAGTGGCGGCAATCTGGCTGCCGACTTGGTGCATCGAGATTTGATTGATCGGGTGGTTCATTTCATTGCACCATCCCTGATCGGGGCAGAAGGCAAGGCGATGATCGCTGAGCTCGGGCTTGATCACCTTTCAGACATGCCACGTTTTCAGCGCAAATCTGTTCGTCCAGTTGGCAAAGATATTGCGATAACTTACGAAAAAATAACGGAATAGATAAATGTTCACTGGCATCATTACGGATATAGGATCTGTTCGGAAGATCGAAAAACGCGGCGACACCCGTTTCGAATTCTCGACCGCTTTTGATACCTCTAAAATCGCTCTTGGGGCGTCGATTGCCTGTAATGGTGCGTGCATGACCGTGATCGAAACTGGTTCGGACTGGTTTGCCATCGAGGCATCTGCCGAAAGTCTTGATAAGACGACTTTGGGCGATCTTGAGGTCGGATCGCGCATAAATCTGGAACAGGCCACACGGATCGGGGACGAGTTGGGCGGGCATATCGTATCCGGTCATGTGGACGGTGTTGCGACGCTGACAAAACGCATTCCCGAAGGTGATTCCCTTCGTTTGACATTCGAGGTTCCTGAAGCTTTTGCGAAATACATTGCGTCAAAAGGCTCGGTAACGCTTGAAGGTGTTTCATTGACTGTCAATGAGGTTGACGGAAACACTTTTGGTATCAATCTGATATCCCATACCCAGACTCACACGACGCTGGGATCGAAACAACCAGGTGACCGGATCAATTTCGAGATTGATATGCTGGCGCGTTATGTCGCGCGCATGCTGGGTAAGGATTGAACGACCATGCCGCATCGTTATCTGTCACCAATTGAAGATGTTATTGAAGAAGCCCGAAATGGCCGGATGTTTATTCTTGTCGATGACGAGGACCGGGAAAACGAGGGTGATCTGGTTATTCCGGCCCAAATGGCAACACCGGATGCCGTAAACTTTATGGCAACTCATGGCCGTGGGCTTATTTGTCTGACGCTGGAATCCGAACGTTGCGATCATCTTGGGCTGCCTTTGATGAGCGCGCGAAATGGTACGCGGCATGAAACGGCGTTTACAGTTTCGATCGAAGCGGCGACAGGTGTGACAACCGGTATTTCCGCCCCGGACAGGGCGCGAACAATTTCCGTCGCGATTGATACAAAATCAACTTCCGACGATATAGTGACCCCGGGGCATGTCTTTCCTTTGCGCGCGCGTCCAGGTGGTGTTCTTGTGCGGGCGGGGCATACCGAAGCATCGGTTGATATTTCGCGCCTTGCGGGCCTCAATCCATCTGGCGTTATTTGCGAGATCATGAGCGAAAGCGGCGAAATGGCGCGTTTGCCGGAGCTTGTCGAGTTCGCCAAAAAGCATAATCTCAAAATCGCCCAGATTGCCGATTTGATCCGCTATCGCCGGAAGCATGAAAGAGTTGTTCAGCGTAAGGCGACAACAAAAATCAATTCGGTGCATGGCGGCGAGTTTGAGCTCAATCTGTATGTCAACAATGTCACATATGCCGAACATATTGCTTTGGTGAAGGGCGACATTTCTGATGCAGAGCCGGTTCTGACGCGTGTCCACGCATTGAATGTGCTTGAAGATGTGCTTGGCGACCGGCAAGGAGCGCATGGCGGCGAGTTGCAGGCCGCAATGCGGCAGATTGGCGAGGAGGGGCGTGGCGTTATTGTTCTCATCCGTGAACCGCGCCCCAATACGCTTTCATCGTCTATTGCAAAGCTTATCGAGCTCAATGGCGGGGACGGAGATGCTCTGCGTCAGGAAATCGCAAAATCTGCTGACGACTCTGATTTGCGTGACTATGGTGTTGGCGCACAGATCCTGCTTGATCTTGGCGTTCGCGATATGATTTTGCTTTCAAATACCAAAAGACACATCGTAGGACTTGACGGGTTCGGTCTAAATCTGGTTGATCAGCGTCCGCTTGTTGTCTCGGAGGAATAAACATGAGTAACGGTCCGCACATTCTGATCGTTGATGCGCCTTATTACACCCATATCGTCGAAGATCTGGTCAAAGGGGCTGCGTCGACGCTCGAAGCTGGCGGTGCAACCTGGGACCGGATTTCTGTTTCAGGTGCCTTCGAGGTTCCGATAGCAATCCGCTACGCTGTTCAGTCCATGGCTGATCTTGCGACTGGTCCGCGCTATGATGGCTACTTGGCACTTGGCTGCGTTATTCGCGGTGAAACAACGCATTACGACCATATCTGTGAAGAAGCAAATCGCGCATTGATGCAGCTTTGCCTTGATTACCGTCTGGCGATCGGCAATGGCATCCTGACCGTTGAAAATGAAGCCCAGGCACTTGCACGCGCCAAGGCAGATCAGAAGAATAAAGGTGGCGAGGCCGCCCGTGCTGTTCTTCGTATGATTGAAGTTCAAAACCATTTTGGAATACATCACAAGTAATGACTGATAAACCCAAGGCATCAGCCGCCCAACGACGCAGTGCTGCGCGTTTTGCCGCCATTCAGGCGCTATACCAGGCAGAGCTTTCCCAGCTTTCGGCCGGTGACGTCGTGCGCGAATATTCGGATTTCCGTCTTGATGGCGAAGGTATTCGCGACCTTGATGAGCCCAATGACAATCTGATTGATCCGGATCGCGGATTTTTTGCCGACCTGGTTCAGGGGGTTACTGCGCGCACGGTCGATCTTGACGGGCTGATCGACTCAGCTCTGGAAAAGGGTTGGACAACCAAACGTCTTGAAACTGTTTTGCGCTGTATTCTGCGTGCAGGAACCTATGAGTTGATGATGCGCGAAGATGTACCGATGCGCGTTGTCATCACTGAATATGTGGACGCTGCCCATTCGTTCTTTGACGAAACCGAGCCGAAGCTTGTAAACGCTGTCCTTGACCGGATCGGCAAAACGCTTCGTGCGGGTGAAGCTGGTAAGAATTGATATGGTTGCGCGATCAGGAGAATTCGATCTGATCGCACGTCATTTTGCGCCCATCGCGCAAAAGTCAAAAGCCGCATTGTCCCTTCTGGACGATGCGGCTCTTTTGTCTCCACCTGATGGGCACGAAATTGTTGTTACGGTCGACGCACTTGTGGCCGATGTACATTTTCGCAGTCAGGATGATCCGGCCGACATCGCGCGCAAGGTTATGCGTGTCAATCTGTCTGACCTTGCAGCTATGGGGGCTTATCCTTTGGGGGTGCTGCTAACGGCTGGTTATAATCGCGACCTTTCCGAAGACTGGATCGCTTCCTTTGCGAACGGTTTGGGGCAGGATTGTGCTACCTATGATACCCCGCTTCTGGGGGGCGATACTGTTGGAACACCGGGTCCCACATTTTTCAGCCTGACGGCGTTCGGTGCCGTGCCAATTGGGCGCGCCATGCGGCGGGATGCGGCCAAACCGGGTGATTTGATTGCGGTTACCGGTACAATGGGCGATGGCGCACTCGGCTTAAAGGTCTTACAGGGCAACCTTATGGGGCTGGACGCCGCCGATAGTGCCTATCTTTCGTCGCGATACCTGTTACCGCAACCACGCCTGACGATTGGCAGAAAATGCGCTGATGCTTATGGCCGCTATGCTGCGATGGATATTTCGGACGGATTGGCCGGGGATTGTCGCAAGATTTGTTTGGCGTCTGGTGTCGGCATGGTTTTTGACAAGGATCTTATTCCATTATCAAAGGCAGCGATGAATGCGGTAAATACCGATCCCGCCCTATGGGCGTCTGTGCTGGGGGGCGGGGATGATTACGAACTTCTGATTTGCGCCGATCAAGCAGATATCAAAACGTTGGGTAACGATGTCACGGTCATTGGCAAGGTGACGGACCAGCCTGGACAGGTCGACCTCATCGGAGCCGACAAAAAAATAGTCGAACTCGCCGATGACGGGTTCGACCATTTCAAAGCCTGAAAACGAATTTGGAATTTATTTGGTTTCGCTGAAGCGACCAAGATTGCCAAACAGCTGCTGCAGAACTGTAATTTCCTTGCCTGCGGTTGGCGTGATCCGATCCGTCGGAATGACTGGTTTACCGTCTTCAAGGTCATATTCGCTTAGGATATCGACCCGGTTTGCCGCATCAAAACTGACGAGAATGACCTTTTGCTCAACGACATCCGGTGCCAGAAACGCAATTGTTTCGGTTCTGCGCGAAATATAAAGCCAGACATTTTCGTCAAAGGCGGCAACGCTTGATGGCGATCCCAAAAGATCGGTCACATCGCCCTTTGTGGATTGCCCGACGATGATTTGTTCGAGAACTTCGGGTTCAGGAGCATTACCGCGCGTTGCGATACGCGGGCTGCAGGCAGCAACAAATGCCACTGCCAATCCGGCCAGCATCATAAGGGAAAGGCGTGTTGTTCTTGTATGCATGGAACTCACCAAAGCGATCAGCCAGTTAAAGTCATTAAGGAATTGCCTTGAGTTTCAGCGCTGGGCGCATGATATTGCCGGGCAATGTTGGGGCGATGCCGCCCCGGGAAATTTACGGCATTCTGCGTGCCATGGCTGGAATGTCAACGAAGGAGTGTTACTGTTGTTCGGCTGGTTGAAGAAAAAAGACCGCAAACAAAGTGCTGCCTTTGCGCTTTACACCGGAATGGTGGGGCAGGCGCGCAAGCCAGAATTCTATACACGCCTTGGCGTCGCAGATACCATGGAAGGGCGATTTGACCTAATTCTGGTGCATGCCTTTGTTCTGTTTCGGCGTCTGAAAAAAGACAATGAAAGTCGTGAACTGGCGCAAGAAATCTTTGACGTGATGTTTTCCGATCTTGACCAGAATATGCGTGAGATGGGAATTGGTGATGTCGGAATCCTTAAGCGCATCCGGAAAATGTCGGAGTCCTATCACGGTCGCATTGTCGCCTACGAAGAGGGTGTTCAATCCGGTGCAATAGAACTTGCCGCCGCACTCAACCGCAATCTATATGCCGACAACGAGGCTAGTGATACGCAATTGATGGCCATGGTCGGTTATATCAATGATGCCCTTGCACACCTTGACCGTCAGAAAACCGAAGAATTACACAATGGCGTTATCCATTTTCCGGCTGTGCCGGAAGTCGCCGTTGCACCAACCGAATAGAAAGAGGCCCCAATGCCTGAACAGATTACACCCGAATTTTCCCGCATCGTTAATACGGACGAACAGGTCGGGAAAAAAAGCAAGATCGAGATCGAAGCAAATGAAAAGGAGCGCAAGGCGCTTGCTGAACGTTTCGAACTGATTGCTATTAATAGTTTAAAAGCAACCCTGACGATTACGACGGCAGGCAATGGCGAAGTCACCCTTCGTGGTCCCATGCATGCCGATATTGTTCAGCGTTGTGTTGCGACACTCGAGCCGGTCCCCGAAACCATCGAAGACGAGGTGGAGGTTCTGTTTTCTCCGCACGTATCCGAAGATGACCTTCCTTCGAATCCCGATGATCTGGATGATCTTTCCGAAGAAGAGCTTATGGCGCTTCTGGATCAGCCAGAGCCATTGGTAGATGGCAAAATTGATGTTGGTGAAGTCGTCGCACAGTTTCTTGCTGTAGCCATGAACCCTTATCCGCGCAAGGACGGCGCGAAAGTTGCGGAAGTGGTCAAATCGGAAGACGAAGAAGAACGTCCCAACCCGTTTGCAAAACTCGCAGGTCTTAAGGACAAGCTAGAGAAGAAAAACTAAATTACCATTCTGGTTGCGTTTTTCGTCACGTAAAATGTCAGAAAAATGCCGGTAACGACCGGCATTTTACGCTTTTAACCGAAAAGACGAAGAGCAAGCCGGATACTGGTCGCTTTTGATTGCCTATCGGCTTTACCTTGTATCTGGCTGAGAATTCCGGTAATTACGGGCTTTCCGGCATGCCGAAGACAAGTTTAGCCGATAGGCAAGCCTGCCGGTAAATTCCGGTTCAGATGTTTTAGAACAACCATAAGAGAATACATTGCCTGAACAGGTCTGCATATCACTTGACGCGATGGGAGGAGACCACGCGCCTGAGATGGTCGTGGCGGGTGCAGAAATTGCCCTGAAACGGTTGCCTCATCTTAAATTTTTGATGTTTGGGGATGAAGCGCGGCTTAAACCGCTGCTCGCCAAATATCCGGGGCTCGAAACCGTCAGTCAAATTCGTCATGCCTCTCAAGAAGTGACGATGGATGACAAACCGTCTGTTGCCTTGCGGCAGCGTCGGGATTCCAGCATGCGACTGGCCATCAATGCTGTTAAAGAGGGGGACGCACAAGGCGTCGTATCTGCCGGAAATACCGGTGCTCTGATGGCTATGGCCAAATTCGTCCTTAAAACCGTACGTGGTATCGACCGGCCTGCAATTGCGACCTATATGCCAACCCAGCGCGGCGAGACTGTCATGCTCGATCTTGGCGCCAACATTGAATGTGATGAGAACAACCTGGTGCAGTTCGCGCTTATGGGCGAGGTTTTCGCACGCATTCTGTTTGGTATTGAAAGGCCTTCTGTGGGCTTGCTCAATGTCGGGATTGAAGAACTAAAAGGCAATGAGTCGGTCAAGAAAGCCGCAGCGATACTTCGTGAAATCGACCTTCCGATCCGCTTCGAAGGATTTGTTGAAGGCGATGACCTTGCCAAGGGTACCGTGGACGTGATTGTGACCGACGGCTTTACCGGTAACGTTGCACTTAAAACCGCCGAAGGAACGGCGCGACTGCTGGTGCACTTTCTGCGTGAAACTTTCAAAAGTTCATTCTGGGCGAAGGTCGGCTATCTGTTGGCCCGTCGTTCATTGCAGCGTTTTCGGGAACGTATGGACCCGCGTCGTTACAATGGTGCGATGCTGCTGGGGCTGAACGGGATTGCCGTCAAAAGCCACGGTGGCACCGATGCGCTGGGGTTCTCGAATGCCATTGGCGTTTGTCACGACCTTATTGCGAACCGGCTGAACGAAACGATCAAGGGTGAACTTGCCGCCTTCGAAGAAGCGATTTCCAAAGCTCCGATCGATGAGGAAACCATCGCCCTCGCAGCTGGCCAGGTCGACTGATACTGTCCCAACTATTCCCACTAAAACTGGCGGTTCTTAAATCATGACTGTTCGTTCTCGCATTATTGGTTGCGGTTCTTATCTTCCTTCGAATGTTGTAACCAATGATGAACTGGCAAAGCGCGTCGATACATCTGATGAATGGATCGTTGCGCGGACGGGAATACGACAGCGTCATATCGCTGCCGAAGGGGAAACCACCAGTGATCTTGCGGTTGCTGCTGCAACACGTGCAATGGAACATGCCGGTGTAACTGCCGCGGACATTGACATGATTATCGTTGCGACCGCGACACCCGATAATACCTTTCCGGCAACGGCAACAAAGGTTCAGCATCGACTGGGCGTTGTCGGTTTTGCCTTCGACGTTCAGGCGGTTTGCTCGGGCTTCGTCTACGCCCTTACCACTGCGGACATGTATATCCGAAACGGTCAGGCAAAAACGGTTCTCGTGATCGGGGCAGAAACATTTTCGCGTATTCTGGATTGGGAAGACCGCCGGACATGCGTTTTGTTCGGGGACGGAGCAGGGGCGGTTGTCGTTCAGGCCGTTGAAGGCAAGGGCACCGTCGAGGATCAAGGTATTCTCGCAAGTCGATTGCATTCGGATGGTGGTAAATACGAACTGCTGTATGTCAATGGCGGTCCATCAACGACCCAGACTGTTGGTTTTCTTCAGATGGAAGGCAAGGAAGTTTTCCGCCATGCAGTGACCAACCTTGCAGGCGTTATTCGCGAAGTCCTTGCCGATACCGGGCTTGAAGCCGCGGATATTGATTGGCTCGTGCCACATCAGGCCAATCGTCGCATTCTTGACAGCACTGCCAGAAAGTTTGGCATTTCTGAAGACAAGGTGGTCATTACGGTTGATCGTCACGCGAACACGTCCGCGGCGTCGATTCCCCTGGCACTTGCCGAAGCCGTTCATGATGGCCGGATCAAGCGTGGTGATATTGTAATTCTGGAAGCGATGGGCGGCGGTTTCACTTGGGGCGCAACACTGGTTCGCTGGTAAGCTCTGGATTCTGTGGGATATCTGACAAAAACAAAGCATTTGCTTAAAAAACACAACATTCTGCCGCAAAGCGATGTATCCTGTTGATATTGACTGATTTCGCCACCAGATATAGCCTTGTGTATAAAGTCCCGTTTTAAGGAGGCGGCCTGTTATGTCGGAAGCTACGATTACCCGCGCTGATCTTGCCGAAGCCGTTTATCAGGAAGTCGGTTTGTCGCGTAACGAGTCCGCCCAGTTGCTGGAAACGGTTCTCGACGAAATTTCATCTGCCTTGATCAAGGATGAAGTCGTAAAGATTTCCTCGTTTGGCAGTTTTTCCGTTCGCCAGAAGGGACAGCGCATTGGTCGCAATCCCAAGACAGGTGAAGAAGTGCCAATCCTGCCGCGCAAAGTGCTTGTGTTCCGGCCGTCGCAGGTGTTGAAAGCACGCATTAACGCTTAAGAACTGAACTCATGAAAAATAACTTGGGGGCTGAGGCGGAAAACCGCCGCACAGCAAAGTCTGACTCTGCGTTTCGTACAATTAGCGAAGCAGCAAAAGAGCTGGGGCTGCAGCAGCATGTCCTGCGTTTTTGGGAATCCAAGTTTCCTCAGATCAAACCAATGAAACGTGCTGGCGGGCGACGTTATTATCGCCCGGAAGATCTGGTGTTGCTGGCTGATATTCGTTCACTGCTCCATGATCAGGGCTACACCATCAAGGGTGTGCAAAAGTTGCTTGATCAGAACAAGGGGCAGTTGCCTTCGGAAGTCGCGGTGGCGTCGCTGGCTGAAACCGTCGATGGTCCATCGGATGAAGCATCAGATATGGCTTATTCGACAAGCACAGCAGGAACACCAAATAAGACTGTTCTTGCAAACCTGTTAGGTGAATTGGAAGAGCTTCAAGGCATCCTCAGGTCGGCCCTGCAACAGTCGGAAAAAAATACGTAAAAACCATTTGCGTCTTTGGGCTTGCGCGGCTATTTATCGAGCCGCGTCAAATGACGCATTCTTTGCGGTCGGAGCGTGGCGCAGCCTGGTAGCGCACCTGCATGGGGTGCAGGGGGTCGGAGGTTCGAATCCTCTCGCTCCGACCAATTTATTCTCCATCAAAATCTGATATGCGATCATTGGTACTGGTGAGGCTACGGCATCAGTCGGGCAAGCATTTCCACGGTGTTATTTTCGTCAACACGGATCAAAATGATTTCGCCTGATCTCGGATAGATGCCGGTTAATGCGGTGATATTCACCTGATGGGTAATCAACAGGACCTTGCTTCCTTCAGGAAGTGCACCAAGTCGGTCAATGATTTGGTCTGTTTGAGTTTTCTTGGTACCGCTATCACGGAAAAACGAATTAAGTGCCGGTTCTTCTGTCACGGGGCCAAGGTCAAGCAAGCTGGCGGTTTCCAAACAGCGACACCACTGACTGCTGAGAATTACATCCAACTCAATGCCCGCTTCACGGACGCGTTCGCCGATGGCGCGCGCCTGATTGCGGCCGGTCTCGTCAAGATTTCGTTGGGTGCTACAATCGCCAATGGTGAAGTTTTCCGGATCGCCAGTACCCGGTGCAATGGCATGGCGCATTAGCGCGTGCACACCTGGCTGATGCCATATATCCCACGCGTGCTCGGTATCTGACGCTTTGGCGCTGTGTGCGACAAAGGAGCATGCGAGGGTGAGAACAGCAACCGTATTTCTGATAAATGAACACATGATTGGGCACAGTCATTGGCAAAAGGTAATTAACCTTGATACCCGTGGATATGCTGATTAGATCAGTGGAGCGGTTCGGGATCGCGACCGGATGTCCTTATGCGTTTTTATCAGCAACAGAGGTCGCAACCCTACGACCTTCATCGGTCAGTTTGCAAATCAGCCAGTCCGGTTTGATCGGGTTGTCAAACCATGGGGCAGCCCATCCATGATCAATGCAGCTTTTGACTGTTTTTTCACTGATTTGCTTGCCATTGGTGTCAAAGAGCGGCAACTTTCCACCCGGCTGGCTAAGGCCACGGCGCAACCAATCGAGTTGTGTTTGTGTCGGTTTCACCTGCTTTTTCCCCGTCATGGCATCCCTGAATTGATAGAATAGGTTTGTGTGTGGCGCGATGTGATGATGAAGCTATATATTGCAGGTAAGTGTGACGGATAATGAACCGAGGGGCAATCACCATGACATCGAAGTCCTTTGATCGTAGTGACATGGTCTTTCTTTATGTGACCGCGCCGGACATGGAAGTCGCCCGCTTGATTGCGGGCGGTGCCGTTCGAGAAAGATTGGCGGCCTGCGCGAATATCATACCCCAAATGACGGCAATCTATGAATGGGATGGCGATATCGAAGAAGAAAACGAGATAGTTATCATTCTGAAATCGACCAGCACAGCGGCAACGGCGCTTTCGGAATGGATCACAGATCATCACCCCTATGATGTTCCCTGTATTCTGGAAATTCCATTAGGCAGGGGAAATGGACCATATGTCGATTGGTTGCGCGGTCAGGTCGCAGGGGCAACAATCCCGAATTGATTGCATCAATGGCCTTTGGCCCCTAGGATGGCCGAAATTTTACATTTAACGAAGTGACCAATGAACCAGCTTACAAAACTTGCCCTTGAAATGGGGCCGCTGATCCTGTTTTTCGCAGTCAATGCGACAACCAATCTTATGACTGCAACAGCGGTTTTTGTAACGGCAACAGTGGTTGCGCTGGCAGTATCGTATGCTATTGCCCGAACCATTCCGGTGATGCCGTTGATTGGCGGCGCTTTCGTGATCGTGTTTGGCGGCTTAACGCTTTATCTCGACAATGATCTGTTCATTAAAATCAAGCCGACGATTGTCAATCTGCTGTTTGCAGCGATCCTGTTTGGCGGTTTGATTGCTGGAAAGCTGTTTTTGAAATTGGTTTTGGAAAGTGCATTTAAGGCGACGGACGAAGGATGGCGCATCCTGACCTGGCGCTGGAGCATTTTCTTCGTCGTTCTTGCCGTGATCAATGAAATTGTCTGGCGCAATTTTTCGACCGATACATGGGTTGCGTTCAAGGTATGGGGGATTATGCCGCTGACCATGGTGTTTGGCATGGCCCAGGTTCCAGTCCTGATGAAACATCAATTGCCAGAAAAAGAGAACGGTTCATCTCCGGCATAAGGTCTGAACGAAAATAAGAAAGGAGGGATTTTCATCCTGCCTTTCTTATTGAATGGAAGAACACGCTATTTGACGGGTAGGGCGACGCTGACCGCAGCCTGAGCCGCGATACCTTCCTCGCGTCCGGTGAAGCCCAGGCGCTCTGTCGTCGTCGCCTTCACATTGACGCGATCAACTTCAACACCAAGAATTTCAGCAACCTTTTCGCGCATGGCCGGTGTATGCGGTCCTATTTTGGGCCGCTCACAGATCAGGGTGATATCCGCATTGACGATGCGTCCGCCGCGTTCGCGGATCAGATTGACTGCGTGAAGAACAAACTGATCCGATGCTGCCCCCTTCCATTTCATGTCAGAAGGCGGGAAATGTTGGCCGATATCGCCGGCACCAATGGCACCCAACAATGCGTCTGTTAACGTATGCAGGCCGACATCCGCATCGGAATGGCCTTCAAGGCGTGCGGAATGGGGGACTTTGACACCGCAAAGGATACAATGGTCACCTGGGGCAAATCGATGAACGTCAAAACCGGTACCAGCCCGGAACTCTTCGTGGGTCATATCGCTGTCTTTCTCTGAGGCTGGAACAGGGGTAATCCAGTCACGGGCGCGCCCAATATCGTCGGGGCGCGTAATTTTGTCGTTTGAAACAGCCCCCTCTACGCAGACCACATCCAGGCCAAGTTGTTCCAGCAGGGCGGCATCATCAGTGAATTCGTGCCCCTCAAACTGTTGGTGAGCATCAAGGATCGTTTTGAAATGAAATCCCTGAGGTGTCTGGGCGCGATGAAGCTGTTCTCGTGGAATGGTTCGTCTAATTATCCCGGTGGATTCCGTCTGCTTGATGGTGTCGAGAACGGGAAGGGTGGGAATGGCACCCTGATATGTCGCCAGAGCTGAGATGACGCGGTCGATAACATCGTCTGAAATGCCCGGCCTTGCCGCATCATGAATAAGCACGTGGTCAGGGTTTTCATTTTCCAGTGAACGTAATCCGTTCAGGACAGATTGTTGTCTTGTCACTCCGCCGGGCACTGGGGCGTCCAAGGATAGGCCTTTAACCGAATTATCGTACAAATCCTGATGGTCAGGATTATAAATGACCCTAATCAGTTCGGACGGCACATGCTTAGCGAAGCTCTCAATGCAGTGACGCAGCAATGTCTTTGCGCCAAGCAGATGATATTGTTTTGGTATCGGATCACCAAATCTGCTACCGCTGCCTGCTGCAACGATGACAACTGCGATTTTTTTGGTCATAAACGTGATGCCGTGACTTGTCTGAATTGCGCCGCAGGCTATCTTTCTGCGATGACTTTGCCAAGTCGCCATTTGCCTGATGTTATGATGTAAACGCCTTTAGGCCGGATCCGAACATGATTGCTGCCGCCTTACATATCTTATGTTTGCTACCGCTAACCACGCAAATCATGCGGCGCGACCCGCAGCGCGACATATGGCTGTTTTTGTCCATATTTGTTGCCGCGGCTGGTACGGTGATCGTGCTTGGCCTGACGGGCGAGGAAGTGCAATCGCGCGGATTTACAGCGGCTTTGCATTGGTCGGAACTTTCCGTGATCCTGATCTTTGGCGGGCTTGTCATATGCAACGGGCCGAAACAAATCTGGCGTCTTGCCGGTTATATCGGTGGATATCTTTTGGCATTCGGTGGAGTTGCAGCTGTTTTTAACGTCTTTGAACCGGTTGCTGACCCGTCGGTTGCAGAACCGGTTCTTTATTCTGGCTGGCTTTGGGTTCATATCGGAACGTCACTTGTAACCTATGCGCTTGTGACACTGTCTGCAATTGCGGCCATGGGCTATGTTATTCAGGAAGATGCACTTAAAAATCGCCGTCCAAACCGCTGGACCCGTCGCCTGCCGCCGTTGCGCGACAGCGAACACATGCTTGTGAGTTTTCTGAAATGGTCGGCATGGGTCCTTGTGATCGGAATTATTACCGGTTTTGCATTGCGCCAGGTCGAGGGACAATCGCTGCTCTATCTTGATCACAAGATGCTTCTTACCCTGCTTGGTTTTGCCGTGATTTGCGGCCTGATATTCATTCATGAAAAATCCACTCTGCGCGGGCGTATGGCTGTTCGGTTTGTGCTGGGGGCATGGCTGCTGCTTACCCTGGCATTCCCGGGCGTTCGATTTGTTTCGGGATATCTGATCGGATGAATATTCCGGGCCTTGTTTAAAGGTGGTGGCCGTGTTGGTTGGCTTATATTCGCCAATTCGCTTAGAGTTGTTGCAACGCCGAGCCAGTTTCATTAATCTGCCCAAGTTTTAGGCAATCGGATTTCCTTCATGTCTTTGCAGATCGGTTCTGTAAATGTGCCAGAGAATGTCATCTTGGCACCAATGTCAGGTGTGACTGACCTTCCTTTTCGGCAACAGGTGCGCCAGTTTGGCGGGCATCTGGTTGTCTCGGAAATGATTGCGTCTGATGCCATGACACGTATCCAGCGCCATCAAAAAGAAGTGCGCAAAATGCACGGCGATTGTGCAGCCGAAAGCCCGCTTTCCATTCAGCTTGCCGGAACTGAACCCGATGAGATGGCGCTTGCCGCAAAGATGAACGAAGATCGCGGTGCTATGATCATTGACATCAATATGGGCTGTCCTGCCAAAAAGGTCACAAAGGGCTATGCCGGATCGGCCCTGATGCGTGATGAGAATCTTGCTGCCGATATCATTGAGGCAACTGTCAATGCCGTTTCCGTACCCGTGACGCTTAAGATGCGTTTGGGATGGGACGATGACAATCGTAATGCGCCGCGTCTGGCAAAAATCGCCGAGGATCTGGGAATTGCGATGTTGACCATCCATGGTCGGACACGCTGCCAGTTTTATAAAGGCGATGCGGACTGGGACGCAATTGCACTGGTCAAACAGGCTGTATCGATCCCGGTTATCGGCAATGGGGACGTCAATAGCGAGGAAGATGCGGCAGAGCTTCTGAAACGTTCCGGTGCTGATGGTGTAATGGTGGGGCGTGGCGCGCAGGGACGACCGTGGTTTCTGGCACAGGTATCACATTATTTGAAAACCGGTCAGAAACTGTCAGCGCCGTCGCTTGCTGTGCAACTGCAAACGATCCTTAGTCATTATGATGCGATGATTGATCATCACGGTCAGCAAGGTGTTCGTATCGCAAGAAAACATTTGGCGTGGTATTGCAACAGTTTGCGTAATGCGACTGAATTCCGTCGTATTGTGAATGAGTTAAGTGACCCATTTGAAGTCAAGTATCAGATCCAGGCATTCTACGAGCCATTGATCGAAAATGCAGATAAACAGGCCGCGGCCTGAGAAAAACAAGAATTAAATAGCGATATTATCGGGGAAAATTTGAATGAGACTTGGATTTGGCAAAGGAAACGGGGTAGACCCGACTGGCGTGCTTAATGCAATTGCCAGTGCGGTCGTCGTTTCTGATCGGGATGGCAAAATCCGCTTCGTCAATCAGGCGACGGAACAGCTGTTCAATACCAGCGCCGCCGTTTTGTGCCGCAGCAACCTCAAGGACTTCATTCCCGGTGATAGCCCGGTTTTCTCGTTGATCAGTCAGGCCATCGACGAAGCAACCTTGGTGGCGGATCATAATCTTCTGATCGAAAGCCCGAAGATTGGCAAACATACCGTCAATCTGACAGTGGGCTCGATGCCAGATGAACCTGATTGCGCTGTTCTGACGTTCGAGCCGCGCTCTATCGCTCAGAAGATTGATAATCAGTTGTTAAGCCGGAATTCGGCACGTTCGGTAAGTGCGATGGCAGCAATCCTTGCGCACGAGATTAAAAATCCGCTATCGGGTATCCGTGGTGCGGCACAGTTGCTTGAACAAACATCGAATGAAGACGACCGGGTACTAACGCGGTTGATATGTGATGAGGCCGACCGGATCGTTGACCTTGTTGACCGCATGGAAATCTTTTCCGACAAGCCGATGGAACGCGGTGCGGTTAACATTCATACCGTGCTTGAACATGTCCGCAGGCTTGCTGAAAACGGTTTTGGCAAACACCTTGCATTCGAAGAAATCTATGACCCGTCGTTGCCACCGGTATTTGGCAACCGCGATCAGCTGATTCAGGTATTTCTGAACCTTCTTAAAAATGCAGGCGAGGCTGTCGACCATGACAGCGGTCATATTGTGATTTCAACGCGTTACCAGCATGGTATCCGTCTGGCTGTGGCTGGCGGAGATGCACGTGTGCATTTGCCACTGGTTGTTTCGGTGCGCGACAATGGACCGGGCATTGCGCCCGATATGCGCGAAAGCCTGTTTGATCCGTTTGTGACCACCAAACCAACCGGTTCCGGACTGGGATTGGCGTTGGTGGCAAAAATTATCAATGACCATGGTGGTGTTATAGAAGTGAAAGACGCACCGGGGGGCGGTGCCGAATTTCAGATCATGCTGCCGATCTATAACCGCACGTTGGCCGAAGACGTCAGTGCGGATAATATAATGAAAAACAAGGAAGAAACCGTATGAGCCCGAGCCCGGCCAGAATTCTTGTTGCTGATGATGACCGTGCGATCCGTACTGTTCTGACGCAGGCTCTGTCGCGTCAGGGGCACGAGGTCCGCAGTACAGGTCACGGACGTACCTTGTGGGACTGGATTGCCGATGGGGACGGCGATCTGGTGATTACGGATGTTATGATGCCAGATGAAAACGGGCTTGATATGGTGCCGCGTATCCGCAAGCTTCGACCGGATTTACGCGTTATCGTCATGAGCGCGCAGAACACCCTGATGACAGCCGTAAAAGCAGCACAGCGCGGTGCATTTGAATATCTTCCAAAACCTTTTGATTTAAACGAGTTGATCAGCATTGTTGATCGTGCGCTTGAAACACCACAAGCCGCCGACAATGCCAAATCATCAGATGATGAAGGTGATGACCGTCTGCCATTGATCGGTCGTTCCGCGGCAATGCAGGAAATCTATCGTGCGCTGGCCCGGTTGATGAACACCGACCTGACAGTGATGGTGACTGGTGAAAGTGGTACCGGCAAGGAGCTGGTAGCGCGTGCACTTCATGAATATGGCGGTCGTCGTCATGGGCCGTTCGTTGCCATTAACATGGCAGCAATCCCGCGTGAACTGATCGAAAGCGAGTTGTTCGGTCATGAAAAGGGTGCTTTCACCGGTGCCAACGAACGCAAGGTTGGCCGCTTTGAGCAGGCCGAGGGCGGTACGCTGTTTCTCGATGAAATCGGTGATATGCCGCTTGAAGCCCAAACCCGTTTGCTTCGTGTCCTTCAGGAAGGCGAATATACCCGTGTTGGCGGGCGCACGCCAATCCGCGTTAATGTTCGTATTGTTGCGGCAACACATCGCGATCTGCGCAAACTGATCCGCGAAGGAACTTTCCGCGAGGATTTATTCTATCGCCTGAATGTCGTGCCGATCCGTTTGCCATCCCTTCGGGAGCGGCTTGAAGATATCCCGGAACTGGTCAATCACTTCCTGATGCAGGCAAGCGAAGAGGGACTTCCTCGCAAGACGCTTTCTTCCGATGCGATGGCGCGTTTGAAGGTGCATCGCTGGCCGGGCAACATCCGCGAACTGGAAAACATGGTTCGCCGTCTGACGGCTCTATATTCGCATGATGTGATTGGTGTCGATGTTATCGAAACCGAGTTTTCCGAAAATAACATCAGCGAGTCAGCCCCAGTCGGAGAGCCTCAGTCACTTGCGGAATCGATCGAACGTCATGTTCGCGAGTATTACGATGCCCATGACGAGGATTTGCCATCAAGTGGTCTCTATGATCGTATTCTGCGTGAAATGGAACGCCCGCTTTTGACCGTTACACTGGAAGCGACCAGGGGCAATCAGGTGAAGGCAGCCGAGGTTCTTGGGCTTAATCGCAATACCCTGCGCAAGAAAATTCGTGATCTCGGACTGGAAGTTGTTAGGGGCGCAAAATGACCGAAGCCGGACGACCCGTCACCAGTCGTCTGATGCAGTCGTGGTTTGTCAGGTTTCTGGGGCGACTTAGCCAATCGCGAAAGTTTGCGATAGGTTTGGTCTGTGCCGCGCTTGTATCTGTTCTTGCGACCTATCTCGCGATGACCGGTACCGCACCGCTACGGCCAGAACCTCGTCTGATCATCCTTTTGCTGAATATTGACCTTGTTCTTGTTCTTGCTCTTGCCACGCTGGTTGCCCGCAAGCTCGTCCAGATATGGGCAGAGCGACGTCGTGGTACGGCCGGCGCCAAACTGCATACAAGAATGGTTCTGCTGTTTTCACTGGTCGCGGTAACGCCAGCGATTATCGTTGCCGTATTTTCCGCGTTGTTCCTGCATTTCGGTATTCAGGGATGGTTCAGTGATCGCATCCGAACCGCCGTCGAAGAAAGTATGGTGATTGCCGAAGCATATCTGAAAGAACATCAGGAACTGATCCGGGCCGATGTTCTGGCAACGGCCAATGACCTTCAACGTCTTGGCGTCAACTTTGCGACTGATCGGGAGCGGATCAACAGAATTCTGACGGCGCAGGCAGATGCACGTGGTTTGCCCGAAGCCGTCATTATTGATGGAAGCGGAGCCGTTCTGGCGCAATCCGATTACAGTTTCTCATACGATCCGGTTTTGTCGCCAATCCCGCAGGAAGTATATGATCGCGCTCGAAATAATGATGTGGTTCTGATTTTGGGCAATAGCGATAATCGCATCCGCGCAATGACACATCTTGATAGCTTCATCGACGGGTATCTTCTTGTTGGCCGGTTCGTCGATCCCAATGTGCTGGAACGTATCGATAAGGCCCGCAAAGCGGTTACCGCATACGAAAACCTTGAAGGCGAACGATCAGGGATCGTGATCACCTTTGTCATGATCTTTGTTCTGATCGCGGTTGTTCTGCTTTTGGCGGCGGTTACGCTAGGGCTGATGGTCGCAACGCGATTGGTTGAACCGATTTCTCAGTTGATCATCGGTGCCGAAAAAGTCAGCGATGGCGATTTAACCTTCCGCGTTCCGCTTGCGGGGCAGGAGGACGAGCTTGAGGCATTAACCCGTGCCTTCAATCGCATGACGTCCCAGCTTGACACGCAGCGAACGGAACTGGTGGCGGCCAACCGCCTGAATGATGAACGTCGGCGCTTTACAGAAGCCATTTTGGGTGGTGTGACGGCAGGCGTTATCGGACTGGATGAAGAGTGTCACATCAATCTTCCAAACCGCAGTGCGTCGGACCTGATGGGAATTGATCTGGATGGGGCTATCGGGAAGTCGATCTGCGAGGTTATCCCGGAATTTTCCGTGTTGTTCGAAGATCTCAGCAAGGAAGGGGATCGCAGTAAATCACGGCAGATCGAAATACGGCGCGATGGTTTGAACCTTATGCTTTTAGCGCGCGTCACGATCGAGCGTGCGGAAGACCGGTCTATTTTCGGATATGTCGTAACTTTTGACGATGTCACTGAACTTCAAACCGCGCAACGGATGGCCGCATGGGCCGATGTTGCCCGCCGTATCGCCCACGAGATCAAGAACCCGCTAACTCCGATACAGCTCTCAGCAGAACGTCTTAAACGTCGATATCTGAAGGAAATTCAAAGCGATACCGAGGTATTTAAAACCTGTACCGACACGATTATTCGTCAGGTTGGAGATATTGGACGCATGGTTGACGAATTTTCAAGCTTTGCCCGAATGCCATCGCCAAAGATGAAATCGGAAAAGATTGTTGATCTGGTGAAAGGTGCCGTGTTCCTGCAAAAACAGGCTTACACCAAAATCATCTATGACTTCGACGCAAAGGCAGGACGTGAAATTGAGGTATCCTGTGATGCGCGTCAGGTTAACCAATGTCTTACCAACACCCTTAAAAACGCCGCAGAGGCGATCGAGGGGCGGGAAGGTGATGTTACCGAGCTTCCGCAAGGACGTATCGAAATTTCTGTAACACGTTCTGATGAAAATCAACGTATCTATGTGACAGTTTCGGATAATGGCAAAGGTCTGCCGGTTGAAAACCGTGAAAGGCTGACCGAACCCTACGTCACCACACGATCAAAAGGTACTGGTCTTGGTCTTGCAATCGTCAAGAAAATCATGGAAGACCATGGCGGAGAGCTTATACTTGCCGACGGTGTCGAGAGCGGTGCAACCGTTACGCTGGCGTTTCCGACCGCAGGCAAACACATAACTGCAGAAGATACTGCGGACAGCAATTCTTTGAACAACTGATCTGGTTGTTTCATCAGCAATAATTTAAATACGGGCATATTGGTCAAGACATGGCGCACGATATTCTGATCGTCGATGATGAAGAAGATATCCGGGCTCTGATTGCCGGAATTCTGGAAGACGAAGGACACAAGACCCGTCAGGCAGGCTCCAGCCAGGAAGCGCTTTCCGAGGTTGCTGCTCGCCGTCCGAGCCTTGTTATCCTCGATATCTGGATGGATGAAAGCGATCACGACGGTATCGAGACTCTGAAGCTGATCAAACGTGAGCATAGCGAAGTCCCAGTAGTCATGATTTCCGGCCACGGAAATATTGAAACCGCGCTTGAAGCTTCACGCAACGGGGCATATGATTTCATCGAAAAACCGTTCAATACGGATCGGCTTTTGCTGGTGGTTGAACGTGCCATTGATGATGCGCGCCTGCGCCGCGAAAACCGCGAACTAACCATGCGGGCAGGGGGCGATACCGAACTTGTCGGCAGTTCAAGTGCCATCAACGGATTGCGCCAGGCCATTGATCGGGTTGCCCGCACAGGAAGCCGTATCCTGATTTCAGGCCCTGCTGGTTCGGGAAAAGAGGTTGTCGCGCGCCTGATCCACAAAAATTCCGCCCGTTCAGATGCACCATTCGTTGTGCTGAACTGCGCAAATATTTCGCCGGAAACGATGGAGGAATCCCTGTTTGGTGCGGTTGCGGCTGCAAATCGGGAAGCCCGCACCGGGGTGCTCGAACTCGCACATGGCGGTACGCTTTTGCTTGATGAAGTGGCTGATATGCCACTGGAAACGCAAGGAAAAATCGTTCGTGTGCTGCAAGAACAAACCTTTGAACGTGTTGGTGGTTCTGTTCCGGTCAGTGTTGATGTTCGTGTCGTTGCGACGACTGCGCGCGACCTGGAAGAGCGTATTGCTGAACAGCGTTTCCGTCAGGATTTATACTACCGTCTGAATGTTGTACCCTTGCAGGTGCCGTCATTGCAGCAACGTCGCGATGATATCCCGGATCTTGCCGAATGGTTCCTTGTGCGTTACGCCGAAGCGACCGGCCTGCCAAAGCGTAAACTGTCGGGGGAAGCATTGGCTGCGTTGCATTCCTATGACTGGCCGGGAAACGTTCGTCAACTGCGAAATGTGATTGAACGATTGATGATCATGGCGCCGGATGACAGTACGGATATTATCAGCGGTAAAATGCTGCCAGCCGAGCTGTTTGAAGATGTTCCTGTATCTTTGAATTTTGATAAAACCAGTGAAATCATGGCATTGCCACTGCGTGAAGCCCGCGAGATGTTCGAAAAGGAATATCTTCAGACACAGGTAGAGCGCTTTGGCGGGAATATTTCCAAAACCGCAAGTTTTGTAGGAATGGAACGTTCGGCCTTGCATCGAAAACTCAAAAGTCTGGGCGTGAATGGAGAACGTGCTGAATAAGCCGCCTCATACGATCCGGAACTTTTGAACGGGAGACGAAACAATGAAGGTCATCATTTGCGGCGCCGGGCAGGTGGGCTTCCACATCGCCAAATACCTTGCTGCCGAAAACAATGATGTGACGGTTATCGACCAATCGGAAGAATTGGTTCGCAAGATTTCCGATACACTGGAAGTCAAGGGGATCATTGGCTTTGGATCACATCCTGATGTCTTGCAGCAGGCAGGTGCCGATGAAGCAGATATGCTGATCGCGGTGACCTTTGCCGACGAAGTCAACATGACGGCCTGTCAGGTTGCGCATTCGCTGTTTAATGTGCCGACGAAAATCGCCCGTATTCGCAGCCAGACCTATCTGCAGCCAGAATGGGCAAGCCTGTTTGGCCGTGAAAAGTTGCCGATCGACGTTGTGATTTCCCCTGAAATGGAAGTTGCCCGCGCCGTCGCACGGCGTTTGCGGGCACCCGGTGCATTCGACATGATCCCGTTTGCGGATGACAAGGTCAAAATCCTTGGTCTTCGCTGCAACGAAGATTGTCCGGTGATCAATACACCGCTTCGTCAATTGCATCAGCTTTTTCCGGATCTGAATATTTCGATCCTTGGCATGATCCGTAATGATAAACCGGTTTATCCCAAGGGCGATGATCAGATGCTGGCTGGTGATCTGGTCTATCTGGCGGTGTCCAGTGACCAGGTGGATCGTGCCATGTCGGCCTTTGGTCACGAAGACCCGGAAGCACGACGCATTGTTATTTTCGGGGGTGGGAACATTGCACTTTTCCTGGCCGAGGAAATCAATCAGAACTTCCCAGGTGTCACTACCCGCCTGATCGAGGCTGATCCGGAACGTGCCCGTTTCGTAGCTCAGAAACTGCCCAAGAAAAGCGTGGTTCTGCGCGGGGATGTGCTTGATCCCGAACTGCTTGAAGAGGCCAATGTCGGCAATGCCGAGGCGGTTGTCGCGCTGACTAACGATGATGAAACCAACATTCTGTCATCGCTTCTGGCGAAACGGTATGGCTGCCCGCGCGCGCTGACCCTGATTAACAAAAGCACCTATACATCTTTGGTTTCCGAGCTTGGGATTGACGTTGTCATCAGCCCGCGCATGACGACGGTGTCGACCATTCTGCACCATGTTCGCCGTGGGCGAATTCGTGCGGTGCACAGTCTTTCCGAAGGATTTGGCGAAGTTCTGGAAGCCGAAGCACTTGAGACAGCACCAATTGTCGGCAAGGCGATCAAGGATATCGCCATGCCGGCAGGCGTTGTGTTTGGTGCAATCCTGCGCGATGGCGAAGTCGTGATGCCACGCGCCAATACGGTAATCGAAGCCAATGACCGGATTGTGGTCTTTGCGGGCTCCGAGCAAATAAAAAAGGTCGAAAAGATGTTTGCCGTACGGCTGGAATATTTCTAAAAATTCAAAGGCTTGCAGCATTATTATTGTAAATCAGATTAACGTGCGTTCCGGATATATTCATGTCAGAAAAAATGCTATTGCCGCCCAAAGCCGTTATTTTCGACTGGGACAACACGCTGGTCGATAGCTGGGAAACCATTCAGGCGGCTCTTAATCTGACATTTGATGATTTTGGCAAGGATCGGTGGGACCTTGCCGAGACAAAAACACGGGTCGCGCGTTCATTGCGGGACAGTTTCCCAACCCTTTTTGGCGACGACCGCTGGGAAGAAGCCAAAGATCGTTTCTATGCCCATTTCAAGGCGATACACTTGGAAACCCTTACGCCACTCGCTGGCGCGCATAATCTTTTGGGTGCGCTTCGTGATACTGGTGCCTATATGGGGGTGGTCAGCAACAAGAACGGTGATTTTCTGCGCTCGGAAGTTGCCTATCTTGGTTGGGGGCATTATTTCGGTGGTGTGGTCGGGGCTACAGATGCAAAAAAAGACAAACCGGCGGCTGATCCGGTGCATATGGCGATGGGCGACTCTGCTGCGGCGCAATATGAGAATCTTTGGTTTGTGGGTGATAGCGTGGTCGATATTCAGTGCGCGCGCAATGTTGGTGCAACCGCGATACTGATCGGCGACGGAATTACCGGCCACGGGGACACCACGAATTCCGCGAATCTTGGACCAGATTGGCATTTCCCCGATTGCGAAGTGCTTGTAAGGCTTGTAAAAAGCTTTGCGAAAGTCTTATAGTTCAATCAGGTCATAAAAATGGGGCCGGAACCGTAATTGACAGAAAAGTCGTCGGTTCTGCATTTTCCTTGACCGCCCGAAACGATAAAAACGCTCATAAAAGAAGGCTAGGTCTAACCAATGGCGGAAAAATCACAAAATGTTCAGGACGTATTCCTGAATTATTGCCGTAAAAACAAAACGCCGGTTACCGTGTTTCTGGTCAACGGAGTCAAATTGCAGGGCATTATTACCTGGTTTGACAATTTCTCTGTTTTGCTGCGGCGCGATGCTCACACCCAGCTCGTTTACAAACACGCGATTTCGACGGTAATGCCGACGACACCGATTAAACTGTTTGATCCGAGCCAGCCTGCAACGGACGAAGAAAATAGCTGATGAATCTCTGACTGCGGGGGCTAACGGCGACGATGACAGCCCCCGGGTCCTCGTTTTCCATCCGGAACTGAAACGTGCGGATCAAGCTGGATCCTGGCGCGACGCATCGTCGCGACTGGAAGAAGCCGTCAGCCTGACCGGCGCACTGGATTTTGAAGTTGTGGGCGCAGAGGTTGTGCCCATAGCAAAGACACGTCCGGCCACCCTGTTTGGGACCGGTGTCGTTGAACGCCTTGGAAATCAGATCAAAGCCGAAGAAGCCGACATTGTCATGATCAATGGCCAGCTTTCCCCGATCCAGCAACGTAATCTGGAACGGGAATGGAAATGCAAGGTTATTGATCGGACCGGTCTTATTCTTGAAATCTTTGCTGATCGTGCGCGCACCCGTGAAGGGCGCCTGCAGGTTCAACTGGCGTTGCTGAGCTATCAAAAGTCCCGTCTGGTTCGCACATGGACGCACCTTGAACGCCAGCGTGGCGGTCGCGGGTTCCTTGCCGGTCCTGGGGAACGCCAGATCGAGATCGACCGTCGTTTGATTGGCGACAAGCTGGCCAAACTTCGCCGTGAGCTTGAGGAAGTCAAGCGGACACGCGAACTTCATCGCGAGGCACGTCGACGCGTTCCTTATCCGATTGTGGCACTTGTCGGCTATACCAACGCTGGCAAATCAACGCTGTTCAACCAGTTGACCGTTTCGGACGTCTTTGCAGAGGATATGCTGTTTGCAACCCTTGATCCGACCATGCGCGGTCTTGAACTGCCAAGTGGTCGTAAGGTGATCCTGTCCGATACTGTCGGATTTGTTTCAGACCTGCCGCACGATCTTGTAGCAGCGTTCAGGGCGACACTTGAAGAAGTTCTCGAAGCTGACTTGATCGTGCATGTGCGTGATGCCTCCTCGCACGAGGCGGAAGCCCAGAAGCTTGACGTGCTGGAAGTTCTAAAAGCGCTTGGTCTGCAAAAGGCAATTGACGGCGAAGAGCTGGTCGAGGCGCTGAACAAATGCGATCAGCTTGAAGGCGAAGATTTGACCGCTGTGCAGGAATATTCGGCACGTAATGCCAATACGATTGCAATATCAGCGATCAAAGGCACCAACTGTGATGCGTTGCTGGCTCTGATCGAGGATAGGCTGACCGAAGACATGCCTGTTTTCGAGCTGCTTGTCCCTTATTCGGATGGCAAGGCGTTGGCTCGGCTCTATGAACAGGGCGAAGTGCTAAAACGGATTGACGGTGAGGACGGCATTTCGGTGCAGGTCAGAATTGATGACAGTCGCGTCGGTCGTTTCGAAGATTGGTGCGCCAAATCCGGGTTTGATCTGCATTTGGTCTAGAATTGCCTGTTAGAACTCAGACTGGAAAGGAACAAAGTGTGCTTAGTGTCGATATGGATAAGGTGACTGAGATTATCCGCGAAGTATCGGCAGAAGAGATCGCACCGCGTTTTGGGCAGCTGGAAAAAGGCGACATCGATACCAAAACCCATGCAATGGATCTGGTAACGATTGCGGATACCGAGGCAGAACGTGTTCTAACAAAGAGGTTTTGCGATCTTTTGCCCGGCAGTGTCGCACTGGGTGAAGAGGCCGCGCATGCCGACCCGAAACTGCCGGAACGTGTGTTTGGTGAAGATGCCCCGATCTGGATCATCGATCCTGTAGACGGCACCAAAAACTTCGCCCACCACAAACAGCCGTTTCGCTGCATGGTTGCCCTTTATCACGGTGGCGAAACTATTGCTGCGTGGATCGTTGACCCTATTGAGGGTTCGGCAACTGCCGCGGAAAAAGGGGCGGGGACGTATCATAATGCCACCCCCGTCCGGGTTCGCTCAGACATTCAGGCAGCTAAAGATGCCAAGGGATTTCTGATCTCGTTCGCGCGTGATCGTATTCGCAAGCATTATGGTCATATCGATTTCTTTGACGAGATTGCCCACTATTCCTGTTGTGGGGCCGAATATCAGGAAATTGCCCGGGGACTTTTTGATTTCTGCGCCTATCGCAACCTGAAACCCTGGGATCATGCGCCCGGCACCTTGCTTGTGCGGGAGGCTGGTGGTGTTGCCAAATATATCACCGCTGACAGATCGAATGAATATCACGCCAATGGCAATGCGCCAGGTTTACTGTGTGCATCCTCACCTGAACTTTGGGCGGAAATGAACGAGTTATTGCTGCCTTTGTTCGAGTAGTTTTCGCTCTTTATCCTTCAACCGCTATTGCGCTCCGCCTGTTTGGCGGCGTTCCAAAGCGCATCCATTTCTTCCAGATCGGATTGCCCTGCACTTCGCCCGTCGCGTGCCAATTCGTTTTCGATGAAATGAAAACGTCGTGTGAATTTGTGGTTTGCGCGACGCAAGGCAACTTCGGGATCAACACCCAGCTTGCGCGACAGGTTGGCCATGACGAACAGCATGTCACCGAGTTCGTCCTCAATCCGATCCTGATCAGGGTTTTCAGTCAGTTCGGCCTGCAGCTCGCCGATTTCTTCATGCAGTTTATCAAAAACTTCATCCGTGGATGGCCAGTCAAACCCCACACGCGCAGCCCGTTTCGTCAGTTTCTCGGCACGCATCAGCGCGGGCAGGGCGCTTGCCACACCGTCAAGGGCGCTATGGCGTTGCTGCCCTTTTGTTTCAGCCTTTTGCGCACGTTCTTCGGCCTTGATCTTTTCCCATGTCTGATTGACACCATCCGTGGTTATGGCATCACCATCGCCAAAGACATGCGGATGACGATCAATCATTTTCGAAACAATGCTGTTTGCGACATCTTCAAAGGTGAAATGACCTTCTTCGGTGGCCATCTGCGAATGAAAAACGACCTGAAGCAACAGATCGCCAAGTTCCTCGCGCAGTTCGCTCATATCATTCTGGGCAATCGCATCGGCAACTTCATATGCCTCCTCGATTGTATAGGGGGCGATGGTCGCAAAATTCTGTTCCAGGTCCCAAGGGCAGCCGCCATCGGGATCACGTAATCTGGCCATGACATCCAGTAATGCATTGATTGCCTTGCTGTTATGGTTCGCCATGTCCGTAATGTCCTGCTTATTCGTTGTGACTTGTTCATTCTGTCGTAACGCGACATACCCTGCATGGCAAGCTCGCGGAAAAGCAAGGCAAAACAAAAACCGCCAGAAGATGACTGGCGGTTTTCGATTTGTAATTGCCGCTTGATTTAATCAGGCTGCGGCACGCTCTTCGGGTTTGGCAACGCTTTTATCGTCAGCTTTGCTATGCTTGCCTTCGACAAGCCCCCGATGCAACGCCTTAATTGCCTTGTTGAAGTCGCCTTCGGCAACCACGAACTGAAGATCAACACGGCGACTTGGATAGTGGCTGGCGACCAGTTCAATGCCGTCGGCGTCAAGAATGCCAACCGCACGGGCAAATAGGCCCGGCTGATCAATATTGGCACCGATCACAGAAACAATTGCAACCTTGCGGGTTTTCACACTCGCTTCGGGTTGTTTCTCTTCGATCTCATCCACACAGCGGCGGATTTGCTTAAGCGGTGCGGATACATAATGCGTGATCGTGTTTGCATTCAGGTTCTTGGTGACGGTTGGAACCTTGAAGCGTTTCAGGACACTCAGAATTGTTTCTTCACCACCGGCAACACCAACCATGTCCTGATTGAACACTTCGATCTCGAATGCTGTCGGTACGCCAGTCACGATTTCGACACGGCTGTCATCCGGGTCCCAATGATCGTCAATGACGGTCCCCGGATGTTCCGGCTCAAACGTATTGGCAATACGAAGTGGGATATCATTCTGACGCAGCCCCTTTGCTGCGCGCGGATGAATGGCTTCCATGCCCATATTTGACAACTGATCGGCGACATCATAGCTGGTGCGACCAATCGGACGCACGGCATCCTCACCGACGATGCGAGGATCAGCACTCGACAGGTGGAATTCCTTGTGAATGATCGCTTCGCGGGCCTGTGTCAGGCAGGCGATACGCGAAAACGTTACTTCGCTGTATCCGCGACCATAGATGCTCATCAAACCTTCGCTGCACTGGGCATAGCCAGTGGCAATCGGAAGCTGTTTGGCGATGTCGATATCGGAAAATACCTTTTCGATACGGCCATCAAGCGTTGATGCTTCCGGCTCACGCCAGCCAGAAAGGTCGGCAAAAACAGCATTAACACCCTTGGCACGGAGCAACAGCATGGTGTTGTGGGCACTATGCGATTCACCAATCGCGCTGAGCATTTCGCGAACAGTCAGCAAATGCTTTTCAAGTTTGAAATGCCCAAAGCTGCACAGGCGATGCAGGTCCATCAGACAACTGCGCGTGCCTTCGATACGCTCTTGAACGAATGCATTTGCCAGCTTGAGCTCCGGCGCATCGCCAAAGATTTCTTCGTTAATCGCACACATCTTTTCAGAAACCTTGGTCAGGGAATCGCCCCATGCCCAATCGGTTTCCGAACCCGCATAAAGCTGATAAACGCCGGCTTCACCGGTCTTTTTGTTTTCCAGCAGCATGTCAGTGAAACCGCCATAAGCCGAAACCACAAAAACGCGGTTATAAAGTTCTTCATCGCTACGATTGCCGACAAGGATGTTGTCCATTACGGCATTGACCTGCGACATCGATGTTCCGCCGATCTTGTGAACGCTATGCCCAGCGTCCGTTTTTGCGACAGTCTTTTTCTGGGCTGAAAGCATGTTGCCTCCTTTGGGGGCGTTTCCTTGAAAAGTCTATTCATTCAAAGCTTGGGGCGGTCCGTAATGGCCGCCCCAAAGCAAAAGCCCTAGCTGGCGAGTGCATCACCATCAAGCGGGTAAACCCCGTTTTCATCGTGGGTTTCGCGCCCGTTAAGCGGCGGGTTGAACGCACAGGCAACCACCATATCCTCAGTGCCACCACGCAGATAATGACGATCGTGCTTATTGAGTATGTAAACTGTGCCAGGCACGATCTTGTATTTCTTGCCGTCCGCGATGGTTTCGACTTCGCCATTACCAGAAATGCAATACACGGTCTCGAAATGGTTGGCGTAGCAAATTTCGGTCTCGGTGCCGGCATAGATCGTGGTGATGTGGAACGAGAAACCCATGCCATCATCAGCAAGCGACAGACGAGTGCTTTCCCAGTTATCGGCGACGATACGGCGACCGGATGCTTCACATTCTTTCAGTGTACGAACAATCATGTATAACTCTTTGATTTAATTAGAACCGTGGGGCAGGGCGACACCGTGATGTCGCCCAGATAAAATCATTCAGCAGCAGCCTTTGGTGCAACAATTTCCTTGTCCATTGCCTTGGCGGTCGCCATTTCCAGAATATCAAGGCCGTGGGCCAGATCTTCTTTGGAAATGATCAAGGGCACCAGGCATTTGACGACTTCGTCTTCCGGGCCACTGGTTTCGATAACCAGATTGTGCGCGAAACATTCCTTGGTAACCTTGGATGCGACCTCGCCACTTTCAAAGCAGATACCCTGCATCAAGCCGCGACCTTTGCGATAGATTTTCCCATCGCCATAGCGTTCGGCAATCTGTTCAAGGCGCTTGCCAAGGAAGTCGGCCTTGTCTCGGATATCGCTAGCGAACCTGTCATCCGACCAGAAATGATCAAGTGCAGCCGCCGCCGTCACAAATGCATGGTTATTGCCGCGGAACGTGCCATTGTGTTCACCCGGATGCCATACATCATATTCCGGTTTGATCAGAACAACCGCCAGCGGCAAACCATAAGCCGAAAGCGATTTAGAAAGCGTCACCATATCGGGCTTGATCCCGGCTGGCTCAAAGCTGAAGAAGGTGCCTGTTCGGCCACAACCCGCCTGAATATCATCAACGATCAGCAGGATATCGTGCTTACGGCAGACCTGTTCCAGCTTTCTCAGCCAGTCAAAATCAGCAGCGTTCAGCCCGCCTTCGCCCTGAACGGTTTCAACGATGATGGCAGCTGGCAGGGCGATACCACTTGAATTGTCGCCCAGAACACGGTCCAGATATTCAGTCGTGTCGGCACCGTCACCCATGTAACCATCGAAGGGGACCGCCACGGCATTATCAAGAGATACCCCGGCAGCACCACGATGATGCTCGTTACCAGTAATTGCCAGTGCACCAAGTGTTACACCGTGGAAACCATTGGTGAATGAAATCACGGTTTCGCGTCCTTTTACACGGCGCGCAAGCTTAAGGGCCGCCTCAACCGCGTTGGTACCGGTTGGGCCTGTAAACTGGATTTTATAATCCATGTTGCGTGGTTTCAGCACTTTGCTTTCCATTGCATTCAGGAAAGCAGCCTTGGCCTTGGTGTGCATATCCAAGCCATGAGTAATGCCGTTCGATTTGATATAATCGATCAGTTTTTCCTGCAACACAGGGTGATTATGCCCATAGTTAAGGCTACCTGCACCAGCAAGGAAGTCGAGATAACGTTTGCCAACGGTATCGGTCAGCCAAGCACCTTCCGCTTTTTCAAAGGTAACAGGAAAGGAGCGAGCATAGCTCTGGACTTCCGATTCAAGACGATCAAATACAGTCATAATTCCCTCTTTTGATTGGGAAAATAAAAAAATGGTCCTGTCATAGCAAACGTCCGGGCAAGCCGGTTTGTTCCAACTAAATGACAGCAGAAAGCAGGAAAATGATGATCTGGCGATCAGGCTGCTACGCGCGCAACGTCCTCACGCTCGAACGGGCCGATCTGCCAAAGTATTTCACTTGCGGATGCGCCATCGAAATGCGTTTCGCGTTCGAACAGGACCTTGCGTTTGACCTCGGTCTCCAGTTCGCGTGCCACGGAACGGAAAACACCCTGTGACGGTGCATTCGACGACGTGATGGTCGTCTGCAGTTCGGTTACGTCATGGCAAATCGGGCGATCAAGTATTTCAAGAATCATGGACTTCGCAAGCTTCAGGCCGCGCGCCTTTGGTGAAACGGCAACCTGCCAGATAAACAGACGTTCCGGATTTTCCGGAACAATGTAGCCGGAAACGAACCCTACGGGCTCGCCGTTAAGTTCTGCGATCACGCAGGTATCTGCGAAATGCGAACATTGCAAAAGGTTGCAATAAACAGAATTTTCGTCCAGCGGCTTGCATTCAGCAATCAATTCATTGACTGCTGCACCGTCTGTGGCCTTGGGTTTCCGGATCATCAAATTGGCTTTACGGCCGTTATTGCCGTTTGTGGTGGCAATTTTCATCGGTCTATCTGCTCTATTATTTCGATACACGATCTTTCATGTCGCGATAAATATATAGAATATCGATGCAAAAAGGTCAACATGCGCTCTGTGATGAAATCGTGACATCTCTCAATATATTGATATTATTTGATATTTTATTTTTTGTGGGCCCATTCGCTTTATGGGGAAATCAAAGAAATTTGCATAGATGATACAACGGATTTCGATTGAAATATATTTCGATCATCTATGTAAAGAGTCCGGAAAACGTTGCAGAGTATCAGTTTTATGGGGTATTAGTTGGTCAAATCAGAACAACAAATTCCGGAAATTGCTGCATGGACAAGTTGCACGAAGCGCTCATTTCAATTCGACGCATTTTACGTGCCAGCGACATTCACGCCAAAAAGCTTGGAAAAGTCACCGGCCTCAAGACATCGCAACTTATTGTCCTCCAGTCTCTTGAAGAATTCGGGGAAATGACCGTTGGGGAAATCGCCGGGAAGGTCAATCTTGCCCAGGCTTCCGCAACGGCGCTTGTCGATAGGCTTCAGGCGATGAACCTCGTGATGCGTGCGCGCGGAAATACAGACAAACGAAAGGTCTTTGTGCAATTGACCGAGCATGGTCGAAATGTTCTGGGTCGTGCACCAATGGCACTTCATGATCGGTTTTCTGATAAGTTCAAGGCGCTTGACGAGTGGGAGCAAAGCTTCCTCATCGCAGCCCTGCAGCGTGTCTCCGGTATGATGGACGCCAGCGACTATGACGTCGCACCACTGCTTGATCATGAGGTAATCGTAGAGAAGGGTGGTGAACCACCCAGATCCGCTCATTGATTGGTCTGCAGCCAAGAGGTTCGCGTACGAAAATACAGACGACAGGCGCAAAAAGAAAAGCTTGGAATGTGTCATGATGATAGTCGAGCAGAAATTTAACAACGCCGATCATGAAAAAGTATTATGTTTTATAACAACAGCTTGACTGAGCTTTCTCATTAAACAGATAACGTTTAATTTGTCATAATATATATTATAGAACTTTGTGATGTAGGAGAACGAACAACCTTTCCGACCTTCAATCCAGATCAATAACCAGCCCATCATACGCTGGCGCGACATGATCCGGCGTATCTGCCATTGCTTCATCGTAATCAAAAAGAATGCTCATATGCGTGAAGTAAGTTTGTTTGGGTTTGAATTCCTCAACCCACTGCAATGCCTTTTCAAGATGTGCGTGTGTCGCATGCGGTTTATGACGAAGGCAATCAACAACCCAGACATCTAGCCCGTAAAGATGTTCTCGAGATTCTTCCGGGAAATTGACCACGTCCGTTGAATAGGCAAATTTCCCAACTTTGAAGCCAAGTGTTTCACCGTAACCGTGATCCTGACGGAAAACGGTTATCGGAACCCCTGCCGCCTCAAACGGCCCGGATATCACATGCGGGATCAGCACAGGTTTGTAATAAAAGTCTGTGCCGTTGGCCAATGGTTCAAACACATAGGCAAAACGATGATCAATGTCAGAGATGGTTTCGGCAGACGCGTAAATATTGATCGGTCGATGCATCGCGACATTGATCCAGCGAAGCTCATCTATGCCATGGACATGATCTGCATGTGCATGTGTGAACAGCACCGCATCAACGTGATTGATGTCATGGCGCAATGCCTGCTCACGAAAATCCGGTGTCACATCGACCAGGATTTTTTTACCTCCCTGCTCGATCAGGATTGAACTTCTCAGACGACGGTTTTTCGGATTTTTCGGATTGCACTTTCCCCATCCCAAGCCAACGGATGGGACACCGTTTGATGATCCGCAGCCCAGAATGGTGATTTTTGTCACTGTTCGCCCGCCTCCGGGGACAGAAGATTCTTGCGATCAGCTTTCTTGAATAGTGTGAAGAAATTATCGCTGGTTATCCGAGCTATTTCTTGAACATCAACGCCCTTGATCTGAGCAAGTTTTGCCGCTGTATGTGCGACATAGCTTGGTTCGTTTGGTTTACCGCGCTTCGGGACTGGTGCCAGATATGGCGCATCGGTTTCCACAAGCAAACGGTCAAGCGGAACATCAGCGACCGCTGCCTGAATTTCTTTTGCGGAATTGAAGGTAATAATCCCGGAGCACGAGATATAAAAACCAATCTTCAAGGCACGTTGCGCCAGCGTCGCCGAACTTGAAAAGCAATGAATGACACCAGTAAACGGCCCCTTTTCATATTCCTCTTCAAGGATATCCATCGTGTCGTCGTCTGCGTCACGTGTGTGGACAATTAACGGCAGACCGGTTTCGCGACATGCGGCAATATGGGCGCGAAAGCTTTGGCGCTGTGCTTCGCGGGGGGCATGATCGTAATAATAATCAAGGCCGCTTTCGCCGATACCGATAATCTTCGGATCGGATGCCATTTCGATCAGGCGATCAGGTGATGAAAGCCCCTCCTCGCCCGCCTCGTGCGGATGGACACCGACCGTGCAGTAAATGTGGTCAGCTTTGGCAGCGACGGCGCGAACATTTTCGAAAGTCGAAAGCTTGACGCCGATACTGACCATCATACCGACACCAGCATTCCGGGCACGTTCAATTGTGCCCGGAAGGTCTTCGGAAAACTGGGGATAATCCAGATGGCAGTGGCTGTCGACAAGTGCGACATTCATGCCTTCTCTCCTTCGTCTTCGACATAGCGCGGGAATACGCCTTCCGGCTTTGGCAGTTTGGTGCCTGCGACCAGAGCGTGATCTGCGCCAAGCTGTTCAAATCCGCGCTGATCGAGCGGTAGAACAAGCTGATCAAGGATTTTGGCAGCAGATGCGGGCATCAGCGGCTGCACGAGAATACCGACATGACGAATGACTTCGGCAAGGACATACAGTACAGTTTCCATGCGCGCCGGGTCGGTCTTTTTCAAGCCCCAAGGAGCCATTTCATCGACGTAGCGGTTCGCGTCACCAACCAATTCCCAAATTGCTTCGATGCCTTTATGAAATGCCTGTGCATCAAATAACGGACGAACGGTATCAAGCATGCCATAGGCCTTACCAAGGATGGCCTGATCAGCCTCGGTAAAGTCGCCTGCGGTCGGGACAGAAGCGTTGCAATTCTTGTGGATCATCGAAAGGACGCGCTGGCACATATTGCCAAGATCGTTGGCCAGCTCGCTATTCATGCGGTTGACCATCGAACGATGCGAGAAGTCACCGTCGTTGCCAAAAGGAACTTCGCGCAGCAGGAAATAACGTGTCTGATCCAAACCATACCGATCTGTAAGGTCGTAGGGATCAATCACATTGCCCAGCGATTTAGAGATTTTCTGCCCCTCATTGGTCCACCAGCCATGCGCAAAGACCCGTTTCGGCGGCGTGATCCCGGCGGCCAAAAGGAATGCAGGCCAATAAACAGCATGGAACCTAAGTATATCCTTGCCAACCATATGCAGATCTGCAGGCCAGAACTTTGCAAGTTTCGCCGGATCCGCATCCGGATAACCGATCGCGGTCAGATAGTTGGTCAACGCGTCAAGCCAGACATACATGACATGATCTTCGTCGCCCGGTACCGGTACGCCCCATTTAAAGCTGGTCCGCGATACCGACAAATCATGCATGCCACCCTTTACAAAGCTGATCACCTCGTTACGGCGTGACTGTGGCGCAATGAAATCGGGATTGTCGTCATAGAATTTCAGCAAGCGATCGCCCCAGGCGGACAGCTTGAAGAAATAGCTGGGCTCGGAAACCCACTCGACGGGGGCACCGGTTGGTGCAACCTTTTCCCCATCCTTTTCAATCAGCTCCTTTTCGCCATAGAACGCCTCATCGCGAACGGAATACCAACCGTCATAAGAGCCAAGATAAATTTCGCCCTTTTCAAGCAATGTATTCCAGAGTGCCTGACAGGCTTTCTTGTGGCGTTCTTCGGTCGTGCGAATGAAATCGTCATTTGAATAATTCATATGAACGGCAAGATCGCGGAAATTCTGCGAGACCTGATCGGTAAAGGTTTGCGGATCGATCCCCTTGGCCGCAGCCGATTTGTCGACCTTCTGGCCATGTTCATCGGTGCCGGTCAGGAACATCACGTCATAACCGTCCAGGCGCTTGAAGCGGGCCAGAACGTCGCAGGCAAGCGTGGTATAGGCATGTCCTATATGCGGCTTGTCATTAACGTAATAGATCGGTGTTGTGATGTAATAGGGCTGTTTGTGCCCGGTCATGATCGCAAATCCTTCGCGCAAGTCGTGAAACAAAACGGCCCGAAATGGGCCGTTATGGTCATAATTCCGGTTGATCGGTGCTTTTTTCAGTTTCGCATGGTTTCTTCAAGCATGAAGAACGCATTGAGTAGAGCCTGTTTGCGATCAAGATGCAAACCACGCGTGGCACTCATCAGTTCGCTGATCTTTTCCCACACCTCAATCCATTGATCAAGCGGTTGCGCAGCGGCCATGCGCTGCATCGCGGGCAATTCCCCCACAATCACTTCGCGCGGCGCCTGCCCCGTTGCCGCAAAGCGTATCAGACGACCTAGCCACCAATGCAGGAGGTTCGTCACCGTGGCAAAGGCGGCATCACGATCCGCCTGGGAAAACCGTTCTGAAAATTTATGCTGTGCCAGCACGTCCGCATCCGGCAATGCCGCGAGCAAACGGACCATTTCGGTATAAAACTCAAGCCCGCCAACATCGTGCAGTTGCAATGCCCGGCCAATACTGCCTTCTGCCAGACCAGACAACGCATCCCGGTCATCAAGATCAAGGTCCGGGCAATAGCGCCCCAGAAGATCGATCACCTGATGGTCTTCAAGAACACCAAGATTAAGACGGCGACAGCGCGATCGGATCGTCGGCAAAAGCTTGCCAGGTTGATGCGCAACCAGGATCATCATTGCGTTCGCAGGCGGTTCTTCAAGAACCTTGAGAATCGCATTGGCCGCGTTCCGGTTCAATTCATCGGCAGCATCGACAATGACAATCCGCCAGCCGCCTTCGGCAGCGGTTTTTGACATGAAATTGCCAACCGTACGAACGCTATCAACGGTAATTTCCCCCTGCAGACGCTTTTTCTTTTCGTCATACTGGCGTTCAATAACCTTGAGATCGCCATGCCCACCCCCTGCAATGCGACGGAAAACAGGGTTTTCAGGATCAACATGTAGTCCTTCGGGAGCATCTCCAAACAACCCGCCGCCCTGTTCATTGCCACCAGAAAGAACGAAACGCGCCATACGATAGGCGAGTGTTGCCTTGCCGACCCCGCGGGGGCCGCATAACAACCATGCATGATGCATGCGTTTACTGTTCCAAGCATCCAGAATGGTCTTTTCAGCGTCGTCATGACCTACGAAATGGCCATTGCGGCGGGGCGTTGGGAAAGTACCATTTTCTTCCTGATCATCAACAGCCATTATCCGGTCCCCTGCGCGGATAATCTGGAAGAAACTGCCGAAATCATGCGTTCGGAAACGGTATCGATGTCACTGTAGGCGTCGATAATTTTACAGCGTTCCGGATTTTCACGGGCAATATCGATAAAGCCCTGTCTAAGCCGTTGATGGAAATCTGATCCCATACGCTCAAAGCGGTCTTCTGCCGCACTAACATTGGCAAATCTAGCCCCCGCCCGTTTCAGACCGACATCAACCGGTAGATCAAAAATAAGTGTCAGATCAGGTTTGAAATCGCCAATCGCGACGTGCCAAAGATTGCGGATATATTCTGCGCCAAGACCATGACCATATCCCTGATAGGCGACTGAGGAATCGGCAAAGCGATCACACAGCACAACCTTGCCTTCGCAAAGTGCAGGGCGAATGGTGCGTTCAACATGGTCGCGACGCGATGCAAACATCAGCAACGCCTCCGTCACGGCATCCCAACGTCCCGGGTCGCCGGTGAGCAAAAGATTTCTGATTTCCTCAGCTCCCGGTGAACCACCGGGTTCTCGGGTTACGACAACGGCGCGTCCGCGCTGACTGAACCAGCTCTCAAGCCGACGTATCTGGGTTGTTTTGCCACTGCCTTCACCACCTTCAAAGCTGATGAATAAACCGGGCACCACACTCACCCGTTTGCTCCCCAAAGCAGGTATTTGATTGCCGCACCGATGCGACCAATAAAGCCAAGGCGATCAACTTCGGTTGCCGCGTAAAGTGGGAATTCATGCGGCTCTCCGCCTGGAAGTTCGACTTTAAGCGTTGCAACCTGCTGTCCCGCAGCAATCGGAGCCGGAATTGGGCCTTCGTAAACGACCGAAACTTTCATGTCGTCACGATTGGTGCGCGGCAGAGTCAAAAGAATGTCCTGATCGGTGACCAGATCGACTTTTGCTTCAGAACCAAGCCAGACGTTGGCTGAGCTTACAACTTCGCCGGAATCAAACAGGTCGTAATTGTCAAATTCGCGGAAGCCCCAATCGAGCAATTTTTGGGACTCTGTCCGGCGTTCACGTACGGAACCCAGACCATTCACCACAAGAATAAGGCGTCGACCATCACGTTCTGCTGTCGCGGTCAGGCCATAGCCAGCCGTTTCAGTGTGACCGGTTTTCATGCCATCCACGCCGGCACTGGTGCCCAAAAGCGGATTCCTGTTTGGCTGGCGAATACCGTTATACGTGAATTCCTTTACGGCATAGAGCTTATAAAGCTCGGGAAAATTCCGGATGGTGTCGCGTGCAAGAATAGCGAGATCGTGCACCGTGACCAGATGGCTTTCATCTGGCCAGCCGGTTGCGTTTTTAAACACGGATTTTGTCATACCGATTTTGCGGGCTTCGGCGGTCATTTCCTCAGCAAAGGCTTCTTCGGTTCCAGCCAGTCCTTCGGCGACGACAATGGCGGCGTCATTTCCCGACTGAACAATAATGCCATGCAGCAAATCGTTGACCGAAACATCGGAGTTTACCTCGACGAACATTTTCGATCCGCCCTTGCGCCATGCTTTTTCGCTAACATGAAACGTGTCATCAAGCGATACGCTGCCACTTTTGATGCGATCAAACAGCATATGAACCGTCATCATTTTGGTCATTGATGCCGGTTCGGTAAGCGCGTCACCATTCTTGTCAAGCAAGACCGTACCGGTGTCGAAATCCATCAGATAGGCTTCGCGTGCAGTTGTCTCGAGGGCGTATGCACTGGTCAGGGATATCGCCATGGCCGAGCCGAATATCGCGGCCCCGGCCACTACCCGGTTCAGTTTTGTCTTGAACGGAATTGGCGGCATCAAACTCATAACGTCCTAACCTTATTCTTTAAATTCAAAAATCGTACCGCCGTTGCTGCGGCGGACAAAGATCGGTCTCTATGTCGCAAATCCGGCAAAATTGTGCAACCGCTTCGACTTTTCGACAAATTCCTAGCAACCTGAAACGCTGCTTTGCAAAGCGCCATCGGCGCATTCGACGACAACTTTTGCACCATTTTGCCCCGTGGCAATGACCCGCTCGAGCAAAATGTCAGCTTCCGGAACGGTATTTAACGGTCCAAGGCGAACGCGGTAAAAGGTGGTTCCCTTTACGTCAACCGGCTCTATTTTGCTTGGTGCCATGTCATACAGGCGGTTCCGAAGGTTAAGGGCATTGTCATAAACAGAAAACGCACCTGCCTGCACATAGATTGAAGACGGTGAAACAGGCTCAACCGTGACGACTTCGCCCTCATCAACCGTACCGTCAAGTGCGGTTTGCTCAACAGATTGTGTGGTTGCTCTCTTCTCAACTGGCGGCGTTAACCGGATGGTCGACTTTGTTGGTTCCCCGCTGTCCGTAATCGGCCCGTCATTATCAAGCTGAACCGTCTCCACCGTATCGCGGGGGGCTGCGGAAACAGTCTGCTGTTCTGCTACTGTCACAGCAGGCGCAGCCTTACCCTGCGCAATTGCAGCCATCTGCCGGCTTTCATCTTCGATCACTTCAACCATAACCTTGGCCGTTCCTTTTTGCTCGAACCCAAGAAGTTGGGCGGCGCGGCGCGACATATCAATGATACGGCTATGCGCAAACGGTCCGCGATCGTTGATGCGCACCTTAAGCGAGCGTCCATTTTCAAGATTGGTCACACGCACCACACTTGGCATTGGAAGTGTACGGTGGGCTGCAGATACCTCGTACTGGTCAAAGATTTCGCCATTCGCGGTCTTCTTGCCATGGAATTTCGGGCCATACCAGGATGCAATACCGGTTTCCTTGTACTCGTAATCGGCCGCCGGGTAATACCATTGCCCTGCTATCTCATAAGGATTGCCAATTTTGTAAGAGCCAACTTGCACTGGCGCCTGCTGTTGGGAGCCTCCAATACGTTTGACGCCATGGACAGCAAGTTGCGTTTCAGCACAACCGGCCAATAAAACGGTCATGGCAAGTGCACCAGCAGCCCAACGGCCTTTGTTCCAGCCCTGTACAAGCGCCTTGCGCGCGTTTCTCGGCATTCAGTTGTCCCCGTCCAGATATTGAACCTGTATTTGATAAATCCAGAATAACTAGCGACCCGCAATCGCATCAGCAAGTGTGCCAACTGCAATTGCAAAATAGGTAGATCGGTTCCAATGCATAATGGTGTGGAAATTGTTATAAACCATATAAGCAGGTCCGACACCGTCATTTACAATGACAATTGCGGCTTCCATATCGGCTGATGGCAGGCTGGAACCGTCGGGCATCCGCACACCAAGCTTCTGCCATTCGCTGATCGGTTTGCGAATTTCGCGCCCTGTCATTGATTTATCAAGATTTTCGGGAATGCTGACCTTGCGGCCCCAGCGTTCATCCGTTTTCCAGCCAACGGTAGACAGATAATTCGCAGCAGAGGCAAACACGTCTTCCTTGGCGCCCCAAAGATCAATCTTTCCATCGCCATTTCCATCGCGCGCATAATTCAGGAAGGTAGAGGGCATAAATTGCGCCTGCCCCATGGCACCGGCCCAGGACCCTTCCATCTTTTCTGCCGCGATATGTCCTGCATCAATGATTTTAAGCGCATTGATCAGTTCAGTGCGGAAATATTCTGCGCGCCGACCTTCAAAGGCCAGGGTTGCGAGCGAGTCAACAACCGAATATCCACCAGTATGACGTCCAAACCCGGTTTCAATTCCCCAGAACGCCGTCAGGTAATGCCCCGGAACACCGTATTTCTTGGCAGCAGCATCAATGACGGTACGGTTCTCGGCATATTTGCGGCGTCCCTCATCTATTCGAGACTGAGGGACCACACGCTGTAAATACTGTTCGAAGGTCAGTTTGAATTCCGGCTGGCTGCGATCATACTCGATAACTTTCGGGATCGGCTGTGTGTTTGCAAAGGCAACATCCAATGTAGATTGGGAAATGCCCTTTGACGCGGCATCCTTTTTGAAATCAGCCAGCCACACTTCAAAACCTTCGGTCGTAAAGGCCGGTAATTCATCGGTATTGGCTTGAGCAAGAACAGGTGAAGCCGTCACGAGCATGCCAATAATTGACGCTACAGTCCCGATGATCCGATAATTCATTTTGCTCGCCTCGTGCCGGTTCAATTTAAAATTCCCAATCACTTTGACAGGGGATCCAGTCATCTTTGTATCTGCACTCATTTTGTGCGCTTCATAATGCTGATACCGTCTTACACGTTAAGACTTGTTAAATGTCTCGAGTATGCCTGAACGTAAATTACCCCCCTAAGAAATTTAACAAAGCCGACACTGGCATATTGACAGGTGCATCCCGGCAATTTATTGAGAGCGCGCAGGGCGATAACCGCCACCACAATGCGGAGAGATGGCAGAGTGGTTGAATGCACCGGTCTTGAAAACCGGCGTGCCTTTACGGGTACCCAGGGTTCGAATCCCTGTCTCTCCGCCACCTCCCTTATTATTAGCCGAATTTTGAACAGCGCTAAGACAAGTGTTTGTCATCGCGTTTATTCGCACGCATGAGTCGGTTCAGTTCAATCACACGATTAAGCCAGATAAAATGAAACGCCTTTTACTAGGACCAATCGACATTTAATTGCAGGGATTCCCAAAGCAGCCCAATTTTGATTCACTGTCGCCGTTTTAACGGTCAGTGGAGAAGAGATGAAA